>CAYRQP010000043.1:0-1686 GCA_964426545.1 uncultured bacterium | reverse complement strand
CGGCATGCTCGATGCAGCAGCAGTCGGTTCGACCGATGGAGATGTCTCATGGTGGCAGGTTGTTGAATTCCCTGGTGAAGGAACTCTCGAATCGACAATTCTAACCTTATCCGATATCCCCGGTTCTCAAATAAACTGGGGGACTATTATCTGGGAAGATACACTCCCTGCCGAGACGGAAGTGGTATTTCAGGTGCGGGCTTCAGAAGATCCGGGACACATGGGAAGCTGGTCGGCTGACATAACGGGCAACGGTGCCGACCTGGCGGAGTATCTAGTCTCCGGTGTGACATATTTCCAGTATAAGGCATTGCTTCGTACAGTCGATCCTCTGACAACTCCCGGTTTGAATGAAATCGGAATCGACTGGACTGTTGCCGGCGGTGAAGTAATTACTGTTCTGCAGCCGAATTCAGAATCAGTCTGGATGCATTATGGCAGCGGATATGAAGTGGAGTGGGTATTCCCCGACACTATGCAAACTACCCCCGGCGAGATAGTAAGTATTACCATCTATATTGGTGAAGAATTCATCGATACATTGATATCTTCGACACCAAACGACAGTCTCTGGATATATGAAGGGTCTGTACCTATGATCTGGGAACCGCATCGGGACTACTATGTAAAAGTAGAAGACGAAAACGGTAGTTTCGGATGGAGCGAAAACTTCGAAATCGTTCACGCATCCGGACAGGAAATAATAGATGTGACAACTCCTCAACAGGGAGAAGTGTGGACGCACTATGAAGTAAACACGGTTTCAGAATGGCGCTATCAGACGGGAGTTCTGTCCGGAGACAGCATCAAGATTGACATTTACATGGGTGGGATTTTCATAGATGAGCTTGCAGGATGGATGCAGAATACCGGTACATACACGCACCGAGACCCCATAGATCCCAAATGGGGAAGCGCTTCAAACTTCAAAATACAGGTCTATGATGAATACGGGAATTTCGGATGGAGTCCTGATTTTTCAATAAGCCCTGGAGAAGTCATCGATGTAACAGAGCCGAATGAAATGACCCAATGGATTCATTACAGTACCGACAATCCGATTCAGTGGGACACAAAAACGACGGAAGCTCCAACAGTCGACATTGTACTCTATCTCGTCGATGAAATAGTCGATATTCTCGTAGAGGGAACTGAAAACGACGGAGAGTGGATTATGGAGAATCCCGTTCCTGTCGAGTGGGAAACCTCTGACAAATATGCAGTCAAAGTAGTGGATAACTACGGTGACTGGGGCTGGAGCGCTTCATTCAGTGTTTCATCTTCAGGCGGGGCGGAGATAATTGAAATCACTGAACCGGGAATATCTACAGTCTGGACTCACTTTGGGAGTGATTATCCAGTCGAATGGAGATATCCGGCCGTACTGGATGTTGTGGGTGCAGACAGCGTCAGCATAGCCTTATATGACGGAGATGAGTTTGTGGCAATGCTTGTTGCATCTACCGAGAATGACGGTGAATGGATGCTGGATAAACCTGTACCAATGGACTGGGAGCCGGGTAACGAATACAGAATCTACATTGAAGACAATCTCTCCAACTTCGGATGGAGTGAGTATTTCGAAGTGGCATCTGCAGCATCCGAAATAATTACAGTAACAAAACCCACGACAGAAACAGTCTGGCAGCATCTCGAAACAAACACTCTCGTCGAATGGGAATATCC
>CAYRQP010000042.1:0-3781 GCA_964426545.1 uncultured bacterium | reverse complement strand
TTATATATCTATATGATTGGAATATAAATAGATAGGTTATGTTCAGTAAGCCCTAAATACTACCCTGATTATACTATTTGAAATCTGCATCAATTTGAACATACTTGAACAACATATAATCGATTGGAGAACATTGCAAATATCGCTTTTAATCACAGGAATATTAATTCTTGCAGTTTCTACTGCATACGCACATCACAGTGAAAATCCGGTTGAAATGCCAACATATCTGCAGTCACCAACCCCCACATCCATCTTCATCGGATGGCATTCACGGCTATCGAGCGAGTCAACCGTCGAATATGGTACATCCCAGTCTCTAGGCTTAGTCCAGACCGGGGACTGTCATTTCTTCAATGACTCCATAGTCTGGCACTCCGTACAACTCACGGGACTTACTCCGAATCAGACTTATTATTACGAATGCACGACCGACACTGATGTCTCACCCATCCGTTCTTTCACTACCCCCCCTGAGATGATTACCGAAGACACACACATTCGCTTTGTCTGTTATGGGGACTCACGGACAGATTCCCTCATGCATACTGAAGTGATAGAAGCGATGTATGAGAAGATAGACAGCGTTTACGGCCCGCCTGCAGAGACTTTCGATGCCGTGCTGAATGTCGGGGACATCGTGACTTTCGGCTGGAACATTGAGGAGTACATCCCGATGTACTTCAACCCGATAAGTATCCTCTCAGGTGAAGTCCCCTTTATGATAAGTATCGGCAATCACGAATGGGAAGCTAAGTTCTACTATGAATATGTTGAATACGACGGCTATGAAAGCGGCGGAATGGACGGCGAAGCATACTACTCTTTCATGCTGGGAAATGCCCTCTTCATTTCGATCGACAGCAACATCAAGGGAACAGAACAGATAGGATGGCTCGAAGCCCAACTCCAGGCGGCAGAAGAGGACGACGATGTAATGTTCGTCTTTGCATACGCGCACCACCCGGGACACTCCGAGATCTGGCCTACAGGCAACACATCCTGGGTACAGGACACCCTGATCCCGGTTCTAGTAGACTGTAGCAAAATTGAAGTCTTCATGTACGGACATTCACACAATTACGAACACGGTGCAGAGCCTGAAGCCCACATGCATCTCCTACTCTCAGGCGGCGGCGGTGCCGGTCTAGACCGCTGGAGCGGAGAGGCAATAGACTATGCCGAGATTTACAGGGCACACGATTACTACGGCTACATCCTATTCGACATAGACTGCTCGGACAGTTCTTATACAGCAGACTTATACTCACTCGGCAATCCGGACATTCCGCTCGACAATGTACTCATCGAGTCTTTTACCCGTGACCTTAAGCTCACCCCGCCGGACACCCCGGATGCCGTCTCACCATCCGGAACTGTTACTGACCCTGTAGTCCTGACGGCATCCGATTACAGTGGCGAAGCTCTCATCATGAGTTCGGAATTCGTCCTCAGTGAAGGATACACAATCCACATCGACACAATAAGAACCTGGGAGAACATCTTCGGCGACACAGGCCCCCCCGACTGGGAACCTGTCGACCTGAATGAAGGAATAGACCTTACAACACTCGAAGTACCTGACAGTATTCTGTATGACGGACACACCTACGCATGGCGCGTCAGATACCGCGACCGAAATCTCATCTGGAGCGAATGGTCGGATGAAACCGAGTTTACATATGTTGACTCCATCTCCGGTATTGCAGACACAAACCTCCGGCCATTCGAGACCGAACTGATGAACTGCATCCCGAATCCAGCAAACACTTTCACTTCCATTACCTTCAGTACGGCTATCGCCGCCCCTGTCAGCATCTCGGTCTATGATCTTACGGGACGGCTCGTGGAAACCCTCGAAAACGATACATTCGAACCGGGTCTGCATGAAACCCTGTGGAGTTCGGAGACTTCCACTGCAGGGATCTATTTTGTGAAGATGACTTCGGATAATTATGAGGAGTCTCTAAAACTCATCCTTGTAAGGTGATTAGTTAGGCTCCGCCACTCTGAGTTCTTCCGCCCTACTCTTCAGCGGAACTCCTTCTTCCGAACATCCTCTGATTTTGTAGTATCTGCTCCGGGCTTCAAGGAATTCACTCCGGTCAAGCGGTGGGACATCTATTCCGTTTCCGGAAGTTCCGCCTTCATTGAAGAAGCGTAGAGGTAGGTCATCATCCTCAGATGTGAACCCATTCAGGTGGTTCATCATCCGCTCGCGAAAATATATCCTCTCCCCAGCTTTCAGCAGCTCCTGTGCAGATGTTTGTACACCTGTAACAGCAGTGAATGCATCTGCATACTCCTCAAGCGATGCACCGAAGAAGATAAACTTACAGGCAATAAGAGAATCGATAACAGCGTTCATGTCTTCCGCAATTTTTATCATCCGCGCCTTGCCTTCGAATGAAAATCTGTCTGTGGATACAGGTTTTCGGAGTATCTCATGGCTTATCGGATAAGCCCTCAGATGACACCCGCCCCTTGTGGAGGTAGCATATGCCAGTGCCATTCCATATGCTCCTCTCGGGTCATATCCGGGCAGTTCCATACCCTTAACCGACATGGACAGTTCCGGAACACCCTTCTCCTTGGCATACCGCAATGAACCCTGTGCAAGTTCCGGTTCGGTTCCGGATGCTATCCCCAGCAACAACTGAACAATCCGCTGCGGAGTAAGTTTTTCACCGGTGATTTCAGAGAAGCAGGAAAGTGTCGCCCCCGCAGTAATCGTATCCATTCCGGTCTCATTGCAGATTCTGTTTGCCTGCATCACGGCATCGAGGTCCGTGTTCTCTATAAGGGCACTAAAATGCGACATCGTCTCGAATTCCGGAAGATGAGAACCATCACTGCCGACTCGTTTGCAGAGGATATGACAGCCCCTGCATCCCTTCCGCTTCAGTCCGTATCTGTCGCTATATGCGTGTGAATTCATTGATCTCGCAGGTGGGAAGAAAGTTTCCCTAAAGTTAGAAGTAGGCATCATCCTGTTGGAACTCATTAAATCATAACAGGCAGCAGTCCCACAGTTCCTGAGACTGTGCTCCCCGCTCAGAGCAGGTGCAGCTGCAACCAAGCGGAAGATATCCTCCCGTGCTTTCTTCAATGCAGTGCTATCGTGGACGCTAACCTTTCCGCTCCCGCGTACTGTTATGTATTTGAGGTTCTTCACCCCGTACATGTAACCGATTCCGCCCCTACCCGCAGCAAAGGAACCATCGACCATCAGCGATGCAAACAGGACTCCGTTCTCTCCCGCCGAACCTATTGTTGCAACAGCTCCTTTGTCTTTCAGGGAATCATGCAGCTCAGCAGTACTTCTGCCTGACAGGTCCGATACATCGGTTATGAATATCTCATTATCAGAGATTTCTATCCCGCATGGTTTTTCACTTCTGCCGGTGATGATTATTCCGTCGAGCCCTGCTTTCTTTATCTGCCAGCCAAGGCTTCCCCCCACTGAACAGTCACCCACAGTTCCGGTAAGTGGAGATTTTGACATAACAGTAGTGCGGCCTGAAGTAGGCGCTAGTGTACCGGTGAGTGGACCGGTCATGATAATCAGCTGCATTGCAGGATCATCACATGTACGGGTTATATCGGGAAAAAGATAATTACCGGCAAGCCCCTTCCCGCCAATCCACTTCATGCAGTCCGAAGAGTCTATATCTTCGTACCAGGAGGTTCCGGAAGACAAATCTACGCAAAGCAGCCGCCCAAACCAGCCGTTCATGTCATGCAATGTCGGTTAGACCGGTTCTTATTGGTGAAACCTGCT
>CAYRQP010000041.1:0-3848 GCA_964426545.1 uncultured bacterium | reverse complement strand
CGGCATGCTCGATGCAGCAGCAGTCGGTTCGACCGATGGAGATGTCTCATGGTGGAGTCTATTAGAGTTTACGAGAGAGGGTATGCTTAACTCCAGCATACTCGAACTTGCCCCCGTGGCCGGTACTCAAGTAGACTGGGGCGTGATTGCCTGGGTCGATACGCTTTTCCCAAATACGGAAATAGCATTCCAGGTGCGTGCATCTGACAAATACGAAGACATGGGTGAATGGTCTGAAGATATCACGGTAAGCGGAACAGATCTCTCTGCTTATCTTGCATCCGGTGTTACCTATTTCCAATATAAAACACTATTTCATTCGACAGATCCCATTGTGTCTCCTTATCTGAAACTGATACAGATAGACTGGACGCTTTCCGGCGGAGAAGTGATAATAATTTCGGAGCCGGATTCCACATCAGTCTGGACACACTATGAAGGCGGATATGAAGTGGAATGGATGTTCGCCGACACGACATACTCCCCCCCCGGAGAAAATGTAAACATCTCAATCTACAGGGGTGAAGCATTTGTAGAGACACTGATAAGTTCAACTCCTAACGACAGTCTCTGGACATATGACGGACCTGTTCCGATAAGTTGGGATCCGGGACGGAATTACCGCGTGAAAGTCGAAGATGAAAACGGTAACTTCGGCTGGAGTGATCAATTCGAAGTAGAATCCGCACAGGGGCAGGAAGTAATAATAGTCACCAGACCTTATCCCGAGGAAAACTGGAGACACTACGAAGAAAACACATTATGTACATGGGAATATGAGACTTCCCTTCTCTCCGGAGACAGCATAAAAATCGATGTTTATAGTGGTGAAGTCCTTGTAGGCAGATACTGTGACTGGACGCTGAATATGGGGACATACACGCGTATAGAAGGTATTGATCCTTCATGGGGTATAGGGAGCGGTTACAGGTTGAAGGTCTATGATGAACTCGCTAACTTTGGCTGGAGTCAGGAATTCAATCTGCTGGGAGCCGAAGTAATTGAGGTTCTTGAGCCCAACGAAACAACAGTATGGATTCACTATGTAACCAACAACGCCATTCTCTGGGATGAAAAGACAACGGACGCTCCATATGTAAGAATTGACCTTTACCGCAGCGAAGAATTTGTCTTCAATTTTGCGGACTCCCTCGACAATACGGGAATCTGGGTTTATGAAAAACCGATTTCTCCGGAGTGGGAGCCGGATGAAAACTACAGAGTACAGGTAACCGATAGTTACGGTGACTGGGGCTGGAGTGTTGACTTCAGGATAGAACCTTCGATTGGACAGCCCATTATCACTGTAACAAAGCCGGGTGCCTCGACTATATGGACACAATACGAAACCGGCTATCGCGTTTCATGGGAATATCCCATAGTGCGTGCCGATAGCCCACTACCTCCCCAGGGAGACAGCTGCCAGGTACATCTTTATTTCGAAGGGGTGTATGTCGCAGACATTACGGGCATGATAGAAAATACCGGAGAGTATTTGCTCGAAGACCCGGTTCCTGCGAGTTGGGGAACAGGTCATGGATTTCAGGTTCACATAGTGGATGACCTGATGAACTTCGGTTCCAGTGCAATATTCGAAATAGAGGAAAGTTCCGGAGCTGAAATAATCACTGTTACCACACCAGATACAACATCTGTCTGGCTACACTATATGGCGGATGCTCTTGTCGAATGGGACTATCCCGTAATCTGTGCCGGCGACAGTGTAAGAATAGAGATCTGGAAGGATGATGGAAACACATTTGTTGCAGATTTCAGCGATGGCTGGATTGCAAACACAGGTACTTTCACCTACGGAGAACTAGTATCCCCTGCATGGGAAACGGACAATGACTATCAGATTCGAATAAACGATGAGATTAATAACTTTGGCTGGAGCGGAAAGTTCACCATTGAACCTGATGAAGTTATCAGTATCACCGAGCCTAATGCTTCCACCGAGTGGATGCATTACTCGACGAATAATGACATCCTGTGGGATAATGCAGAACTTCAGAGCACAACAGTCGATATCCTTCTCTATCAGGGAGGGGTACTTCTCGAAACTCTCGCGACAGGAACCGATAATGACGGGTCTTGGACTTATGCAAATATGATACCCGGAACGTGGGATATTGCATCTGACTATCAGATCTACATAATCGACAATTATTCCGACTGGGGCTGGAGTGAAAACTTCTCGGTAGTGGAATCATCTGGACAGAGTGTGATAACAATAACTGACCCGACAACAGGCACCGTTTGGACGCATTTTGAAACAGACCTTCCCGTTGCATGGGAATATCCTGCAATGCTCGAAGTCCTGCAGGGCGACACAGTCAGTATTACTCTCTATGACGGAGACGAACTGGTAGCGGTTCTTGCGGAATCGACACCCAATGACGGTTCATGGCTTTATGAAGAGGCTGTACCGATGAGTTGGCATCCCGGCGGCGAATATCGTATTACCATTGAAGATGAACTGGGTAACTTTGGTTGGAGCGAGTACTTCGAAGTTGCATCAGTAGCAGCAGAGATAATTACTGTAACCGAGCCTGCAGCGGCAACAGTCTGGCAGCATCTCGAAACAAACACTCTCGTCGAATGGGAATATCCTGTGCTGATGCTTGCATCGGGACCGCTTTCCGGCGACAGCGTCTATATAGAACTGTGGCAGGATGGATTATACCTTCTCGATTATACCGACGGATTTGTAGCCAACAGCGGTACATACACCCGTGTTGATTCCATTCCTGAAGCATGGGGCATTGGAACAGACTTCCAGATAAAAGTCATCGATGATGTAGACAATTGGGGCTTTAGTGCGGAATTCGAAATAAAAGAGTACCAGGGCATAGAAGGTGGAATAGTTGAAACTTATCAACTTCTTCCGATAGCGCCTAATCCTGCAACGGGAACATTTGTAATACGGTTCAATGTTCCAGAAACAGTACATGTCTCAATCGATGTGTTTGACCTTTCAGGAAGGCTGATGACCACGGTTGTCGATGAAGAAGTAACGACTGGTTCTTACAGCTCTCATGTGTCGGGGCTTCCGGCAGGCGTATATGTCTGCAGGATGCAGTCCAGTGGGTTTGCCACCAGCGAAAGAGTGGTGGTAATCCGCTAAGTAACATTAGTGTCGTACTTCATCTTATTCCACCTTTAGTCCTTTTTATAAAAGGCCGTGCGATTTTCGGGACACGAAGAAATCATGTCCCTAAGCATGAGGAAGTGAAGTACGACACTTTTGCTAAAAGATGGCGGTGCTATTAACGGGACACGAAGAAATCATGTCCCTATACAGAAGGCGGTGCGATTTTCGGGACACGCACAGAGTTGCATGTCCCTAAGCATGACGATGTGAAGTACGGTCTTTTTGCTTAAGTGACCCGATACCTTTTCCCTGCCCTTGACATCCCTCCGAAATCCTTGAAAAATAATACTTTACAGAAATACCTTCGCAACTTCAGTTTATATATGCTTTATTCTTCCTAAAGGAGGAGTTATGCCTTTTCGCGTCGTTAATCTGGTGCTCGTACTTTTCATTTCAATGAGTTTTGCCGAGACAGCAGAGCAGACAGACTGGTCCGGCGGTGACGGATTTCCCGGTCCTGATGTTAAATGGGGAACGAAATTCGATAGTTCAGAAGGGACAGATTGGGCGGGTACCACAGGAGATTTGTATCTTGTGCGCGAGCCTATAACCCCGGTTGAAGCAGTCATAACCACGGGATTTGCAGGTGCGGACTTCTGTTCGCCGGCAGACATGGATGGCGACGGAGACATTGACATTCTCGTGACAGCAAGCACCGCCAATGAAATCGCCTGGTGGGAGAATGTCGACGGAG
>CAYRQP010000040.1:0-4080 GCA_964426545.1 uncultured bacterium | reverse complement strand
CGTACGGTACTGATAGATTGAAAGGGAATCTTCGCCACAAATGACGTTTGAGGGACTATGGAAACCCTTGACGAACTCGATTTTAGGAGCAGTAGAAGTAGTACCGGACGAAACGCCGGCATCAGCATCATCATCATCATTATCAGAAGTAGCAGCACCGTCAGAAGAAACAGTAGAGGAATAACAAGAATCAGCAGAGCTGTCGGTTAACCAGGAGTACTGATCGGGGAAGACGGCAAGCCAGTCAGCCCGGAAGAGAATCCATTCCTGGTTGCGTCCAATGCCACCTGGCAGCATATCTGGTGTTATCAGGCCGTCGAGGTCGAGCAGGTATCTCTCGGTGATCCACTTCATAGCTCCAATATCCGCGACTGCAATAGTATCATTATGCGCGGCATTCTCATCTAGAAAGACAGCGGGAGAGACATCAATGGAGTTCACATCGGCGGAAGCATCGATTCTTCTTCCCGAGAAGACGATTAGTCCGGGGATAAAGAAGACGACAAGAAGAGCGAGATTGAATTTTCTCCTGTGAATTTTACGGAGCCACTCTCCGGTTGCGAGAGCCAGAACTACCATCCCCGGCACATGATAGCGCATCTGAAACCAGCTGTTCGGCTGAAGGATGAAAGAAACCAGCGGCACAATAATCACAAAAGCCAGCAGAGCTTTATTCCTATCGTCTTTCAAATTGCCTCGCAGTGTGAGCAGGAATGCAAGGGCTGAGAATGGAAGCAGGAATGAAGTGAACAGATATTGTTTCAGTAGTCCGGGAATACCTGCCAATGAGTAGCGGAACTTTGCATAGAATGTTGTGGGCAGCGGGAGCCCGGCAGCGTGGAAATTCCAAATGATCCAGAGTACGCCTGCAATTAGTGATGGAAGAAGAAGAGTGAATATCCTTCTTAATCCGTTTTTCCTCTCGAGCATGATGAGCGGGACAGCAATAACTGCCAATTCAGGTCTGCTGAGAAAGACTCCCAGTAGAAGCCAGGGTCTGACAGAAACGAACCTGTCATCATGAATGCTCTTCCAGATAAGGACTGTGAAAAGGCAGGCAAGCATGGTCTCCATACCGCTCGATGCGTGAAAAATGAAAGACCCCATTAGCAGGAGAAGTATGCCAGTCATGGGCTTGACCAGAAATAGGATAAACACTGCAATTGCAATCGAGAAGAGCATAAGCAATACAGGTGCCGCATCCACTCCGCTCAATGCAGATAAAGCCGACGGCAACAGCCAAAGCGGGCTTGTGAATGCCGAAGACGGTTCTCCTGCATTGTAAGAGAGGGGTGATGCGGTAAACAGGGTGTTCCCGAAAACAAGATGTATGTAGGTGTCATCCATTGGAGGGACTGTAGGGTAATCGTTCAGGATAAATGCTGTGAGCGTCACCAGAAGGAGAAAAGTCGAAGGAACAATGAACTTATGCCAATATGGGACATCTTCTTTTTTTGGAGTACTTCTGACTCTTGTCATGCAGCCCTTCCCGCAGTAGAAGCTCTTTCTGCACTAATTTGAATATGGACAAATGAACTCATTATCGTTAATATACCTTATTGTGTAAAAGTGAAGTAATGTGACCTAATACTCGCTGAAAGTTGCAGAATGATAATCGGCTCGGGAATAGATATCGTTGATGTCATAGTATTCAGAAGAAGGTTGAATGAAGACCTGATTTCTGACCTGTTTCTGCCCGGTGAAATCGAATACTGCAGTAAACTTTCCAACTACTACGAGAGTTACGCAGCAAGATTTGCAGCGAAGGAAGCGGCATTCAAATCTCTCGGTGCCGGATTGGCAGAGGGGCTTCGATTCAAGATGGTCGAAGTGCTTCGCAAAGAATCCGGAAGAGTCGAATTGAAATTCACAGGTGCTGCACTCGAACTAGCGGAGAGTAAGGGTGTTAAAAAGGCATTTCTCTCGCTTAGTCATACAAAAACCAATGCTGTTGCATTTGTCCTTCTCGAAGGGGAAAGCAGCATTGATACTTAAATTGAAAGGAGCTGTTTTGAGCAACATAGGATCTTATGATGAAAGAATAAAAGACTTCAACTGGGACATCGCGAAGGAAGTTCTGGGTTGGAAAGAAGGCGAACTGCTGAACATCGGCCACATGTGTTCCGACCGCATCTGTGCACAGGGACTGGCTGACAAGACCGCCCTGATCTGGGAGGGATTCGGCGACAGGAAGACAAAATACACTTTCGACGATATCAGAGTATTTTCCAATGGATATGCAAGATTCCTGCAGGACCAGGGGATAGAGCCGGGCGACAGGGTCTGCCTGTTCATGGACAAGATACCCGCGTTATTTATCTCTTTTCTTGGCATTCTCAAAATGGGCGGTATTGCCCAGCCGCTATTTTCGGCTTTCGGTGACGAGTCACTCGAAGTAAGGCTGGCAAGTGCTGAGACAAAAGCAATTCTTACGACAAAGAAACACGTAAATAAAGTCCGTAAAATACAGGATAAACTCCCGGCTCTCAAGAAGATCATTGTGGTCGATGGCAACCCTGAAAAACTCAAGGATGGGGAATTGTTTTTCGATGTCGAAAAATCTCCTCGAGTCGAAGAATTCGATTCATTCGTGTCTAATCCCGAAACACCTTCAGTGCTTCACTATACATCCGGTACAACAGGACAGCCCAAGGGTGCCATGCATGTTCATAACTCTGTCTGGGGACAGACGCTGACGGCAAGCTGGGTTCTCGACCTTACGAAGGATGACATCTACTGGTGTACGGCAGACCCGGGCTGGGTTACCGGCACAAGTTACGGAATCATCGGGCCGTGGGCACTTGGAGTGACCCAGTGTGTTCTCGACTCCGGTTTCACATCGAAAAGATGGTATCAGTTCATTCAGGATAACAAAGTTACAGTCTGGTACTCTGCACCGACTGCAATCAGGGCTTTGATGAAGGACGGGAATGAAGTTGTCAATCAATATGACCTGTCATCCCTGCGGCATCTTGCATCTGTGGGTGAACCACTCAATTCAGAAGCAGTCATCTGGAGCGGAGAGGTATTCGACGGACATCAGTTCCTCGACACTTTCTGGCAGACGGAGACCGGTGCCATGATGATTACCAACTACCCAGGAATGGAGATTCGCCCGGGTTCGATGGGAAAACCCTTCCCCGGTATCGAAACGACTGTTCTGGATCTCAAAACACATGAACCGATAACTGAACCGGGCAAAGTCGGTCTCATAGCTTTCCGTCCCGGCTGGCCTTCGATGTTCCGCAGATACTGGAAGAAGCCGGATATCTACAGAAGCAAGTTCTTCGGTGACTTTTCCGAAAATGCAATGCCCGATGAACTCCGTACAGACAATAACATCTGGTACTGCTCGGGTGACAGGGCAAGCATAGACTCGGACGGTTATTACTGGTTTGTCGGTAGGGACGACGACGTAATCAACACGGGCGGGCACCTTGTCGGACCGTTCGAAATTGAATCAGCACTGGTTGAGCACGAGGCCATCGCCGAAGCCGCTGCTGTCGGAAAACCGGATGAGGTGAATATGGAGGTTGTAAAGGCTTTTGTAACACTTAAACCCGGGTATGAACCGAGTCCTGAACTCGAACTCAATATCATGAACTTCATAAGAAAAAGGCTTTCGCCGCTGGCGATGCCGCAGGAAATTGAATATATGGATAAATTGCCCAAAACACGGTCAGGAAAGATTGTACGGCGTTACCTCAAAGCCCTCGAATGGGGTGAAGATGTCGGTGACCTGTCTTCTCTCGATGATGACTGAAATGAAAGGAAATGAAATGCAAAAAATGAAAGAAACGGTGCTCGAGTATGTGATCGATGAGTACATCGAAGAGGATGGGGATGAAATAGGAACAGATTCACCGCTTATCTCATCCGGTATAGTCGACAGTTTCTCGATGGTCTCTCTTAAGAGATTCCTCGAAACAAAGTACCACATTGCTCTGTCTGATGAAGAAGCAACTCCCGAAGCATTCGACACAGTCGACTCCATCTGCAAACTCGTGCAGAAACACCTGGGATAGTCGGGGGGGGGGGCACAATGGCATATTCTGACAAGACACGCAATCTGTTCGCAGA
>CAYRQP010000039.1:0-4379 GCA_964426545.1 uncultured bacterium | reverse complement strand
GTCAAGACCTGAAATTGAAGCCGTAGAGAAGCGGTTATTCCCCATATAATCTATGAATGAGTATAAATGACAAGCCAGTGACCCTATAATCTTGAAATGGGTCCTTAAGTAATAATATTTACAAGTTTTCCGGGAATTACTATCACCCGGCGGGGTTCGGCACCGGCGAGAAGTTCTTTGATTCTGCTTTCAGTGAGTGCAGTTTCTTCGATTTCTTCTTTCGATGCATCTATGGGGACATTGATTCTAGCGCGGATTTTACCTTTGATTTGAATGACAATTTCGACGGTATCGAGTACTAGGTCATATTCGTTCCATACCGGCCATTCCTGACGGTGTACCGTATTACCAGAGAAACCGGTTTTATGCCATAGTTCTTCTGCAACAAATGGCGTTAGTGGTGCCATCAGAATCAGCAATTGCCTTAGTGCTTCCTTCCAAAGAACAGCAGTGCCACCTGCTTTTTCCCGATTAGCGGAAAGGAAGTTCATAAATTCCATAAGGCACGCCACTGCTGTATTGAAAGCAAAGGCATCCAAATCTTCTGTTACTTTCTTGACGGTTCTCGCAAGTTCGTACTTTAGATTTACAGTGAGTTCATCATCTACTTCTATATCGGTCTTATCGATACTTGCTGTTTCATCGAAAACCGACCATAACCTTTTCAAGAATCTGTATGTTCCTGCGATGCCGTCTTCGTTCCATTGCAGTTCTGCTTCGAATGGACCCATAAACAGTATGTACAATCTTAGAGCATCTGTTCCGTACTTCTCAGCCATTTCATCGGGAGTTACTACATTCCCCTTCGACTTGGACATTTTCTGCCCATCTGCTCCGAGAATCATACCTTGATTTTTCAGTACCGCAAACGGTTCTTCGAAATCGAGCATTCCCTCATCAAACATAACTTTTGTCCAGAAACGAGCATAGATGAGATGCATTACAGCATGCTCGGCACCGCCTACATACAGATCCACCGGTAGCCAGTATTTTACGGCTTCAGGGTCAAACGGTCTGTCTGTTTCATGCGGACATGCAAATCTCAGGAAGTACCAGGAAGAACAGGCGAATCCCGCCATCGTATCCGTATCTCTTTTTGCTTCTCCCCCGCACTTGGGACATTCTATATTCACCCAGTCTTCAGCGCGTGCAAGAGGTGACCTTCCCGTGTCATCAGGCTTGAAGTCATCGAGGTCGGGTAATTCGACCGGCAGGTTCCAGTCAGGATAATTCCCGCACTCGGGACAGTGGATTATTGGTATGGGTGTGCCCCAGTAGCGCTGTCTGCTGATGAGCCAGTCCTGCAGGCGGTAATGAACTTCGGGCTTCCCTATGTCATTCTCTACGGCATATTCTGCCATCTTATCCCTTGCTACTGCTGAATCAAGTCCTGAGAATTGACCGCTGTTAAGTAGTTGTCCGTCAGCTTCGGTTGCTTTTTCTTCCACTCCGACGGCAATACCGCTGGGTGCTATCACTTCCACTATCGGGATATTGAATTTCTTCGCAAATGCATGATCCCGCTCATCGTGAGCAGGAACAGCCATTATTGCCGATGTCCCGTATCCTGCAAGTACATAATCTGCAACATACAGCGGAACAGGTTCTTCTGTATATGGATTAATGGCAAAACAACCTGTAAAGATACCTGTTTTTTCCTTTTCCGCCGCTACTCTTCTCTCCACATCTGTCTTCGAAGCGGCTTTTGCAATATAGTCTCTAACTTCTTCGAGTTTTTTGGAAGAAGTCATTTTCTCGACATCGGGATGCCCGGGGGCAAGAACGCAGAATGTTGCTCCGAAGATAGTATCCAGCCGTGTTGTATACACCGGCAGGTCGAACTCTTCACCTGTACCGGGATTCTCAATCCTGAAAGTCACAAGAGCACCTTCTGACCGACCTATCCAGTTACGCTGCATTGCCTTGATACCTTCCGGCCAGTCAAGGTCATCGAGGTCAGCCAGAAGCCTGTCTGCGTATTCAGTGATTTTGAAATACCACTGCTTCAGCTTTTTCCGTGTCACCTCTTTACTGCACCGCCAGCAGATTCCACCGGCAGCCTCTTCATTGGAGAGAACTATCCTGCAGTGCGGACACCACATTTGCTCACTTTCAGTCTGATATACCAGTCCGCGTTCAAACAGCACATTGAAGAAATACTGTGTCCATTTATAGTATTCGGGGTTGCTCGAATTAATTTCTCTGTCCCAGTCGTAACTTGCCTCCACCAGTTTCATCTGTCTTCGGTATGTATCTGAATTAATCTTTGTTACTTCAGCGGGATGCATGCCTGTCTTGATTGCATACTCTTCCGCCGGCTGGCCAAAAGCATCCCAGCCCATCGGATGCAGAACATTGAACCCATCCATACGCTTCTTTCGGCAGATAACATCGGTTGGTATATAATTCTTGCAATGCCCAACGGATAATCCGGCTCCGGACGGATATGGGAAGTAATCGAGACAGTAGAAAGAATCGGCATTCGGGTCTGTTCCCGTGCGGTAAAGCCCCATCTCTTCCCAGACGGGTCTCCACTTCTTTTCCAACTCACGAAAATTATATGGTCTCAAAGTATCTCCCTGAGGGTAATGTATCAAAAGGTGTAGTTAAACCCGAGTCCGAATGTAGTCCAGGAATCATTCACATAATCGGAATACTCTTCGGGGAAAGTAGTATTTGTTCTGCATCTGTTGTTGGATGACAATACAAAATCGAGGTCGAGTTTCGCAAAGTGAGCCGTTCCCCCAAGAGAGAATATCATTCCGGTCCTGTACATGTTCTCGCCTTCGATGAAGCCGACAGCTGTAAGTATCTCCATCTTATCCTCCATGGGAATTTCAAATGAGAGCCTGCCTTCGAAATAACCGTCACCAAAAGGATCTACAACTTCTCCCTCGAACCCAACCCATATGTTATTCAGATGAGCGGCACAGAGTCTTGCCCCGAATGCAACCCTCGAATAGTAAAAGTCTGTTTCCGATGAATAGGTAACTCCGCTCTCGAAGCGTTCTGTCAAGTAGCTGAGTCCGCCGCGGTAGCAGAATTCATCTGAACTTTCACTCCACTCTGCAATGGAATCGGTCTCCTGAGTGTGTGATATGTCAAATTGGTAGGTATAATCGCAGTGTCTCATTCTCATTCCTGCAGAGACTCCCACTGAAAGATCATTGACAGCTGTAAATGATATTCCGCCAAGAGCTTCCCACTGACCGCCTGTGCTTTCCAGTATTTCAACTATATCTATCTCGGGCTGACTCGGGTCATTGGGAAGATAGTGCGTTCCGCGGTACTGATTGTCTACAATCCGTCCCATCCCGCCGGCAATCACAAGATTATCTGTTAGTCTCAATCCAAATGCTCCGGTGGTTCCGCCGATACCGAAATCTCCTCTTTGTGTGACCATTGTGCTGTCGTGAACCGACTCATTCCAGGCGGCTGTCGCCCCTGACAGATAGACGGAGATTCCTTCGACACCGCTTAGTCCTGCAGGGTTGAGGAATAGGTTTGAAGCATCATCAGTACCAAAGATATGAGTACCGCCAAGCGCAGCTGACCGGATTCCCACAGTGTTTATGTGTGTACCCCTGTCTAGGGCATCATGATATCCGTATCCGAAAGCAGAGTTGCATAAGAGGGAAACAAAGACACCGGTCAGCAGCAAGCTCCATTTAAGCCGTGTAGATTTTGCAGAATGAATATTGTTCATGAGAAGTCCTTTCAATTATATGTAAATCTCATTGTACATGCATAGATATTGAAGATACAAATATATATTGACAGACAAGATAAGCATAGCATTTGTTTCTCAAAGTTCTTATACTTCGAAATACCTGAAAGGCGGTAACATGGAACAATCACTTATTATTATAAAACCAAATGCCGTACAAAGAGAATTAGTCGGCGAACTGATCGCCCGATTTGAGCGACGGGGAATAAAGATTACTGCCATGAAAATGATCATTATTCCAGAAGAATTGGCAAGATTCCACTATTCCGAACACAAGGATAAGGATTTCTTCCAGGGACTTCTCAATTTCATAACCAGCGGACCATCCGTCATTATGGTTCTTGAAGCTGACCATGTGATTGAGATGGTAAGAACAATGGTCGGAAACACAAATCCAACATTTGCAGATCCCGGGACAATAAGGGGTGACTTTGCAACTTCAGTAGAGAACAACATGATTCATGCATCTGATTCGATTGAAGCTGCAGAGAAAGAAGTTCATCTCTTTTTCGATGAGAGTGAATTGCTTGAGTATACGCTTTCCGTTAGGCCTTGGTTGTAACAAACCATCTACAGATTCTGAGAACGACCAGAAGATAACGTTTTGCATAACTTGCCGCTGGATTAAACGTACAGAACATCAATATTTGCT
>CAYRQP010000038.1:0-5670 GCA_964426545.1 uncultured bacterium | reverse complement strand
AGGAGATTAGGAAATCGGGATGAAAATGTTTTTACACCACTCTGGGGACTTGACCATCTATTGCTCTTTTAGACACATGAGTATAAATTTCCGTATATTTCTTCATAGCTTCATGCATTGCAATTCTCTTTAATATATAACATCTATTTATCGTTATTCCTAAGCATATCGTCTTGTTGATGTTTCCAATTCAATCTAATGAGCCGAAAAGAACGCAGCGGGAACTATCATAAACCCGACATAGTTGACCGCTATGAGAAGCATCAAGATGACTGACCAGAGGATAGCACCTTTTCCCCGGTATGTAAGAGCCTCGGCATATTCACCCTCCACTTTTATCCTGCGGGTTATGAAACCTATCATTGCATATAGAAACACCCGCCCATGAAATCCTGTTATCATTATACAGTAAAGAGCGGTGAATGCTATCAGCAGAGGAACTCGCGTAGGTGACACTTCAGACAATGACAATGGCGGCAGAAGAACACAGGCGGCAGTCAATAGTACTATGGTGATTAGAGATAGTATTCCTAACCGGAGAAAAGTCTTCTTGTGCCTTTCGAGTTTTTCAACATACTCGACTGAATAATCAGGCTTTTTATTCCGTTCCGCTTCTTTTCTGCGGAAAGTATCCAGATCGAATGCAGCAATGCGGAGCCATTCTCTCTCTGATATCTTACTCATGAATTTCTCACTCGTATAGTTTAGTAGACCTATGGATTGATACCCCTGCGGGAGGTTATTCTCCCCCGTTCCCTGAGATGAAGATGTTCCGTTCAACCAGGATACTGCAACCCCGAGAAAGAGTGATGTCATTAGTATATCGACCGCAACTATGTACCAGAATATACCCGGAGTACTGCCTGGTTCTGCCTGAGTTTTGAATGCAATAACGAGCAGGAAGACAAAGAATATCGCTGAAACAACTGCACCGGATTGGTAAACCCGTTTCCTGAAGCGGCTTATAGTCCAGGTAATGTACTTCTCCGGGGTAATCTGATGCTCTTCGAGCAGGCGGGTGGGTTCTTTCCTGAATTCAACCATCATACACTAATATATGTCTTTCCACTTCAGAAACATCTCCCGAGAAGAAGCGATTATTTTTCAAACTATTTGAAATCATCATAATTCAGTAATGCCATCGGCAAAACCGAGTAATATAGAAGTGACAATTCTAATCTTCACGGTTCGATAACGAATTGTACAGTGAAATTTTCCCGTACGGGATGAATTAATTAGGGACACCATATAATTGGTGACAGGCGGCTATTCTATGGTGTCCCTAATTATTACCTGATTACTGTCAGCCGTTCGCTTGCTTCGAAGCTGCCGGACTTCATCTGCACGACGTAGGAGCCGGCTGTAAGTCCATCTAGACTAACTGAATGAACTCCTGCTTCCAATTCATCAAGAGAAATGCTTTCGATTATTCTCCCTGACATATCGAACAGGGTGAGTTCGACCCCTGCGGTTTCCGGAAGCATGAAGTCCACACAGATGTTACCTGCTGAAGGATTGGGCACTACAGGAAGCAGGGAATAACCCGTGGGAGTAATCCCACCTTCTATACCGCTTACAAGGTCGTATGATGCGGTTATGTCAAAGAGTGTAGGGGAAATGACGGGAATTACAGTTTCCAGCAATACCCTGTATTGGAAGAAATTGTCAGTCTCAGCAAGATATGTGCCGATGTCGCCGCCTGATGATGTAAACTCCGGGTACCATGTTCCCATTGAAGCGGGATTGTCAGAACCCTTTACCTGAACTGTTATATTGGAAGGGCCGGGCTCCATCGAAGACCATTCGAGCGTTCCCCAATCGATTTCTTCATCAGGGGGAAGCGGTATTTCGAGAATGCTCGATTCCAGCCATCCGTCTGATGCATAAGCTACAACATCATACCAGAACAGCCCGTAATTGCAGTCAGTTCCAATAATATCGGGATAACCTGAACCGGAAATATCACCGGTTGCACAGAAACGGGCATCGCTGAGTTCAGTGACCACACTTTCCGACCAGATGAGTCCCGTTCCGTCAGTGTTCTCCCACCATACAATCACATTGTCACTGTCAATAACTACTACAGCATCCATATAACCGTCATTGTTGATGTCTTCCGCACAACAGTAGTAGCAGTTGTCGTACCCATCAGATATTAGATGTTCGTCCCAGTCAGTTCCGGTACCGTTCTCATTCTCCCACCAAGTAAGTTCTTCACCACTGATCCCCACTGCAAGAACATCGATATATCCGTCACCGTTGATATCGACGGCAGTACATGAACGGGCACCTTCAAATTCTCCGTCTATCAGATGTTCATCCCAGACTGTCCCGCTACCGTCTTCATTCTCCCACCAGAGAATATCTTCATTTCCTGCCGAAACCCCCAGCACATCGATATCGCCGTCGCCATCGATATCCGCACTTCGGCAACAAAGCGGATACGTAATAGATGTAGCAACGCTGCGCTCATACCATGCGCTTCCACCTGCAAGATTCTGAAACCAGATGACTTCAGAATCATAAAAGGTAGTACATATTACATCGACATAGTCGTCACCGTTTATGTTTCCCACCTGACAGAAATACGGAGCCGAGATAGTACCGGAAATAGTGTGTTCATCCCAATCTATACCATAGCCGTTCTTATTCTCGAACCAGGCGAGTTCATAAGATCCATATTCATTATTCGCAGCTATGATGTCCAGGTCACCATCGTTGTCTAAATCAGCTGCGACACAGCTCACAGCATAGAAAGTGTAATCAGTAATCAGATGTTCATCCCAGACCGTCCCTGCTCCATCCTCATTCTCCCACCAGGTAAGGTTATTGTAGCCGGAACCGAGGATATCCATGTCACCGTCACCATCTATGTCGAAGGATTCACCGTAATATGCTGCATATAATCCTTCCCCTACTTCGTGCTCCGATGGAGTTATCGGTGTCAGATCCAGGGACAGAACACCTGCTTCTCCCTGCCAGTTTACTGAATCAGCGTCGTCGAAGGTATCTCCCCAGATGAATACGGGACCGGAGATACCGTCTCCGCCCGTCCAGTCAGTCTGGGTTGCCTCGTCCCCGTAGGAAACAGCAAACATCAGTAGAACTAATAGATATGCAATTCGGTTTATCATTATTCCGCTCCAATCAGAATGATTTTTTTCGACTGCGTATATCCCGCCGTCGTCAATCGGCAGAAGTAGATTCCACCTGCAAGACCGTTACCGTTGTCATCAGTAGCCTGCCACAGTTCATTGTGCGAACCGGACTGCCGGGGTCCTTCGAATACAGTTGCAACGAGTCTGCCCTGCAGATCATAGACATCTATTTCCACTTCAGCGGGAGCTGACAGACTATAATTGATGGACATAGAACCGAAGGCAGGATTAGGCGTGACATTAAAGGCAAAGCGGTCGAGATGCAGTGATGAGTTTTCAGCCGTACCGGTCAGGATATTCCACCTGTAGGCTGCATATGCATCTGTTCCCGCAAGAAGGTAATTACCATCATCGATTGTCAAGCATCCGACATAATCGTCATCGAGCCCCGTGTTCATTTCATACCAGTTGTTTCCGCCGTCCGTGCTGTACCACACTCCGTTGTTTTCAGTTCCTGCATAGATAGTCGGGAAGTAGTCCGTCGGATATGTAAGAAGCAGAGCCTGAGTTCCGCCTATCCCTGGGTCGCACTGTGTCCAGGTGTCCCCAAAGTTGAATGAGATAAAGACTCCACTGTGGGTTGCTGCAAAGATGATATGCGGTGCGAAGGGGTCAACCACCAGGTCATATACATATCCGGTCAACCCCGAAACTGCGAGTTTCGACCAGTTTAAGCCCCCGTCATTGGTTCTGTAGATAACGGAATATCCAGATTCGTGCCCGCCAGCATAGACCATATCGGTATTAACAGGGTTGATTGCGAGAGTAAATAGCGTTCCTTCTTCCGTGCCTATATCGAATCTGTCCCAGGACGCACCGGCATCTGTTGTCTTGACTACTGAGAATATGTAGCTTGTACCTGCAGTGTCGAGCGCAGCACCGCCTGCCCAAAGTGTATTGTCATCGAAGGGGTGGATTACAAGGTCTGCACCATTGTCGAAATAAGAATCGATTTCCGTCCAGACGGAACCTCCGTCTGTGCTCAGAAAGAGCTGTCCATCCCCTCAACCGGCTCCTTCCAGAGCATATACATAATCGGGGTCTGTGCTCGAAACGGCAAATGCACAGATATCCCCGCAGTCGAGAAGGGTATCCAGTTTAGTCCAGTTTTCCCCGCTGTCATCAGTCAGAAAGACACCAACATCCTCCATCGAGAGATACATCCTCGACGGATTTGAGAATGCCCGTTCCAGAGCTGCAACTGTCCCGATATTCATGCCTTCGGTAACAGCGGTCCAGGATATTCCACCATCCTCCGTCATATAAAGCCCGGGTTCGGCACCTGTCCAGGCATCTGTGCCGGCTGCAGAGCTTGCAACCATCGTCTCATATCTTCCGCTTTCCGGGTCGGAAGAATAATCCCATGTGTTTCCGCCGTCTGTACTGTAGTAAACAGCAGTGTCACTTGAACCGTACACAACATCTGTATTGGCAGTCGACCAGACAAGGTCATAAACAGTACTGGATTCCACTTCCGTCCAGGTGCTTCCGCCGTCAGCGGAACGATACATATGATAACGGTTGGACACGCACAGTATATCAGGATCATCAGGGTGTACTGCAATCGAATGTGTTTCGTAGTCAGAAGAGAATTCAGCAGGTGTTATGTCCGCAAAAGAACTTCCTCCGTCCGTGGATTTATAGAGCAAGCCGCCACTGAATGAGCCAAGCATAGCACCAATATAGATAGTATCGGGAGCAGACTCTGAAAATGCTATTGACGAGCCGCTTGCATCGCTCAGCAATTCTGCCATGGACCAGTTTTCACCGCAATCTTCACTCTTGAAATAGTAGAGGTTCCAGGTTCCTGAGTCATAGATTTTTCCGGTTGCATACACAACAGCAGAATCCGTGGGGTGGCACAGGATATCCATCATATAGACATTGGACCCTAAATAGGCGGAATTCCATGTTTCGGCACCGTCTGTCGAGATATAGACAGTAGATATACCGCCCGAATAAATAATATCGGTTGGACCTATTGCCATACTGTAGGAATATTGATCATAATCTCCGGCTCTTGTCCATGTCAGCCCGCCGTCATCGGATCTCACAAATCTACATGTGTAAGCAACTGAATTTGCATAGAGTACATCCGGATTCACATTGGACTGTACTATGAAATCAATAGGACCCCCGTCAGGACCGACGCTCTCCCAGTCTGCATAAACTAGTGTTATTGCAGATACTGCCAAAAGTACAAAAACGAGTTTCATCTTTTCTCCTTATCTTATTTGTCATGTTTTTTTCTTTTGTAATTCAATATAGAATATATTGTATTTAGGGCTTCCTGAACAATTCAGGTTCTCTTAAACGATTCTATAGCAGCATAATGTTCAATGGTCAATAGTTTCCGCCTGAATTTCTCCAAATAGGATAAATAACCGGGAAGAGACTTTTGCAGCGCACGAAGCAGCCCCCTCTCTCAGGAGTTTTTACAAATTCATCACAAGGAACACCAGACTGATTGTCGTTTCGCTTGTCTCTCGTAGTTTTGTTCTTATTCTATCCA
>CAYRQP010000037.1:0-6271 GCA_964426545.1 uncultured bacterium | reverse complement strand
GGATATTCCCATTCGACGAGAGTGTTTGTTTCGAGATGCTGCCAGACTGTTTCTGCTGTCGGTTCGGTTACAGTAATAATCTCTGCTGCCGCCGATGCGACTTCGAAGTACTCGCTCCAGCCGAAGTTACCAGCATCATCTTCTATGATAAGGCGATATGCGATTCCGGGTTCCCATGTCATTGGCACAACTTCGGTATATGTCCATGAGCCATCGTTATAAGTTGCTTTTTTGAGGGTATCCACAAGAGTCTCATCGTTGTAAAGAACTATACTCACGCTGTCACCCTGAAGAGTTTCGAGTATTGCAGGATACTCCCAGTTTACAGGAAGGTCTGTTTCGAAATGTGTCCAGACGGTTGATGCGCTTGGGTCTGTAACTGTAACAATCTCCTGACCGGAAGTTTCCACCACAGAGAACTCTTCACTCCAGCCCCAGTCATCATAATTGTCTATTATGTAGATTTGATAGTCAGTACCCGTTTCCCAGGTATCCGGTACTATTCCATCCAAAGTCCATAACCCGTCATTGCTGGTTCCTTCTGCAAGGGTTTCGAATAGTACTCCACCTTTATAGAGGATAATATTAACCGTTGTGCTGTGAAGCCCCGTTGTGTCCCAGGCAATCTCATTGCTGGTAGAGTAGTGCATCCAGTCAGTAGAAGAGTCAGGCTCGGTTATCTCGATGATTCCCGCCGGCTCTATTGCAAACTTCCCGCTGCTGCCGTAATTATCGAGATTGTCGATTATCTTGATCTGATAATCATTGTCCAGCTCCCATTCGGGAGGAATTACATCACCGTATGTAAAACTGCCTGTATTGACGACCCAGCCGGTGCTGAAGTCCGCCACGAAAGAGCTCTGATTGTCTTTCCATAGTTCTATCTGCACGCTGTCGCCGGAAAGTATCAGGGGATATTCCCACTCGACTGTTGCTCCTTCGAAGTAATGCGTCCATACTGTGGTGGTATCGGGCTGAGTAATGGTGATTATCTCTGCGCCTGATGTGGCTTCTATGTTAAATGCAACACTCCAGCCGTAATTAGTAAGATTGTCCTCAACATAGATTCTGTAATCGGTTCCGGGAACCCAGTCCATCGGTACGGGACCTGCATAAGTACAGGAACCATCGTTGTCTATATCCGTGAATAGTGTTTCAACCAGGGTTTCACCGTCATAGAGTGATATGTCGACCCTGTCGCCTGATTCGGCACCATTACGGACGGGATACTGCCACTGTATCGGCTTATCCGTCTCGAAGTGTGTCCAAATCGTTGCGATGTTCGGGTCGGTTATTGTTATGACTTCCTGACCCGAAGATTCAACTACTGTGAAATCTTCACTCCAGCCCCAGTCACCGTAATTGTCGATTATGTAAATCTGATAGTCGGCACCGGTTCCCCATGTATCAGGAATGATGTTATCGAGAGTCCACGAACCGTCGTTTTCCGTTGTTGATGTGAGAGTTTCGAGAAACACCCCACCCTGATAAATTTCTATATCCACCGTACTGCCTGCCATACCAGTTGTATCCCAGGCAATGAGATTCCCTGTGGAGTAATGCATCCACTCAGTGGATACATTCGGCTTGGTGATATTTATTACTTCACCCGGAGATATGCTGAATGTCTCACTCCATCCGAAGTTAGTATTGCTGTCATAGACTTTCAGAGAAAAGTTGTGTCCGTCGAGCCAGTCCGGGTTTATCCCTTCGGTGCGGATGTACTCTCCGTCATTGACAGTCCAGTCGGCATATGTGCCTGCAAGACTCCCCTCCCTGTAGATATCTATTTTGATGCTGTCCCCATACAGTATTGAGGGATATTCCCAGAGGACTTCGGTCTCTGTTTCATAGTGTTCCCAGTTTGTTGCTGCCGTAGGGGCAATAACCGTAATTATCTCCTGCCCCGAAGGCTCTTCTATTGTGAAGTTCTCACTCCATCCGTAATTGGCTAAATTATCTTCTATATAGATGCGGTACTTTGAACCCGCAACCCAGGCAGTAGACACGTTATCTTCAAACACCCAGTACCCGTCATTTGCCGTCGAAGATGCAAGAATATCGACGAGATTAGCTCCTTCGAAAAGTGTTATGCTTACGCTGTCGCCGGACAGTGTTCCCACTCTCGAAGGATACTCCCACGCAATAGGTAAATCTGTTTCCAACTGAACCCAGACAGTCGATGTATCAGGGTCTGTTACGGAGATAATTTCTTCGCCTTCGGAATAGACAATCAGGAAATACTCGCTCCAGCCCCAGTCACCGTAACTATCGACTGCCTTGATGCTGTATTCTTCCGATGGCTCCCAGTCACCTGAAACAGGTCCCGGGTACGTCCATTCTCCCGTATTAGGCACTTCAGTCGCAAGGGTTTCCACAAACTCATCCTGCAGGTAAAGTTCGAACCTGACCGTTTCCCCTTCGGACTCTTCCCATTCAATAGACAGGTTTGGTTGATACTGCACCCACTCTGTCATTCCGTTGGGCTCGAATATCTCGAGAATATCCGTGGAGTCAATTGAAAACTCACCGCTCCAGCCGTAATTGCCGTATTTGTCGAATACCTTGAGCGTGTAGTCATCACCGGCGCCCCATGAAGGGTCTATGCCTTCGCTGCGGATGTACTCACCATCATTGACCGTCCATCCGGCGTAAGTTCCAAGGAAAATTCCGCCCTGGTGGTAGATTTCGATGGCAATGCTGTCTCCGGCAAGTATTGCGGGATATTCCCAAAGAACTTCAGTATTCTCTTCGTAATGCTCCCAGACTGCACCTGTAGCAGGAGCTGTGACTGTAATGACATTTTGACCCGATACATTTGTTATTTCAAATTGCTCACTCACCCCGAAATTACCCAGTTCATCTTCGACTTTTACTGTGTAATTGGAATCCGGAGTCCACACTCCCTGTACCATTTCTGTCATGGTCCATGTGCTGTCATTGCTAGTTACACTGATTAGTGTATCTACAAACAGATCATTGTTGTAAAGGGTTATGCTTACTGTATCACCGGGTAGCGACTTCGGGTTATCGAGTGATCCTGCACAAAGCCATTCTATTGTATATCCGGTTTGGAAATGCTCCCAGACAGTTGTAGAATCCGGAGAAGTAACCGTCATCACTTCCCCACCGTTTATAGTCCATTCGATGGTAATGTCACTGAGTTGGGGAGTGTCCTGCGGGTCTGCTGTTCTCTGAAGGGCTCTGTACTGAAAATATGACCAGTCGCTGTCAAAATAGGCAGACAGCTTTGTTCCCGACACCGTTATCTCCTCCGACCAGTCACCGAGAAGGAGACTGTCTGCAGACGCCCTTACCTGTACAGTAAATTCCGTTCCATTTGGAAGAGTATCATTCCAGGTAATGTTCCCCCAGTCTATGCGCGCCCCCGGGATCAGGGGAATTGACAATATGCTCGATTCAAGAGTTCCTTCTGCAGAATATTCGAGAATATCCCACCAGGAGACTTTCCCCCCTGTTTCGGCAACGCTGACAACATCGGAAATGCCGTTCCCGTCGAAATCCGCTGCTTTCGTGCAGCAGGCTCCGCTGAATGATACGGTAACAATGTGTTCTGTCCAGGCGGTACCTGTTCCGTCATCGTTTTCCCACCATATAACTTCTCCCGATGCACTTGTACCCAGTACATCGAGATCGCCGTCCGCATCCATATCTGCAAGATAGCAATTATCAGCTCCCGCAAATGCGGCATCGATAGTATGCACATTCCAGGAAGTGCCTAGATCGTTCAGGTTTTCCAGCCAGACAATTTTATTCCCGATTTCTGCAGTTGCCAGAATATCAATATCCGTATCTCCGTCGATATCACCCGGATAACAGAAAGATGCACCATCAAATAATCCCATAATCAGATGTTCTTCCCACTGGGTACCATGCCCATATAAGTCTTCCCACCATGTCACCTTATTATCGTTTTCGAGAGTTCCGATAACATCGATATTACTGTCTCCATTGATATCAGCAGCATAACTGCAGGAAATCCCATATGCATCAGTATCAACAAAATGGGGCTGCCAGCCGTTTGTTCCTGTGCTGTCTCTATTTTCCCACCAGTATATCCAGCCTTCTGTGGATGAAGATGCCAGTACATCCATGTCGGTGTCAAACCCGAAATCAGCCGCAAAACAGAAATCCACTGCCAGGAGTGGAAGAGAGTCATTTATAATGTGCTGTGTCCAGACTGTTCCAAGTGAATTCTCATTTTCCCACCATGCCAGCGTATTCAGTTCAGGAGAAGTACCAACCGCATCCATGTCACCGTCAAAATCGATATCGGCAGCATAACAGCACGACGCTCCGTCGAATGCACTGTCTATGGTTTGTTTAGTCCAGATCGTCCCTGTCCCATCGACATTTCTCCACCATGCAATTGTATTTGAAGAGCTCCCCGTTATAAGAATATCCATGTAGCCGTCACCATCGAAGTCTCCTGGTGAACAGAAATCCGCTCCTGCAAATCCGGCTGTAACGGCTGTTTCTACCGGTGTTATGAATTCGAGAGAAAGAAACAACTCGCCGGGTATACCTGACCAGTTCACCCCTTCCGAATTATCGAATTGTCGTCCCCATTTTGTATCCGGCCCACATAATCCGTCTCCGGCGGACCAGTCTGTCTGCATTGCTGTATCGGCGTAAGTGATTGCGGTTGCGAATATTAATACACAGATCAAAAAGCGATGGGGCATGTTATCTCCTTAAGATAGGCGAAAATTATTAAATAATATAAAGCTACCTTAATATATATTATTAATTACTTATAATGTAGAGTAGCTTTTCAATGTTAATCAAAAAGTGCCAGGCACTTTTTTGGGGCACTATTTTGGCACGAACCACAGTATATGCGGCATTGAAGAAAAGTGCCAGGCACTTTTCATATAGCAAAAGTGAAGTACGGAACTGAATGATAATCTTGATATCTAACCGCTATTCTTTAGAAACTGCAGGAGATTCAGATGCTTTATACCGTTTCGCTCAGGAAAGACTTCGTCCATACTTATCACTATTTTGGGATAATTGTCATTTATCATTTCGAGAGTGTGAAATTCTCTTTCGACTGTTTCCGGTGTCGCCAGTAGATAACAAACCTGATAGTATTCTAATTTTCCCTGCTTTTCTGCAACAAAATCCACCTCGTACTTTCCTGTATTCCCTGTGAAAACTTTGTATCCTCTTCTATGCAGTTCAAGGAAAACAAGATTCTCAAGTATTCCGGATATGTCACCTTTCTTGTATCCGATTAGTGCATTTCGAATACCTATGTCATTCACATAGTATTTTGCACCAAGTGTCAGATGTTGCCTGCCTTTGATATCATATTTTCCAACCCGGTGAATCAGGTAGGCATCTATCATGTGTGACAGATAATTCAACACTGTTTCAAGACCAATTGACAGTCTTTGGGACTTGAAGAAATCCGCTATTCTCTTTGCTGAAAGAAGATTTCCTGCGTTATCGAAAACAAAAGCGCATATTCTTTGCAGCAGTTGGACATCTCTAACTTTATGTTTCTGCACAATATCTCTCAGAAGAATAGAATCAAAAACAGATTTAAGATATTTATTTAATATTTCTGTTTCTCGGTCAAAGTTATGTAATCCGGGCAATCCGCCGAACTCCAGATAATCCTGCAAATCAACTCTATGAGAGTTAAATTCAAGATATTCAGAGTAACTCAGAGTGTTCACTTCGATGCCGACATACCGTCCTGTAAGTAAACCGGCAAGTTCTCCCGAGAGAAGTCCCGCATTGGATCCGCTTACTATTACATCGAACTCGGGATTCTCATTTAATGAAACCACTGCTTTTTCCCATAGTTTTATCTCCTGGACTTCATCTATTAACAGCAGAACCGACCTTCCATCATCAGGAATCTGTTTCTTAACTTCTTCCATCAGATGGTGATAATCCCGGATGTGATCAAATGAATAATCTTCCTTATCGATAAAGCAGATGTGGTCATAAATGTCACTCCGTTGCGCAAGCAGATGCATCAAACACGTCTTTCCTGTACGCCTCATACCGGTAATTACTTTAATAACAGGTTTCTGCAGAAAAGGTTCGATTTTCTCCATACACAAGTTTCTGTTATATAGAATACTTTTCTCTATTATGTTACATCCTTTCGTTATATCGAAAGATTACACTACTCCCGCTTCTTGTCAATACTGTGTTTAAACAGTGCCGTCTTTTTGTTCCAGCAAAAGTGTCGTACTTCACTTCCTCATGCTTAGGGACATGATTTCTTCGTGTC
>CAYRQP010000036.1:0-6476 GCA_964426545.1 uncultured bacterium | reverse complement strand
TGTTCTGTATAGCCCATCGTGTCCCGTTGTTCTGTATAGCCCATCGTGTCCCGTTTCACGGGGCATTGCTTTGCTGTTCCCTTTTGCACAGTGGATTTGGGGAATGTCCCGTTGTTCTGCATGGCCCTTGAAACTTCCCTGTTTATGGAGTACAATAGATAATAGACAACTTAGAGTGGAGTTAGGAGCGAAATATTCCAATGAATGAAATCGATGAACTGGTAGACAGAGTCCTAATAAGATTGATATCCGAACAGTTCCCCATACATCATTTCACCCTGTCTGCGGCAGAATCATGTACAGGCGGACTTCTCGGCGGTAATCTCACTTCAAGGGCAGGGGCATCGGAATGGTACAAAGGCGGAGTGACCACATATTCCAATGAAGCAAAGACAGACATACTCTCTGTGTCTCCTGAAATACTGGAAAAGCACGGTGCTGTCAGCCGGGAAACAGCTGTTGCAATGGCAAAAGGGGTTCGGGAATTGTTCGGCAGCGATGTCTCGGTCTCCGTCACGGGAATTGCGGGTCCAGGCGGCGGTACTCCGGATAAACCGATTGGAACAGTATGGATGGCCTTAATCGATGAAGATTCGGTCAGGGCAGAAAAACAGCTGTTTGAAGGATCCAGAGCAGAGATAAGAAAGGCATCAGTCAATTTTCTTCTGAACATGCTTGTAGATTATCTGGCGAAGTGCTGAAATGAGAGTATTTGCAGCTGCAGTACTATCCGAACAGGCAATTAGTGGGTTGGATGAATGGCTTGCACCTTTTAGGCGGGAATATTCCGGATTGAAATGGGTCAAATCGGAAAACCTGCATCTGACACTCAGGTTCTTTGGCAATATTGATGAAAAGAGGATTGAGCAAATTCGTGAAATGATGTTGAAGCAGCAATTGGATGAAATTCGATTCACGATCGAAAAGAGCGGGACATTCGGCAGAAAAAACGGTCTCCCGTCCATATACTGGGTCGGCGGGAAGTTCGGGCGGTTCATTTACAACATGGCAGAAGGGTTAGGGAAGATTACAGATGACAGGGGAGATGTATCAGAAAGACGATTTTCACCCCACCTTACAATTGCCCGCCGGAAACGATGTACTGCGGAGATTGAACTTCCCGACCCTCCCCTGATTAGTGGAAAACTGACAGAAGTAGTTATATTCAACAGCACGCTCACGGGCAGCGGAACTATTTATGACCCGATTGAAAAGTTCAGACTGAAATAGCAATATGAAAAGGAGAGAAGAATGACGAGAAAGCAAGACACTGCCGGCAAGAAACAAAAGGCTCTGCAGGCAACCTTCCACCAGATAGAAAAGGAATTTGGACAGGGAGCCCTGATGCGTTTGGGTGAAAATCCATACATGAAGGTTGACTTCATTCCAACGGGTTCCATTACACTCGACCATGCTCTTGGTATAGGCGGGATTCCGAGAGGTCGTGTCATAGAGATTTACGGGTCGGAGGGTTCGGGTAAAACCACAATAGCTCTTCATATGATTGCGAGTGCACAAAAACTTGGTGGTGAAGTTGCATTCATAGACGCAGAACACGCTCTCGACCCTGTCTATGCTAAAAAACTTGGTGTGAACATAGACAACCTTCTTGTTTCGCAGCCCAGCCACGGAGAGCAGGCTCTGGAAATCACAGAGATGCTTGTTCGAAGCAACGCAGTCGACATCATTGTAATCGATTCAGTTGCAGCCCTTGTTCCCAGAGCAGAGATTGAGGGAGAGATGGGAGACAGTCATGTCGGACTTCAGGCACGTTTGATGTCTCAGGCACTCAGAAAACTGACAGGTGCTGTATCGCATTCGAAGTGTACCGTAATCTTCATCAACCAGTTGAGAATGAAAATTGGTGTGATGTTCGGGAATCCCGAAACAACATCCGGAGGTAGGGCACTCAAATTCTACAGCAGTGTTCGACTCGATGTAAGGAGAATCGCATCGATAAAGCAGGGAGACGAAATCGTGGGGAGCCGAACAAGAGTCAAGGTTGTCAAAAACAAGGTTGCTCCGCCATTCAGGAAGGCTGAATTCGATATCCTGCATGGTTTTGGTGTTTCCAGAGAAGGGGAACTTATTGATCTTGGTCTCGAAACCGGTCTGCTGACACGCAGGGGAGCCTGGTTCTCGATAGATGATAAACAGGTGGGACAGGGCAAGGAGAAAACGCGTTCATATCTCCAGGAAAATCCTGATGCGGCAGACTCTCTCGAACTTCGCATTAAAAAGATTATGGAAATCCCTGTTTCCGGGGGAGAAAAAGAAGAAGAGCAAATCCGATAGAATGAATAGCGAAGAACTCCAGGCAGCTCGGAATGACACTATCCGCTATCTTGGCTATTCAGAACGGACTGAATACCAGCTTCGGGAGTATCTCGCAGGGCGGGATTATGACCTTAAAATAATTGAGAGTATTTCCCTATGGGCTGTCGAAAATGGACTTGTTGATGACCTTCGCTTTGCCTTGATCTTCATTAGAAGTCACACAGGGAAGGGCAAATCCCCGTTTGGTTCGGCAAGGATACGGCAGGAACTGAAAGCAAAAGGGGTAAGTCACGAAATTATCGACAGGGCATTAAACGGCAGAAATGACGAAGACATGTTCAACGACCTTGTAAAGATCGTCGTGACAAAATACGGCAAATCAAGCCGCGAAAGAGCTTATAGACGAGCATCTGCATATCTGAACAGACGGGGATTTTCATCCGAAATGTCCTTCAGAATTCTGGAAACAGCAATCGATGCTTCAGGAGAAGACGGATGAAAAGTGTTCAGAACAGGCATTTCTGGACAGAAGTGGGCAGAGTCATTGCAGGGGATGTAACGGAAAAAACTGCAGAACACCTGAACCTGTCATCGGAAATGTTGATAATTCTCGAAGAAGGGGAGTTTGTTCGTGGCGAACCGGAGTTAGTTCTTCGCATTAAAATGACCCCACGAGAGCGAAGGCATATCTACTCACATACATGGGAAATTCTCAGGGATTTTAAATTCAGCAGAGCACTCAGAATATATCCGTGGGATGATATCGAGTTGTACTTTCCCTTTTTTAAAGACAAAGTTGCAGTCATTCCCCAGTCTTTCAGCAGTCGAATTCCGCACATCGAAAGAGCCTATTCCGTAGTCGGTAAAAGTTCTGCCGCTCGTGCTGCAGGATGGACTCTCTGGGTGGTTATGGGAAACTGGGATGAGGAAGCCGTTGATATTCTAAGGAGAGGAGGGGTTAGATGCTGTTCGCTCGATGGGTTAAAACAGGTTCTGTCAGGGGAATCTTCCTGATATTGGCTTTGACAGTAATGATTCAAACAGCAGGTGCAGATATATTGGTAGAACCAGACTTCTCTCTTGTCGATGTGCTGTTCAGTCAATACCGGGCAGTATTTCGACCTGTTCTGGGAAGAAGATGTGTATATTATCCGAGTTGTTCGCATTACGGTCAGGAATCTGTACAGCGATATGGGTTTCTGTTCGGTACGATGATGGCTCTCGAAAGATGGACGCGATGTCACCCGGGAGTCCGGTTTTCGGGAGAATATGCGTTGACTGCAAATGGTCAGGCAGAAGATGCTGTTTTACAGGGGGAGGTTGAAACATGCTGGGGCCGCTCATTGCTTTCATTCTAGTTATCTCTCCTGCAGACAGTACTGAATCTGGCTTTGCAGATTATTTGTATGCAGGCGGAGAATATGAAACAGCTGCAACTGAATACATGCGGATTATCTATGAAAACGGGGGAGACACTCTTTCATGCCCGATTTCTGCTTTGAGGATTGCCCGTTGCCAGCAGGAAATGAACTCTTTGGCAGATGCTTATTATATGTATGTGTTTCTTGCAGAGAATTTGGATGATACTGACTTAAGAAGTAATGCATTACTGGGTGCCGGTTCCGTACTGGAGGAGATTGGTAACTTCGCCGGAGCGAGAGAATACTACATTGAAGCCGGATCTGTATCTCCTGTTCCGGAAATATCCTGCAAAGCGAATATACTGGGTGCTCTTATGCTTGGGCGGCTTGGACGATGGAATGAATCTTCTACCGAACTTGCTGTATTGAGTGAGGGTAACAGTATTTGGAGCGCAGAAGCCAGCAGGCTGACAGTTCTTGCAGAGAGCGGAGAGCATCTATTCCGCAGAAGCCCTTTCTGGTGCGGTTTATCGAGTGCAGTGATTCCGGGGTCGGGTCAGATATTCTGCGGACATACCAAGGACGGATTAATTGCACTCGGCATGAATGCGATAATGGGGTATTTGTTCTATCAGTCAATTGTCGAAGAGGAGATTGCACTGGCAGTATTATTTGGATGGTTAAGCCTTTCCTTTTATGGTGGTAACATTTACGGTGGAATAAGGGCAGCTGACACATACAACTCTGCAAGAGAGCGTGAACTATTTGAACAGATTTCGAATTCATTGAGTGAAGTCGGAGTTGGTAGTGGGATTAGATAAGGTCATTTGTTGCAGACCTTGACTATGGGCATAAAATTCAACAGTTTACCTGTCCACTTTGGCATATATTGCCGGGTGGTCGAAATACACTGTAAGCTGAGGAAGAATTTCGCTACAGCTTGCGGGTAAGTGTATCTTCGTAAATTGAATTATTATGTGCCGATATATATCGGTACGGCGTTAAAAACGATTATTCCGGAGGCAGAAAGTGAAAACTTATTCAGCAGGCAAAGGTGAAATCGAGAGGAAATGGTGGCTGGTGGATGCTTCAGGGCAGACACTCGGCAGACTTTCCACAAAGATAGCACTAATTTTGCAGGGAAAGAACAAACCTGTTTACACCCCGCACATCGATACAGGGGATTTTGTAATTGTGACCAATGTAGAGAAACTGAATTTCTCGGGCAACAAAATCGAGCAAAAACAGTATATCAGACATACCGGCTATCCCGGTGGACAGCGCAGTCTCTCACTGAAAGAGATGCTTGAGAAATACCCGGACAGAGTTTTAAGACATGCTGTACGGGGGATGCTACCAAAGAACAGATTGGCAAGACAGCAACTTAATAAATTAAAAATATATATTGGGGAAGAGCATCCGCACGATGCTCAGTGCCCGGAAGCCCTTGAACTGCAAAGTGTGGAGAAATAACTATGGAACAGTATATAGGAGTTGGAAGACGGAAACAATCAACCGCCAGATGCTATCTGCGTCCCGGACACGGACGTATAGAAGTAAATCATAAGACAATGGATGAGTACTTTTCAGGTATGTGGCAGATCGGACACGCTCTCGAACCGCTTGAAACTGTCGACGTTCGTTCAAACTTCGATATTATCATCAATGTCAAAGGCGGGGGAATTTCCGGTCAGGCAGGAGCCATCAGACTCGGCATAGCAAGGGCACTTATAAAGGCCAATCCCGATTTCAGGTCTGTTTTGAAGTCGGAAGGGCTTCTCCGGCGTGATGCCCGTGCCGTTGAACGCAAGAAATACGGAAGACCAAAAGCAAGAAAACGCTTCCAGTTCTCGAAGAGATAAAAAAATACGGCAGACGAAGGTCGTTTGCCACAATCACACGGACGGAATCAGCGGACCCGGTGTCCCCTGAAGGGGATTGGTTCGAATAAAACCGTTCGGAGGATAAAACCGAAAGGAACCTTATGCAGATCCCTACCCTGGAACAGATGCTCGAAGCGGGCATTCACTTTGGCCATCAAAAAGGCCGATGGAATCCGAAAATGCGCAAATATATCTTTATGGAGCGAAACGGAATCCACATCATTGACCTGAAAAAGACACAAAAACTTCTTGAGGATGCAGCAAATATTGTAGCAAAGACAGTTGCATCGGGTAAAGGTGTACTTTTTGTCTCGACAAAGAAGCAGGGAAAAGAGTGCATCAAAGAAAACGCCGTGAGATGCGGGCAGCCTTATGTCACTGAACGATGGATGGGCGGTATGCTCACGAATTTCCAGACAATATCCAAGAACATAAAGACACTTGAACTCCTTGAAAAGGAAGAACGCGACGGATATGCCCAATCAATAAAGAAAAAAGAAATTCTCCGGAAAGAAAGACAGAAGAGAAAACTGGTAAGAGATCTTACAGGGATCCGCAATATGAAAAACCTTCCCGGTGTCATTATCGTCGTTGACATAAAGAAAGAACATATTGCTGTAGCCGAGGCAAGAAAACTTAAGATTCCCTGTATAGGAATAGTAGATACTAATTGTGACCCCACAGAAGTTGATTATCCAATTCCCGCTAATGATGATGCAATAAAATCAATCACAACAATCATCAGTACTCTTGCAGACTTTGTTTTGCTTGGTGCTGAAGGGCAGGTAAAATACCAGGAAGAGCAGAAACTCGAAGCGGAGAAGCAGGCGGAGATAGCAGAAGCCGAAAAGAAGACAGTTGCAGAGAAGACCGCACCTAAGAAGACGGAAACTAAGAAAACACCGGCAAAGAAGGCCGTACCCAAAAAGGCGGAAACTAAGAAAGCACCGGCAAA
>CAYRQP010000035.1:0-6880 GCA_964426545.1 uncultured bacterium | reverse complement strand
GTGGCAAAACTATCTATTACGGAGTTATCTCCGCTAGCTATATCAAGTGCTCCAAATGCCGTTCACGCAATGTTGTACGCTCCGGTGGTGTGTTCCGGACATTCAAATTGCTGCCCACCGGTAACAGGCATAACCAGTTTCGGCTTTTCATACCAAGAGTAGTTTGCATGAAGTGCGGATGCATTAGGCAGGTAAGGGTTCCCTTTGTCGAAGGGAGAAAAGCTATCAAAGTCTCTTGCTCGATATGTATTCTGCTTGTGCTAGTTTATTCCTTTGAAATATGTTGCCGAATTCTGCGGTCTTTCGTGGGACACCGTTAAGCAGATTCACAAAGAGGGACTCAGTCGAAAGTTCAGGCGGATTAAACTTAAGGATGTTCGTCTAATCGCTATTGACGGAGTCTGTATAGGCAGACCAAGAAAATTCCTGACAATAGTATTTGATCTTGATACAGGTCAGGTTCTTCATATTGGCAAGGGTAAAGGAGCAGACGCTCTCAAAGGATTCTGACGTCACCCAGCCACAGTAAAGCTAAGATACGAGCAGTATGTACTGATATATGGCTTCCAGCTACATGTCAGCTGTTAAGCAGCACCTGCCGGAAGCCCTGTTGATAATTGATCACTTCCATCTTGTGAAATACATGAATGATAGACTAACCTTGCTTCGCAGGCAACTCGCCGGAGAAGCAGACGAATCTGAAAAGGATTTGCTGAAAGGAATGCGGTGGTTACTTGTTACCGGCAGGAAGAATCTTCAGGACAAAGAAAACCCAAGAGAAGCCGACCTGGTCACACTGGACAAAGCCCTGGAAGCAAACAAGCCTCTTTACGTTGCCTATTATCTGAAAGAAGAACTTGCTGCTCTCTGGTCAAAGAAATCAAAAACAAGGCAGAGGAGTACCTGGATTCATGGCTAACAAAGGCTGAGATATCAGGAGTTACCATTCTTGAAAAGGGCAAAGTGGCTTACAAAAGTAAAAGCCAACATTCTGAATTGGTTTGATTATCAAATTTCATCACGAAAGCTCGAAGCATTTAATAGAAAGATAAGAAGAATGTTAAAGAATACCTGTGGCTTATGAGATCAAGAGTATATGTTTTTGAGGATACAAAATCTCGTGTACGCAATAACCTGAAGAACCAGTATTATGAGATATTATTCTGTTCTGCCATAACCAGCCGCTCCCCCAGCTGGAAGGCTGCAGCTATTGCTCTCAGGATTTCGTCTTTGGTTGGTTTCAGGAGATCGACGGCGGCGCACAGCAGAGTATCGGGTTCCCAGTCGAGTTTGATGAGTTTTGCGAGTTTGCTGTCTCTGTTTAGGGGATACGGGTCATCGACCTGGTACTGTCCCTCGTCTCCGAAGGGAACGAGGACTCTGATGAAGTCAGCATCGGTCTCATCGGTGCCGAACATTACATTCACGCCGTGCCCCTGACAGTAGATCCATCCGGGCTCCTTGCCGCTAACTGTGAAACCCTCTTTTTCGAGTGTGTCTTCGAGTTGCTTAATGGATGTGATTCCTGATTTCTGTGTCCTTTCGAGCCGCCAGATGTAAACACCTGCGACCAGAAGAACTGCGAGTGAGATGACTAATTGCATTTCTGCTCCTTTCGTTTTAATTTCATACCTTATCAGCTATTACTCTCATTCGGATAATATCTGACAGTTTGTACTTTTGATTGCTGCTGTGTGTATCAGCGGTCTTTGATTCGAAGTCAGTTGGTGTATGATTTTGGTAGTGATTTGTGATGTCTGTTTTTCATAGCGTATACAACTGTCTTTGATGAAAGCCTAAGTTCCACCTATTGGTTGACAGTTTTTTTCAAATATTGAGAGAACACTATATACCGCCAACTCTTTACACGGCATGTCCGGATTCCCCCCTCCGAATGGGGCTATACATCCAACTGACAGTTCGATTTCGATTTATCTTAGTCTTCGATTAACTTGGTTTCCCAGTTTTTCTGCTGAATCCTCGTATTGAGTTCAGCATACTTACAGGCATATTCATCAGCCTTTTTGTGAAACTCTGTCGGGCTAATGAACCTCGCATAATTATTGTAGTAGGGTACCCATCTGTCTTTTATCTGGGTAGTACCTTTCGCTATCGACCTATAGATACCAACCTGACGCGAGTGTTTCTCCCTGAGGATTATAGCATCATCCAGAGTCATCCCCTCTTCAAGATAAGTACGGTGATTGGTGTGGTGGATCTGCATGATAAGTTCTGCGAGTTCATCGACAACCTTTTCGAGCAGATCAATCAAAAGATTTATATCTTCAATCGGCTCATCTTCCTTGTCGGTTCGAAGAACTTTGTCGATTCTATCCATTAGCAGCTTTTTCTCTTTCTGCAGTTCGGATTTCTTTACAAGTGCATTTGATAACAGCATTATTTTCCTTTCGCGGGGAAGAGTATTCTTCCCCATTATTTGGTGATTAATGCTGATACACATGCATTCTTCCAAAAGCACTTCAGTGATGTCAAAGACCATGCTGCTTTCGCAGTCTTCTCCGTTTTGATACAGTACGCCATATGACGTACTAATCAATTATCCAATTATTCTTTGGGTATAATCACGGAAAGGACCGCTTTTGCAACATCGTCTCCTATCTCTCTTTCAGGGGTTGAACGAACCAGCTGAATTCCACTGTCGATAATACTACTTACGAATTCGTATTTTCTGACAGTTTCTTCCTCCGGTTCTTCCCTTCCGCCGAGAGTGACTTGCCTGAGCATATTGCCGCAGGCTTTTATGTGGGCTGTTCTGTCTATATCGAACTTATGGGAGATTCTTGAGATACCGGACTCGACCCGCTTAATCTCCCCTGTAAAAAGGTCATTTATGATGTCCTTGACTTTCAAACCGGTTTCTCCCCTGCTCGCAATGCTCTTTTCCATCCTGTTTTGGTGTCGGTTTGATGAGTTCTCGACAAGATAGTCATAAATGGCTTTCTTGCTGTTGAAGTAATTGTAGATTGTCTTCTTGCTTATCTTCAGTTCCGTAGCAACTTCATCTACAGTAGTTTTCTTCAAACCATAAGTTCCAAAATACATCGAGAAACCGTTTAGTATCCGCTCTTTTGGTGACTGATTTTTGTTGTCCTTCATGCCTACCTTCACAGGATACTAATTTCGTTTCCTCGTATATAACCTGAGTTTTTTGTTTGTCAAGTCCTTAGTTCAGATGTGTCTTTAGATAGAAACGGGACGGGTTTTACCCCGCCCCGTCTAATGAATATGCCTGCCTTACAAAGCTACGGCTTCTTTGGGAGTATCCTTCTGCGTCACCAGAGATACTATTATAAGAACGATGAAACTAAGCGGTATCGAGATGATTCCCGGGTTGCTAAGCGGTATCGGGGCAGCTGATGCCTCGAGTCCGTATCTGACAAACATACTCGGGGAAAGCAGAATTATTCCGAGTGCCGAGACAATACCGGTTCCTATCGACCACGCTATTCCTTTGGCAGTTGTTTTCTTCCAGAAGAGAAGCATAAGGATTGAAGGAAGGTTGGCGGATGCCGCAATGGCAAAAGCCCAGCCTACAAGATATGCAACATTCATTCCCTTGAATGCGATTCCAAGTGCTATGGCAACGATACCTGTTGCGATTGCCGCGAGTTTACCCGCTATCACCTTACTCTTATCTGATAGTTTCATTCCCAGATAACAGTCCATCAGGTCGTGTGCAACTGCACCTGATGATGCAACTATCAGTCCGCTGACGGTTCCCAGAACCGTGGCAAATGCGATGGCACAGATTATTGCGAAGATTGTAGTACCGAAGTACTGCGCAAGCAGTGGTGCGGACATATTCGAACTCTCCACATCGAGGACACCGTTGATCATTGCTCCGAGTCCGAGATACAGTGTAAGGATATAGAAGAATCCAATAGCAACTATTGCAACGATAGTGGATTTTCGTGCTGCAGCAGGTGTCGGTACGGTATAGTACCTGATAAGCACATGCGGAAGCGCTGCTGTTCCGAAGAAAAGCGCCAGCATGAGTGATATGAAGTTGAGTTTTGCAGTAAAACCGGATCCTTCATCTATCTTGAACTTAAGCCCCGGACTCAATACATCGGCTCCCGACGTTGGTTCCTGGTACCAAAGCCTGACAGATTCACCGTCATTGTCAGTGAATGATAAAGGAACAAACCGGGTGACTTCACTCGCCTGAATGACTGCAATGAAGTTTATTGGATTGAGATTCGCTATAGAATCTACAGGCTCTCCATCGATTATAATCTCATTCATGTGCCCGACTGAGTAGAATCGTTCTTCTGCTTTTGGGGCTCCGTTGTAAAGAACGGTACCATCAGTTGTTGTCACAATACTCAGGGCTTCCGTCAATTCGTTTGTCTCGGGATTGAGCATCCACCAGGTCTCGTATCCGGCATTATTCAGTTTCACGAAGTTCTTTTCATCCTTTGTGCACTGACCGGCTATCGAGTATTCAGCATCCGTTACAGCTATGACTTCCCCATCAGTGACTTCAGCCTGAAGTACGATAAAATCGTGATAATCCTCAGAAGGTTTGCGGTTTACACCCCGGTTCAGAACCAATCCAACAAGAAGAACGGAGAAGATGATGAGAAGTGCACCCTTCAGGAACTGGACATAGGTTGTGGACTTCATTCCGGCAGTGGTTACTATGAACATCACCACGGCACCTACAATTACAACTCCCGCCCAGTGCGGCAGCCCTAAAAGCGGAGTAACCAGCACACCTGCACCGACCATCTGTGGAATAAGGTAGAATATCGATACTATCAGGGTACTGATACCGGCCATGAGCTGAATACCCTTTGAATTGAATCTAGCATCGAGGGCATCTGCAAATGTGAATCTACCAAGTCTCTTCAGCGGTTCGGCAACAACAAACTGTGCAACTATCCATCCGGCAAGATAACCTATCGAATAGAGAAACCCGTCGAAACCGGAAAACGCTATCATGCCGCAGATACCAAGGAACGAAGCGGCCGAGAGATAATCTCCTGCGAATGCGATACCGTTTACCGACCAGTGTATTGTTCCGCCGGCTGCAAAGTAACTTTCTGCGTCCTTGTCTTTTTAGCGAAATAAAAGGATATACCGAGCACTGTCGCAACGAATGAGAAGAATATGACAACGGCAATTGGAGAAGCAGTATAGATCATTTACTTTCTCCTTCAGTTTTCTTGCCCGACTCGAATTCGGTCTCCTTTTTCGTGCAGAATGCATTGTAAACCAGACCCAGCAGAATTGCCACTATGATAAGTGAAATACCATAGATGATTGCTAGGTTCAGTCCCAGGAACACAACATTTTCCACCATCGCCGGAAACACTGCATTCAGTATTACGAATACTGCATAGAACAATGCATACACATAAAACAATTTCAGCCCGAGTTTCTGCTTGTAGTCCTTGAGTTCTTCTCTCTCATCGTATTGAACCGCAGGTCCGTGATCCATGTTTTCCTCCATAGTGGCAAATACACTTATTTGTAGTTTTGCCTATATACCACTATTTACTTAGTGATGTTAGTATTATTCAGATAAGTTAGTTGACGAAGTTTACTCCGTCCCGCTACTGACCGTATTTGGCGATTATATCCTTTTTGTCGAGTCCCAGGATGCCGTATTTATCTCCTACCCTGCGGAAGGCCTCGACACATCTGTCGAGATGTTCCTTCGTATGTGCAGCGGAGAGCTGAACCCGAATTCTTGCCTTGCCCGCAGGTACAACCGGGAAGAAGAAACCAATTACATAGATTCCTTCGGCATACATGTCGTTAGCCATGTCATTGGCAAGTTTCGCATTGAACAGCATTACAGGGACTATTGGAGTATCTCCCGGACGAATATTCAATCCGGCTTCCTCCATACCCTTGCGGAAATAATTCGTATTCCACTCCAGTCTATCGCGTCTTTCAGTAGTCTCCGACACAAGGTCGATGACCTTGATGGTTGCATTCACGATAGGAGGTGCCATTGAATTGCTGAAGAGATAAGGTCTGGCATTCTGACGACAGAGCTCCACAAGCTCTTTTCGACCGGATACACATCCGCCTGAAGCACCGCCAAGACCCTTGCCGAATGTCGTCGTTATGATGTCCACACCGTCGATGCAGTCGAAATGCTCATGAGTACCGCGACCGGTTTTTCCTATAAAGCCGGATGCATGTGAGTCGTCGACAAGAAGCATTGCGTCGTACTCTTTGCAGAGTGCAGCCATCTCATCGAGCGGCGCCAGGTCTCCGTCCATTGAGAAGACACCGTCGGTGACTACTAAGCGGTGTCTTTTATCCTGATGAAGTTCGAGTTTCTTGCGGAGATGCTTCATATTCATGTGCTTAAACGTGTCGTAAACAGCAGAACAGAGACGGATACCATCGATAAGCGATGCATGAATCAGCCTGTCGGAGATGATGACATCCTCCTGGTCGAGTATAGCTTCAAACACGCCTGAGTTCGCGTCCATACAGGACGGGAAAAGAAGTGTATCCTCCATACCGAGAAAAGCCGATACCTTGTCCTGAAGTTCCCTGTGAATATCCTGTGTTCCGCAGATGAAGCGGACAGAACTCATTCCATAACCGCGGGAATCGAGACCTTCATGAGCGGCTTTGATCACATCAGGATGGCTCGAAAGTCCGAGATAGTTATTGGCGCAGAAATTAAGGACTTTCTCATGCGGTGCACCTTCGGGGTACTCTACGGTTATTTCTGCATCCTGCTCGGAGCAGATGAAGCGTTTTTCTTTGTAGAGTCCCTTTCCTTTTATCGTTACAATATCTTCTGCGAACAGATTGCGTGTCTTGTCAGAATATGCCATTGTGGGGGGGGGGGGGGGGGGGGGGGGGGGGGGGGGGGGGGGGGGGGGGGGGG
>CAYRQP010000034.1:0-7547 GCA_964426545.1 uncultured bacterium | reverse complement strand
AGGAGATTACAGGAACATCTGACTCATCTGACTCATCTGACTCATCTGACTCATCTGACTCATCTGACTCATCGGATGAATCGGATGACATAATTGAGGAAATAGAAATAACAGACGATTCTATTCTCCCTGGAAGCACAGTCGATGAGGAGCATACTTCCGGCGAGTCGCTTGAAGAAAGAGACCCGGAATCTCACGAAATTGAAATACCTGAAAATGCGGAAGAGAAGCCCCCTGTATCCGCTAAAAGGAAACGTCCGGTATTACTGAAGTTACTGGCAGGATTGGTAATTCTCTGCATTGGACTCCTTGGGGTGAAGTACATTCCCCCGTTGCTTGAGAAATCTGACACTGACATTCACATTGTGAATTATCCATACGAAAAACAGTTCATCGTTGAGGGTCCTTCTGATTTTGAATTGCGACTTGAAGGCAGGATCATGCAGGTGGATTCATTGGGAAGATATTATGTTTCAGGTGAGGACTTTGGTGAGAAGGCTATCAGGGTTGAATCGGACGGTTATGAGATATATCAGCAGAAGTTCAGTTGTGCTCCTGGACATTCAGCAGTGGACACAATCGTCATGCAACCGCTGGGTACATCGGATGTAGAAGTAAGATTTACGATACAGATGCCGGAAGGGGAACCACAGCCTGATAGGGGTTCATTCACATTTCTTGTTGACGGTGTTGAGCAGGAATCTGCCGTAGCACAAGTAAAAACCGGTTTGCATGAATTCCAGGTGCTTGTCGAAGGTTACGAGAGCATATCTGAATCCGTACTCATAAAAACTCCTGTCTATTATGTACAGTCGCTTGTAGTCATAGGATATAATCAGGCACAGATTCAACTGGTACTCTCCGGAGATACACCGGGAAGTGCCGGTTTCTATGTGGACGGTGAATACGTGGGTAGCGGACGGAGCGTTTCTATTATCAGAGATATTGGAAATCATTCACTATGGGTCGGAATGGACGGCAGGGAGAGCTGGCGTGCTGAAATCAACCTGACCTTACAGAATTACAGCAGGATGATAACGCTTGCTGAGGTAATTCCAAAGGGGAAACTCATTGTAGGACCCGAACCCTGGGCGGATGTGTACATCGATGGTGAGTTCTACGGAAGAACTCCTTTTCGCGGTGTAAGTCTTGAGCAGGGAACTTATACGATTAGATTCGTGAATCCGGCTTTTGAAGACGACATACAGACTATTGAAATTCGTCCGAGCGAAACCACTGCTGTTCGGTTCAATTCAGTTCAAACAGGAACTGCGTGGAGTACTTCGCAGTCTCAATCCGAGTCGGAACAGGAAGCAATAGCTGAAGTTGAGACTCAACCTGAGCCGGTGTTGATACCACCTGAACTCATTGGACGGGTTGAACCGGTACTGTCGCCCCAGGCACGGTCAAGGGGGAACCTGCATGGTACTGTGTTATTGTCTGTTACAGTAGGAATCGACGGCTCTGTCACAGATGCTGATGTTACGAGCAATCTGCTTGGCCTTGGGTGTGGACGTGCTGCGGAGGAAGCCGTTCTGGAATGGACTTTCACCCCGGCTACACTTGACGGGATCCCGACAGAGTACACTTATGAGGTGCATATACAGTTTGACATAGATTAATCTGAACGGACGAAAGACATATGTTTTTGCCCTGAGGAGAGAATAAATTGAGAAACAAAAGTGAACTGCCGGAGATAATATCGCTTATGTCCGCTCGTGAAGACATCATTTTCCCATATACCGTACTGTCACGTACCGTCAGTAATCCGGTTGAGGTAGAACTGGTCAACAACGCCATAGAGACAAACAAGATTATAGGTGTTTTTGCTCTGAGAGACGGTGCTGTTGATCTCTCGAAAATCGAATCATATTATTCTATTGGCACTGTAGTGGGAATACAGCGGTTCTACAGATTTCCCGGAGATATTCTGCGGATGCGTCTTTATGGAATTGCCAGAGTTGAAATGGTCGAGCTAGTCAACACAGGGGCTCTGTTCCCATCTGTCAGGATTGAGAGAAAAATACCGTATATCCTGCCTTCTGAGGAAGATGAAATTGCAGCGTGGACGGATACTGTATTGGGACAGATGAAACAGATACTTGAGTTATCTCCTAAACCCCCTGACAAGTTTCCGGAATTCGATGTTGAAACAGACCCGGATGAATTCAGTTTTCTGGCTGCGACTTATCTTGAAGTTGGAATAGATGAAAAACAGAGGATACTGGATGAGGGAAACATACTCCGCAGACTTCAGATCATCTCTGATAAGATGTCACACGAAATAAAAATCATGCTGCTGCGATCGAAAATTCAGGGGGAAGTGCGGGAAGAAATCGAGAAGGATCAAAAAGAATATATCCTGAAAGAGCAGTTGAAGGCGATTCAGAAGGAATTGGGAAGCGGGAACGAGAATCCCGAAGCTGCAGAACTCAAAGAAAAACTCGCTAAGAAAGAATTGTCCGACGAAGTCAGGAAAACGGCAGAAGAAGAACTTTCCAGGCTTTCGCGGATGCACCCCGGCCTTCCTGAAGTAGCAGTGATCAGAAATTACATTGAATGGATATTGGCTTTGCCATGGCTTGAGAGTACAGAAGACCTCCTTGAAATAAAGAGAGCCCGCAGGACACTCGAAGAAGATCATTATGACCTCGAAGATGTAAAACAGCGGATTCTGGAATTCCTTGCCGTCCGCAAACTCAACCCTACAGGGAAAGCTCCCATACTTTGTTTTGTAGGTCCGCCCGGAGTCGGCAAGACATCTATGGGTAAAAGCATAGCGCGGGCGATAGGTAGAGAGTTTGTACGGATGTCCCTTGGCGGTGTACACGATGAAGCAGAGATCAGGGGTCATCGACGAACATATATCGGCGCAATGCCAGGCAAGATCATACAGGGACTGAAAGAAGCCGGAAGTAACAATCCGGTATTCATGCTCGATGAGGTGGATAAACTCGGAAGCGATTTCAGGGGAGACCCGACTTCTGCGCTTCTCGAAGTCCTCGACCCTGAGCAGAACTACTCATTCCGCGACAATTACATGAATGTAGCGTTCGACCTCAGTGCCGTGCAGTTCATAACAACCGCAAACAGACTCGACACTATTCCGGCTCCGTTGCGCGACAGGATGGAGATAATTCGAATTCCCGGATATACAGAGGATGAAAAATTCCAAATAGCCCGTCGTTATCTTATACCGAAGCGTCTCGAGAATACCGGTCTCACCGGAGACTATATCCGGTTTAACAAGACTGCTCTGTTGGAGTTGATTAGAACTTATACCCACGAAGCCGGTGTCAGAGAACTGGAAAGACAGATTGGTAAAATATGCCGGAAAGTAGCAATGAGAATTGCTGAAAATGATGCTTCTCTCGTTGTCGTCACAAAGGAGAAACTTCACGGGTTTCTCGGTGCTGAGAAGTTCATGAGAGAACGGGGTTTTAAGGAACCTGCAGTCGGTATTTGCACCGCACTCGCATGGACTCCCTCGGGCGGGGAGATTCTTCTTGTGGAGACAATAGTAATGGAAGGTAGTGGGAATCTGAAACTCACCGGTCAGCTTGGCGATGTAATGAAAGAATCCGCACAGGCTGCTCAGTCATGGATTCGCGTGCACTCCGGCAGATATAAGATTCTGAAGGATTTTCAGAAGATAGACCTGCACCTTCATGTGCCTGCAGGCGCTACTCCCAAAGACGGCCCTTCCGCGGGTGCAGCAATCGCTGTGTCCATGATCTCTGCATTGACATCTAAACCTGTAACTCCGTGTATTGCACTGACGGGTGAGATAAGTCTTCACGGAAGAGTGATGCCGGTGGGTGGAATAAAGGAGAAAGCACTGGGAGCACTCTCCGCCGGAATCACCAGAATTATCATACCTAAGGAGAATCTTAAAGATATCGAAGATATTCCTGAGAATATCAGAACCCGAATTGAATTCATCCCTGTTGAAGAACTTGAAGAGGTAATTCCTCTGCTTATCAATGAATTGAAAGGAAGTGTCCATAAATGAGGAATTATGTGAATTCAGCAGGAATATGCATTCTACTTGTTTTATTTGCATGCAGCCGTCCCCAAAGTGCAGCAATTACTTCAGATGGAGACGTTATGACCGGAGAATATGTCCCTTTGAGCGGACAAAGTGTAATTATCGGAGAAACAGAAGTGCGTTTTCCCGCAGGTGAAGCTGCTGTAATGCTGAAAGACAGTGTAAGCTGCATCGGTACGGTGACATTTTCAGACAGACTGATATCTGTAGCAGGTAGCAGAGGGGTGAAAGAATTCGATTTCAGCGAGATTAAGTTCATTGTATGGCAGAACGCCGATGAAATGCAGACAGGGACTTTCGAAGTATATGCCGACAGTGGATGGACTGCATCGGGCTTAACCGTTTCTTCTGATGATGTTGTTTCAGTGTCGTCCACCGGTACAGTTATGATGAAGACCGGCGTGAGCGGGCCTGAGGGAAGAAATATGTCATCCACGACTATTGCCCTGGTGCCAAGAGCTACAAACGGAGAACTTGTTATGCGTGTTGACAGTACACAGCCTGTAGCAGTCGGGAAGAACTGGAGCAGCACAGTAGAATATTCAGGTGAATTGTTCTTTGCAGTGAATATTCCCAGAGTGGATTATCCGGATGAGAACTCCGGTTCGTATGAAGTTACGGTTGATGTATTAGGTAGTATTAATGACGGTTCTATGGTTTTTTACCCCGAAGCATCGTGGGATACTGGGCATACAGGGACTGTATCATCGGAATAATGACCTTACTTGATTGTTTAAGGATTATAGTATATTTGTAGTTATGAATAGAATGTAAAAATATAAGTTCACGGAGGTATCACGGTTATGAACCACGTCAGTTTAAAGATAATACTACCTGCTGCTCTTGTTCTTTCACCTTTCCTGCCTTTGTATGCATCTTCAGTACACACTATTGATGAGGGAGATACTCTGTGGGAACTTTCAGAACATTATTACGGCACTCCTTTTCACTGGGAAGACATTCTCGGAGCCAATCCGAGAATTGCAGGTATTCACTATCTCGTACCCGGAGAAATAATCTCGATCCCTGATATATCCGGTGTAGCGACAGTGACAGGGGTTACATCTGATTATTCTACTGAAACGTCTTCCATGGCAGGATCAGTTTCGAGAATCGTTCTCAGCAGGATGACGCTCGAGACAGCAGGCAGGATACTTTCAGAACCACTGACCGCTTCGGGGTATATAGTCGAGACAAATGTCGGGAATAGTTCGCTTGCTGAAGGATTTGCATTCCCCGGAGATCTGCTCGGTCTCGATATAGGGCAGAATCAGGGACTGGAACTAAACAGAGTCTTTCATGTTTTGCACGAGGGAGAAGAGGTTAAACATCCGGATACGGATGAAGATCTCGGAAGAATAATTTATGTGGCAGGTGTCTGCCGAATTGTCGAATTGGGTGCAGATGCAAGTATAGCTCTTCTGGAGCATGCATACCGTCCTGTGTATGCAGGATTCGCAGTTGTTCCTTATGGTTCTGCGGCACCTATAGAAGTTTCAGGTATTGATGTAATGTCAGGCCTGACGGCAACTATTATTGCATTTAGGAACCCGGACCTGGAGCGAGCCTATTCATACAGTGTTGTCTATATCGACAGGGGTGCCCTAAACGGACTTGTCCCGGGTGATATTTTCGAAATGTACGATTCCGGTCAGGAGATAGAGACTCCATCCGGCGAAGATGTAATTCTGCCTGATAATCCGGTAGCAGAATTTGTAGTCCTCGCCACCGAGAATACTACATCGGCAGTGATGATATTCAGATGTGCAATCCCGGAACTGGTAAATATCGGTGATGAGATAGTTTTGGTTCAGAAACAGAGATAAAACACAGACAGGGTGAACAAAACTGATGAACTGGAAAGTTACACTTAGCGGGAGTAAGCCATCTAAAAAAGTCATCGAAATTCTGATCGAACTCACAGATATGGAGCGTACAGAGGTACTGCTCGCCCTGAAAAAAGGGAGTCTTGTTGCGGGTTCCGGTCTGTCGAAGGTAAGGGCTGAAAATCTGGCTGCATCGCTTTCGAAGCACAGGAGTATAAAAAGTACTGTTCTCCCGGCTGATGATGCCGATGCTCATACAGTGAGTTTTCGCGTTGTCCTTGTCGAGTGTGAAGTCGGGAAAAGAAGCAGATTAAGGCGTACACTTCAGGAACTTGCAGGAATACACCATGAACAGGCAGTTCTTTGGCTTTCGAGGATACCTTTTGTCATTAGAAAGAATGTCGACAACAATACTGCAAGGCAGATAAAGCGGACTATCACGGATGCCGGCGGAATAGTCAGAATAGAACCCGAACTCAGTTCGTCGGGAAATAAAGATGATTTACCTTCTACCGCATCGGCGGTACTGTTTGAGAAGGAAGATATTTCAGAAACTGTCTTCGAAGAGAACACTCCTGACTCTACAGAGAAAGACATGCTGGACGTATCTCCGGAAGAGGATGATGCGGACGAACAGCAGACTGATATGTCCCAAACTGTAGAAACTGAAGAGAATCACGTTGAGATTGACGAAAAGATTGAAGATATCTCAGTTAAATCAGAGGAAGATATTGCTGAATCCGTTCCGAACAAGGTCGATGAAAAACAGGAAGTTCCCCGGGAAGTCACTGCAGAAGCCCCTGAATCACCTGTGGCGGCAGATGCTGATACAGGTAAAGAAAATCAAGAAACTTCTGCCACAGCACCGGACGAGAGTGAATCTGATGAGAACGTACACCAGACAAAGAATGCGGATATTGCTGATAATGACGATGAGAAAGCGGAGACAACCCCTGAAACTGATGAAGAGATCTTTGAACTGGTAGAGGGTATTCCGGAAGGAAGAGGATTACTCACTGCGGATTATTTCAGACCGCCTCCGAAACCGAAAAGAAAGAAACGGTTGAAGCGAAAGGGTGAGACCGTTATTCCCGGCATATTCATCCCGGGTAAACCTCCGAAGTCAGTTTCCCCTGCGGAGTTTATTGCCCCGCCCGTTCATATTATTGAGAAAAAGATAATTATCGCACCCCCCGTGGTCCGGCTGAATGCTCCTTCGACAGAAATCACATACTGTGTTCCCCCTGTGTTGTTTCTTGAAAAGAAGAAGACCGAAGTAAGAAAAACACCGCCTCCTGCTGCTATTGTATTCGATATTCCGAAGACACTTGTCTCGGGGAAGAACATTCCACCTTCTCCGGTTCCTGATTTACCGAAACGAAAGCTCGTCTATGGTATTATTTCACCACCGCCTGTGTTGGTATTCAAACAGGAAGCCAAACTTCCTCTTGTATCGGGAATTCCCTCGACTGAACACACGGCAGTGATTCCTGAAGAAGTACCTGACCTTCCTGATGTGAGTTTCGAACTGACAGCACCCCCGTCCGTATTGGTATTCAAACGTGAACCTGAACTTCCTCTTGTATCGGGAATTCCCTCGACTGAACACACAGCAGTAATTCCTGAAGAAGTACCTGACCTTCCTGATGTGAGTTTCGAACTGACAGCACCCC
>CAYRQP010000033.1:0-8710 GCA_964426545.1 uncultured bacterium | reverse complement strand
CATGCAATTTACAGAACTGTAGATTTGAGCGGTTTCGATAGACCTTGTCAGCGTGTGATGCTGCTCAGGCTTGTAGCATACAGGTGTTCAACTAATTACCAGGGGATCTTCTCTTCAAGTTAATCCATCGATTATCTGCTCTGAGTCGATCTCCGAAGGGGCTTTTGAGCTCAATGAACTCCAATTGTTGGCAATTGTGGTTATACAAGCTTCCTCCAGGTGCAAGGGTTATCTCTATTATACGGTATTATCCGTGTATCAATACACCTGTAATATATATCTATATGATTGGAGTATAAATAGATGGGTTATGTTCAGTAAGCCCTAATTATTCATAAAATATATCATGGACGATAGGATACAAGATATCTTGAAACAAAGACAAAGGGCGGGAGAATTTTCCCGCCCTTCCTTCAAGAACCGTAAACTGCGCTTTAGAATAGAGCTTTGATTCCTCCAAAGGTCTCCTGTGTTAAGCCAAGAATTCCATCAAGCCTTAATTCGGAGAGTTTCTGCGAAAGAAACCCCTGGGAAGCACCAGCAGTTGCTGCCTCGACAGATCTCGGGGTCTGGCCGGTTGTATTCCATACGTACGCCCATAATGTATTTTCACCGCTCTGCCAAACGACTTCGATAATGAGATTGTCCTCACCGTTGTACCAGAATGGCGTGTCGAGTGTGAAGTCGAACCACTCATCCGGCCCGACATTCAGTTCGAGAAGATTTGTTTCATACACAAGTGTTCTCGTTCCTGGAATGTAATTATCATCGAAAGTCGTTCCGAGCATGTCGGCTTCACTTATTCCCATGAAAATCTGAAAACCGTTGAAACTGGCAACCGCACTCCCGCTGGGTCCCCTTTGCCAGGATATGGTCTCGATAGCCATGGCGTCACCGATTTCTTCGTCTAATACTACCAACTGGTAGCGGAGCTGAGAACTTCAAGTCGCACAGAAAGGTACCATGGCAGCTGCTTCAGGAGTGCCTATCTGAACAAAGGCAAACGATACCTGAAACAGAGCAAGCAAAAGAACGGGCATGAGTGTTTTCATATTTCTCCTTTCAGCCCAAATTATGTAGTGGTATTATAGGAATTTATATTCTTATGTAAATAGTATGAAATTGAAGATACAATAAATCAAATCAGGCAACCCCGCATTCCTGAACGAATTACACCACCTTCTTCTACAGTGCAGAATATCCCCGAAGACGGCATGACGCATTTTCCTGTGCTTTTAAAGATAGTGCAGCTGACTCCGTGACACTCTTTCCCAATCTTGGTGATTTTAAGCACTACTGAGTCGATCAGGATAGTATCTCCGGGGTACGGGGTGAATATCTTGTTTCCGCGAATAGTGATATTTTCTCCCATTGCTCCGCAGGGAAGTTCTTCCATTCCGTTTTCAGCAGTGAATTCATCGACAATATCCTTATCGAGAATACTAACTTCTTTACCAAGCGTGTTGAAATGGGCATCTCCTGTAACACCGCCCTCATCGATAGAAATCTGTCCGACAGGTGTTTTTTTCGTTCCCTTTACCTCAGAGATATTTACGGAGACTACAGTAAACTCAGCTTTCGGTTTCGGCACCGGTGCATCCCTTCTCAAGCCACCAGCCGTACACGACCGGCACAATGAGCATGGCAAAGAATTCAATCAGCATTCCGCCGAACACAGGGAGAGCCATTGGTCTGGATAGTTCCGAACCGCGTCCCGATATGATGATTACGGGAATAAGGGCTATAAGAGTTGTAACAGTTGTCATTACTGCAGGACGGATGCGTCTTTTCCCGGCTTCCACAACAAGTTCCCTAATCTCACCTTTTCTGGATGGACTTCTACTTTTCATAAGCTGCTTTATATAGGTTGCCATCAGCACTCCGTCATCGACGCAGATGCCAAGCAGGGCAATGAAACCGACAGCGACTGCAACAGTCATGTAAACAGGACCCGTCGATGTGGCGTTCATTATTCCGATACTGAACAGAAAATCCTGGATTCCGGGCCATAGTTTCATGAAGATAATACCGCCCGCTGCTGTAAGCGGGACGCTTCCGAGAAAAATGATAGTCGGCACGGCGAATGTTCTGAATTGCAGGTACATAAGCAGGAATACAATCAGCAGGCATACAGGGATAAGAATTCCAAGCCGCCTTTTCGCTTCCATCTGATTCTGGTAATTTCCCACCCACCGGAAATAATATCCGTCAGGCAGATTTATTGTTCGTTCAGAAGGGGCAAACTCATCTTCTGCTGCGAGGACTTCTTTGATTCTTCTGTCCGCTTCCTCCACCAGGCCGCCTTCGTCTCTGCCTTCCGCGGAGAACATGACATAGCCCACGAGTTCACCATCGACTGAGCGTATCATTGCCGGGCCGGTTACTTCCTCAATGTCCGCTACCAGCGATACAGGAATCAATGCTCCCGACATGGTTCTGACAAATATCCGGCTCAATTCCGGTGTTTCATTTCTGAAATCCCTTGCATACCGTACTCGTACATCGCTTCGCTCTCTACCGTCTATAACAGTGGTTGCACTTACTCCCCCGATTGCAGACATGATGGCTGTCTGGATATCATCCACAGTCACCCCGAATTCTGCGGCAGCTTCCCTGTTCACTGTAAATTCGAGATAGGGTTTCCGTCCGAAGCGGAGGGCGGAAACATCACGTGCACCATCGATGGAGGTGATTATCTTTTCTATCTCCAGCGATGCTCTTTCTATCTCGAGATAGTCTGTACCATGTATTTCACACCCGATATTAGTTTTGATTCCTGAGTGGAGCATCACAATTCTGGTCTCGATGGGCTGCAACCATGAAGGAGCGATTCCGGGCATATCTGTGACGCTTCTAAGTTCTGCAAGTATATCTGCACTCGTGACCCCTTCCCGCCAGGTATTCTCGGGATTCAGTGTAATTACGGTTTCAATCATTCCCGCAGGTGCAGGATCAAGCGGTGAATCTGCTCTGCCGGCCTTTCCCACGACGAGGTCGACTTCCGGAATCATGCTCATCGCCCTGTTCTGCCTTAACATTACATCTGTCGTTTCATTCAGGCTTGCCTGATTGAGAAGGGACGGCATGAAGAGAAAACTGCCCTCATCGAGCGGTGGCATGAACTGAGTGCCAACTCCGGGGAACACATCGATAAGGAAAGCGGTGGGTCGGAATCTCTCCGTATCGAGCCCTATCGAATTCAGCGGAGAGAGAATTACAGATGCACCGGCAGTCAGAAATGCACCGAGGATAATGACAAGCAGCGGGAAAATCAGGAAAATGCGCCGATGACTTATAGCCCACCTCAAAACCGGTTCATAGACGGCGATGATTCCGTCAGAGATTTTCTGCTGCTTTGTGTTGCCGAGTTTCTCCCTCGAAATCCTGACAGACAGGAACGCCACTATAGCAAATACAAAGGCGGTGAACAGCCATCTCTGAAAATGAAGCCATGAGGGAGCCCCGACCGACCACGCAACCCAGGCTGCAAGAATGCTGATGCCTGCTATGGCAAGTAAAGTTCTCAATTTTTTTAACTTTGCCGGATCTTTCGAAATAAACATCAGGGCAAATACCGGAACAAGCGTTACCGCCACTACCCCCGCAGATATGAGTACGAGAGTCTTTGTCCATGCAAGTGGAATGAACAGCCTCCCGCTCTGTCCTGTCAGGAAGAAGACAGGAATGAAACTGATGACGGTTGTAGCAAGTGATGTGAATATTGCAGGAGCCACTTCAATAACAGAATCACGGATTGCCGAAAGGGGAGAGTCCTTCTTTTCTTTAAGCCCGAGGTGGATGTTTTCGGTCACCACAATGCCCATGTCCACAAGCGTACCGATCGCTATGGCAATTCCTGCAAAACTCATGATGTTGGCTGAAATCCCGAGCAGCCGCATGGCAATGAAGCAGAGAAGAACGGCAAAGGGAAGAGTCGATGTCACAATCAGAGAACTCCGAAGGTGCATAAGGAACAGGAAAATAACAAGGAGGGTAATCAGCATTTCCCAAATAATTGAGTCCGATAAAGTATTTACTGTCTCCCGGACGAGTTCACTCCTGTCATAGTAAGGAGTTATAGTAACTCCAGGCGGTAGACCGGGTGTGATATCAGCCAGGCGTTCTTCGACGCCGGTAATGATATTAACCGGATTTTCACCTTTTCTCATAACCACAATGCCGCCGGCAACTTCACCGTTGTCATCGGTCAGCACTCCACGGCGGAATGCAGGGCCTGTTGAAACATCTGCTATATCACGTAGTTTCACTGTGTTACCTTCGTGCTGCAGAATGACTATCTCCTCGATATCTTCTATTCCCGAGATCTGACCGTCACCCCGCACAACGAATTCCATTGATGATGATTCGACAGTGGAAGCTCCCACATCGCTGTTCGATTTGGCAACAGCCGAGATAACCTGCCCCATATCGATGTTGTAATTGTAAAGCAGGATCGGGTCGACATTTACCTGATATTCGAGGATATGCCCGCCGATACCGGCTACCTCTGATACTCCGGGGACACTTTGAAGCGCATACCGCACTGTATAGTCCTGAATGGAGCGGAGAGTGCCCAGATCATAAGGACCTTCTATAGTGTACCAGTATATCTGTCCGAGTGGCGTGGCATCCGGCCCGAGTTCGGGAGTAACACCTTCGGGAAGCAGCCCGCTCAGGCTGCCGAGATGTTCGAGTACTCGGGTACGAGACCAGTAAAGTTCTGAATTATCATCGAACACCACATAGATGCGGCTGAATCCAAACCCCGAAATACCCCTGACCTGTTTTACGCCGGGGATGCCTTGCAGTTCTACAGTCAATGGAAAAGTTATCTGGTCCTGAACATCATCGGGGCTTCTGCCGTGCCAGTGTGTAGAAACGATTACCTGATTCTCTGATATATCCGGAAAAGCATCTACGGGGATTGTCTTTATCGCCCAGATACCCGCCGCAGCAATCATGGCTGCAATCATTATTACAATTGCGGTATTTTTCAGACAGAAATCTACCAGTTTTTTGATCATTGAGGATTAATCTCCCAGCAGGGATGGAAGCCCCAGAAGTTCCGCCTGCGAATCTATTAGGAATGCACCTTCGAGAGCAACAACATCGTCTTCCTGAAGGCCGCTCAATATCGGATAATAGAGGTTTCCCGAAGCATCCGAACACAAAGCACCTACCGTAACAAGTACAGGAATGAACTTAATCTCATCGAGACGCAGTTCTCCCTCTGTTTCACCTGTAAAAAACAAAGGTGCAGTCATTATATAGACTATATGCCTTTCTCCAAGGGCTAGTACACAGTTCCGTGGAACGGACAAAACACTTTCATCCCCATATGGAATCGAGAAAGTCACTGACGCGGACTGACCGGAAAGAAATACCCCGTTTTCATTATCGAGTATTGCTCTTGCTTCCGTTACAGCTCCGGTAATCTGCAGAAACGGGTCGACAGTATTCACGATCCCCGAAAACATTACACCGCGGCGGGAATGCAGATAGAATTCGAAAGAATACCCGCTTTCCACCAATCCCGATTGATCTTCAGTCAGGGTAATCGAAAGAAGAGGGGAGTTAGTATCTGAAATTTCTATCAGCGGGGTACCTGTCGAGACATATTCACCTTCATTCGCCACTATGTCCGTGACAGTTCCTGCTGCGGGTGCGGTTACAGTAGTGACCGCAGTAACTTCCCCTCCGTTTGCAATCCTGTTTATCTCCGAATTAGAAACACCCAGAAGAGCCAGTTTGTTTTCAGCAAGAGCAATAAGCCGGGTATCGAGTCCGCCTGTTGCTGCAACAGACAACTCCTGTCCGGCTTCATACAGTTCAGGAGAATAGATATCTGCGATATTTTGTCCGTAATCTACAGACTCTCCGGTATATTCCACATAGAGTTTTTCGATTCTTCCACCCGTCCGTGCGGAGACGAAGTAAGTTCTCGAATCATCGAACTCAACCATTGCAGGAGCGGTAAACTCAGTATGAAGAACTCGCTTCGAAACTTCGGTTACCGTAAGTTCTATCATCTCCTGATCCTGCCGGGATAGAACAACTTCGTCACCTGTACTTACGAAGAGTTCAAGGTCCATTCCGCAGACCGGACAGATTCCCGGTGATTCCAGCGTAACACAAAGCATCGGACAGGCCCAATATTCCTGCTCCCCGCTATCATCTGCAGTATTCTCAGCAGTATCTCTGAACAGAATTTCAGACGGAAGTAGAAAACCGATGAGTAAACCCAGTAGAAGACCGCTGAATCGAATGATAAGGGTCTTGAGTCTCTCTTTCTTGATTCTCATTATTCCCCGGGGCAGCATCCGGTGGGCATATCAGTATCTTCCTGTGCATCTGTATTATCTTCTCCCATATGGCATTCTCCCATATATCCGTTCTCATCTGCACCGCATTCATCCATCTCAAGGCATTCGTACATCATGTCGATAATCTCCTGTGTGACGGCGGGATTCTCATCGAGAATAGGGATGTACTTTTCCGGTTCGTCATTAAAACTCGGACCGCACCCCGGACAGCAACTGTTGATTCTGAAGCACATCCAATCGTAGTATTCTCCATCAGCAACCGGGGCTTGCATAACAGGGCAGATGGTATTACCGACGGCAATCATGCCTTCCGGCAGGACTTCTTCGACTGCTTCAGCAACTTCTTCTACCGGAACTTCTGTGGTCGGGGTTACTCCCGTTTCCTGTCCGTCCTCTGCGCCGCCGCATCCACTGAGTCCTCTTATGAAGACTGCTGCCACCAGTCCGATGAGTAGTGCTGTTCCGAACTGTTTCATCATCTTTTTCATTGTGTTTCCTCTTTCTTTGTTTCGATGCCGCATAGCTCTTCCAATAGAGTCTGCACTGTCATCATTTCTGTCTGGATCTCAATCAGTTCTACCTGAGCCGAACCGTAATCACTTATTGCCTTCATTACTTCTTCCAGTGTTACCATTCCATTTATCCACGCTGTCTCAGTTAGTGAAATAATCGATTCGAGGTTTGGAATAACCGTATTAGTCATATTTCTGTATTCATTATTTCTGCCTGCAATGACAGACAGATAGGCGGTTAATTCTGCATTGACATTCATGACGGTCTGAAGATAGTCATACTCCGTTGCTCCGGATGCGATCCGCGCCGCTTCTGTCCGGTTGCCCCGACCGCTGTACCCCAGCGGAAGAGATAAACCCGCAAATATCACCAAAGCACCCTCACCCGGATTTACCGCGCCCATATCAACGGAAGGTTCTCCGACCACAGACCAGTTGATGCCCGCTTCGAAGGAGGGAAGACCAGACGCACCTGATATCCTCTCCTCGCTCTCGGCTAATTCCATCTGCAGTAACTTCCCCCGGATGGCGGGAGATCTGCTTATATCAATTTCTTCAAGAGTATAGGAGAAGATGTTTTCCGGCGGGGAATAAGTTCCGGGGTAGATGATCACGGTATCATCCGTACCGCCTATGATACTGAGCATTTCTGCATTCAGCGCTTCCAGCATGAGGGATTTGGAATAGACGGCGGATTCGGTCCGGGTAATGCGGTTCTCCAGCATATAAAGTTTAGCAAGGGAGATAAAACCTGTTTCATACATCGCTTCCGCTATCTGCAGGATGGCATTATATCTGACAAGTTCATCTTCGAGGAACGATATGGTGTTCTTCAGAACAATGATATCCGCCAGTTTGCTGACAATAAGGGTCTTTAACTCTAGTTTCCGCCTGAATAAGTCCAGTTCTGCTATTTCATTCATTATCATTGCTTTTGTCCTTTGTTCAACCAGCAATCCCGGCCAGGGAATCTTCTGCATCAGCATAAATGAAAAATCGACAGGTCCGTTTCGAGTCTCAACAGGCATCGGAGCCCACGATACTCTGAACATTGGATCATTCAGCCTTCCTACTCCCCGGCTTGTCTCTTCGACCGCCAGCAGTCTTTCTGTTTCAACCATCAGAGCGGGGGAATGTTCGAGAGCATAGTTCCATAACTCATCAGGGGATGCAGTAACTGTATCGGGAGGGACTGCAATCCCGGCAGATACAAAGACAAGAAGAACACTCAATAGGATTCTGATGGCAAGTCACCTTTCAGATAAACTGCAGAATTAGCAGATACAAAGTACAAATATAATATAATACACTATGTTTGTAGGAAATAGTTCCTGTTACTGTTATCCGGAGAAGCAGTTCTCCGTGAAATCGTCCTGTGGTGCAGATGTTCTCGTTCTCATTCTGCTTGTCGTCTTGTCTTTATTGCTTTACTACTCCGGCACCTGGGGAGATTATCTTAACGCTTTGAAATCTTCAGCGAGAATCCAGAATATGTCTGTGTCAAGCAACAGGAGCCTGTTTGCAACTGTTTCGCGTATATTTCCGCACCCTGAGTCCTGCAAACTCATTTCTGACCTGTCAATGAGACAGGCAGTTGCTGAAGAAGTATCATCGTTGACCAGACTCCTGGGAATATGGATGTCTTTTGGATATCTAATACTCTGTATCTATAGACTCACAGAAAAATTCAAACATTGTATCAAGTCTGATCCTGTGTTCCTTGCTTTGTGGATTGCATGGGTTTCTGTCGGGTTGGTGCCAATAGTCTTCGACCATTACGGACTTCTTCTTATTCCGCTGACAGCCGAGTGTTTTCGCCGGTGTTACACGCGTCTGGGAATAACATTGCTGCTGGGTTTTTGCTGGTGGACATTG
>CAYRQP010000032.1:0-9282 GCA_964426545.1 uncultured bacterium | reverse complement strand
CTTCTTCGATTACAAGAAGTTTTCGGTATTGGTCTCGTGTGAGATTATCAAGGGGATCTTCTCTTCAAGTTAATCCATCGATTATCTGCTCTGAGTCGATCTCCGAAGGGGCTTTTGAGCTCAATGAACTCCAATTGTTGGCAATTGTGGTTATACAAGCTTCCTCCAGGTGCAAGGGTTATCTCTATTATACGGTATTATCCGTGTGTCAATACACCTGTATTATATATCTATATGATTGGAATATAAATAGATAGGTTATGTTCAGTAAGCCCTACATACTCAGCATCTCACAATCTTACTGGTAAGAACAAAAGAGAAAGGGTGGAACTTAATGAATAAAATAGCCACAACAAAGATGTCTTCAAAAGGGCAAGTTGTAATTCCCAAGGAGATCAGGGATGTGCTTCACCTGGAAACCGGAACAAAATTCGTGGTTGTAGGAGAAGGGAATGTTGTTGTTCTAAAAGCAATATCTCCCCCCGGGACAGAAGAATTTGAGGAATTGATTCTTCGGGCACAACAGGCAGCGTATGACGCTGGAATGACTTCAGAAGATATTCAAAAGGCAATAAATGAAGTACGCTCTGAAAAATGAGAGTAGTAATCGATACAAATGTTCTGATTTCAGCAATCTTCTTCAAAGGCAAACCGGGTTAGAGCCACTCGATGATATGTTCGGGTTAGAACCGGAAAGTTGTGATGTCTTCAATGGAAAGTGCTGTAATCGACTCGTCTAAAGGATATGTATCTTCCCCCGGATGAATTACATAAAGAGACTTCAGGTTCAGATCTTGCATAGCAATTCTCATTGACTTTGTAGTACGAACACTATCTGTGAACTTAAATTCAAAACCGATGTTACGACCTCCCGGTTCTATGAGCAAGTCTAGTTCCGCACCATTATAAGTTCCCCAGAAATAAGCATTCCGGGAACCGAAGACAGCAAGCACCCGCTCAAGAGCGAATCCTTCCCAGGATGCGCCACACTTAATATGACTGTATAAATTATCCCGGGTTTCAATCAAAAGCAGGGAATGTAATAATCCGAAGTCTCTTATGTATATTTTTGGAGCCTTCCTTTGCCTTTTCCTGATATTGGCAAACCAGGGCTTCAACTGTCTTACAACATAAGCTCCGGTAAGGATGTCCATATAATTCTTTACAATTTTCTCATTCTTCCCAAGAGACCGTGCAAATTCACTCGCATTCCATATTTGACCATGATAATGAGCAACCATTACCCAGAAATGACGAATTGCCTTAGAAGGTATCGAAAAACCTAACTGAGGGATATCCCGTTCCAGGAAGGTACGCGCAAAGTCATCCCGCCATATTAGGCTTGCTGCATCGCTGTTCGAAAGATATGATCTTGGAAATCCGCCGCCCAGCCAAAGAGTTTGCCATTCTTCGACCGGGATATCTGAAAGATCAAAGCCGTTCATATCGACAAATCCGGTTCTTCCGGCAAGAGACTCGGAAACACTTGTAATGATTTGCGGGGAAGCACTGCTGAGAAGCAGAAACTTCACTTTATAATTATCGTCATCTACAATTACGCGTAATGTGCTGAATAATCCCGGCATATTTTGTACTTCATCAAGAACCACAAGCCCTTCCATATTCCTAAATACGAAGAATGGATTATTCAACTTTGCACTATCTGCATTATTCTCAAGGTCGAAATACTTAACAGGATAAGGCAGTTCAAGCATTTTGGATAGAGTTGTCTTACCGCACTATCTGGGTCCCAGTAATGTAGTTACCGGATTTTCGTTGAGACAGGTGTATAACTTGTCGAGAAGCCTTTTTCGTATAATCATGCTCAAATATTATCCCTGAATATTCGGATATCAAGTACGGATATTCAGGATAAAGAGAACATGCTTAGGCACATTCCCGGAATCAATCCTATTTGGTGCTTATGAATTTCATCTGAACCGACAAAAATACCCAATTGCATATCCATAAATATCCATAATGCTTGACACGCTCTATAATTGGATATAACAATGGAGGTGCAATATGGATTATCTTTCTAAAATTAACCTGACATCCGGTTTAGTCAAAGCAATTGGCGAGATTGATGAATTCAAGGGACGCTGGGAAACACTTGGTAATTTGGCTCCAGAGAGGCTTTCGGCTCTGAAGCGCATAGCAACCATTGAATCTGTGGGGTCGTCCACCCGAATCGAAGGTGTAAGACTGACGGATGACGAGATTGAGAAACTGCTTTCCGGTTTGGAAATAACCGCCTTCCGTTCTCGCGATGAAGAGGAGGTCGCCGGTTATGCTGATCTGATGGAGTTGATTTTCGATTCATATCCGAACATTCCATTGACAGAGAAGACGATTAGGCATCTTCACGGCATCCTGCTAAAGTACTCACAGAAGGATGAGCGCCACAGGGGTCAATACAAGAAGCTGCCCAATCATGTTGAGGTTTTGATAAAACCGGTCAAAGCATAGGTGTGATCTTTGAAACAGCAACTCCCTTCGATACACCGCGTAGGATGGAATCCCTGGTTTCGTGGTTAAACAGTACTATTGCTGATAGCAAGCATCATATATTGTTGATTGTAGCGGTCTTTGTGGTGCGTTTTCTAGCTATTCATCCATTTCAGGATGGTAATGGGCGCCTGTCGAGAGCGTTGACGACCTTGTTACTGCTCAGGGCCAGATATGGCTACGTTCCATACAGCTCACTGGAACGGATAGTCGAAGAGAACAAGGATAACTACTACAAGACATTGAGAAGTGCACAATCCACTTTGGACGGGGATGAATCCCGTCTCATCGATTGGCTCACGTTCTTCATTGATGCCATGTGCCGCCAGAAACAGACGCTTAAACGGAAAGTCGAAAAGGAAAATCTGATGTCGTCACTGCCTGCACTTTCAGAACAACTTTATGCAATCGTTCGTGAACACGGCCGTCTTACAGTCCGCGACGCTGTTAAAATCTCCGGTGCAAACCGTAATACAGTCAAAAGCCACCTTGCCAGACTTGTTACCTCAGGTCATCTTGTAAAGAGAGGTCAGGGGAGGGGGACGTGGTACGAGAAGTCATAGCGTAGCCTAGGGGGATACAAATTAAAGGGTCTGATCCCTTTGTACCCTGTCCCCATTGGGCGACTATCGTTATTTTACCATAGTTTGATTGATTATAGGCTCTTGAAGAGGACTTCATTAGAGGTTCAGTTCCGGGCAATGAACATGAAACGGAGAGATTGGAATGAAGCAAACGCGGGAGCAAATACAGAAAACGCTCGAAGATATTGCGGTAGAAAAATACAACATCAAAGTTGAGAATATAGACATCGATATGCCCCTTGTTGAGCAGTTCGGACTCGACTCTATGACTATCACAGAAATGATCATCCAAATAGAAGAGATTTTTGGTTTCGAATTCCAGGAGAAGGACCTGTATCTGATAGACACAGTTGCTAATTTAATAACAATAATCGAAAATTACGTTGACTGATATGCGGAATATCCCGCTAAGAGTGTTTTCGCTATTTAGAAACTCCTGTCTCAAGTGTGTTGTTTCACTTCATCGCGTTGTAATCTTTCTTGGCTGGCTCTTTAAGAAGAAACGTGTCCGTGAGAAGGCAATTCTTGATTTTATTAGTGAGAATGAGTTATCTGACCAATATGATACAAAGACTCTGCTGGATAAGAATAACAGTTATTACAGGAACTTCCAGTCATTGAATATCTGTCTTCTGTTGACTGCTGTCTTCAAGGACACGTTACTGGCACAGAGCATTCTCGATTGCTTAAATCCTGTGGGTCTCGACATTATAGACAGATATGCCGGCAAGGGGGTTATAGGGGTTAGTTTTCATATTGGCCCCTTTACCATAATCCCAATGATGCTAATGCTAATGGGTTACAGAGTTACGGTTCTTGTAAGTTCCGACGCCGTAGGTAATGAATCCGGCATGAATTTGGGGAGAATTAATAAAATGATGGATAACTACTCCAAAAACCACGATTGCGGAGAGATAACTTTCATAGACGCTCTCTCTATTCTGTCTCTTGTGCAGATAAAGAAGGCAATAAACCGCGGGGAGATACTCATCATCTATCCGGATGTTGTACGTGAATTATCTGCAAACCCGATACCTGTAAAGTTTTTCAATACGGAGATATCCGGTCACCTCGGTCTGGCGAAAGTATTCAGACTTACAGGAGCGGATGTATTACCTATGAGCATTAGATGGCAGGATGACAAGTCGATGAACCTTGATATCAGGGAACCCTATGAGATTAACCCCGATGATTCAGATGCAGAGATTACAGAGAAGATATACGGTTCATTCGAAAAGCAGGTGCGAATACACCCGGAACAGTGGATTCGCGTTATCAATTATCATAAGTTAAAAATACAGCCGCCTTCCACCGAAGGAAAGGTGTGAATGAGCAAAATCAATGAACTTATAGCAAACGCTGAAGTAGAGATTGCTGAAACACCGGCTGACCGGGAAGCGGTATATCATTTCAGGTATTGTGTTTATGTAGATGAGATGGGGAAAGAACTGTTTACGGCTGACCATGAGAATAAGAGACTGAGTGATGAACTCGACAGAACCGCACTCATATTTTACATCGAAATCGATGGTGAAATTGCCACAACCATCCGTGTAAATCTTCTTCGGGACGGAAATATCCCGGAGTTTCTGTATGAGAATTATGCATTGGACAGAATAGAGAAACTGCACGGAGTTATCAGTTTGACGAGTAAATTGATGGTGTCAGAAAAATGGAGAAATACACTTATCCTGAGCAAACTGCTTTTTTTTGTTTACAATTATGCAAGAGAGAACAATGTAAGGCTTGATTTCTGCTACTGTGCCCCGATGCTGGTCAAGTTCTATGAATGCATGGGATATCGCAGGTATAAGAGCAATTATATCGATGAAGAAGTCGGGTACAGAATTCCGTTGTTTCTTCTCCTCGAAGACATCGGATATCTTTATCATATTCATTCGCCATTTTACAGACTTGCCCGGAAGTGGGAGAACAAAAATGATGCGGCAGAATGTTTTTTTGACGAATTTCATCTCGAAACAGAATATGTGGGAGCACAACTTACAAATGCCGATGAATTCTGGAACAATCTGTCCCAGCAGCTTCATGATGAAAGTATTCCTCTCTTTAAAGGATTGGAAACAGGAGAAATCGATGAGTTTTTGAAGAAGAGTGCTGTACTTCAATGCAAAGAGGGAGATTACATTATCCGCACTGATGATGTTGGAAACGAGATGTTCCTGATTATTTCAGGTGCCGCCGAAGTCAGTAAGCAGACTGAAGGAAAGAAGTACACGGTAGCCACCTTCGGGAAAGGAGACATATTCGGGGAAATGGCTTTCTTGAGTGCAGTCCCGCGGTCAGCTGATGTGGTGACGATGATTGACATGGAGGTAGTCGTCCTGACCCGGCAGTTCTTTCAGCAGATAATGACGCAGCTTCCGGAAGTAAGTTCCAAAATACTGCTTAACCTTTCGGTGATACTCTGCGAAAGGCTCAGGGCCAGCACGCAGAACTGGGTCGATACAATCAGCACATACAGCAGGGAGGAATAGAACATGACAAAAAAGGCAGGCTCTTATGCTTTCGGCAGGTTCGACGAAAATCAGTCTGAATTGGACAGACTCAATTTACAGGCAGCCATAGCGATTGAAATCGAAAAGAAGGAGTGGGGCAATATTGGTCTTGAAAAGGGCATGAATGTAATCGATTGTGCCTGCGGCTCAGGGCTGGTTACACTCGAACTTGCAAAATACGTTTATCCCGGACAGGTTCTCGGCGTTGATATTTCGAAAGATCTACTGATTCAGGCAGAAAAGAACAAAGAGAAGAGCGGCATAGAGAATGTTTCCTTTACAGAAGGAAACATATACGACTTGAATAATGGGGTTGATAAGTTCGATCTTGCATATGCCAGATTTCTCTTTCAGCATCTCGAACATTCTGAAAAAGCCCTGGAAAACATATTGAAGGTTTTGAAACCGGGCGGCATATTGTGTTCTGTAGATGTCGATGACGGTTTCCTGATGCTGTCTGTCGCTGAGGAAGAGTTCAGAAAATTCAGCAGCAATGCAGCTGAAGGACAGGAGAAGAACGGCGGAGACCGGTATGTGGGTCACAAATTGGGTAAATACTATTATGACACCGGATTCAGGAACATACACACAGGCATTCAGGTGGTGACTTCGGACGATATAGGATTAGAGAACTTTCTGGACATAACAACAGGTTTCAAGCTCGAACAGATACCGGGGGAAGATAAACAAAAAAACCTTGACTACCTTGAAAAAATCTACGATACTGTAAGTCTGCCTTATGCCTGGGGAGGTATAGGTGTGTTTGTAGTTACCGGTGAAAAACCAAAATGAGGGACACCCCTCGAAAGGGGTCAGACCCTGTTCACGCCCTGTCCCCAATTAAGAACGGTGAAATATGCGGGTAAAACCCATGCTCATAAAACTGCTGTATCTGTCGATATTCCTACTTGTATTTTTTCTGCCGTCAGCATGGCTGATATCAGCAAATCCCGTTTCTGAAGGATTATTACTATTAAAGGACTATGCGAGAGCGCATGTAATACTCTGTCTTCTTCCTGCGTTCTTTATTGCCGGCGGAATATCCGTATTTCTGAGAAGAGAAGCTGTCATGCGGTATCTCGGAGTCCGGGCGAAGAAAGTGGTTGCCTATTCGGTTGCTGCAGTGTCAGGCGGAATACTTGCCGTCTGTTCCTGTACAGTATTGCCGATATTTGCAGGCATCTATAAAAGGGGAGCGGGGATTGGTCCCGCTACGACTTTTCTTTATTCGGGGCCTGCCATAAATATTCTGGCAATAGTCCTTACCGCAAATGTTCTGGGAATGGAACTTGGTCTGGCAAGAGCTGTGGGGGCAATAGTATTCAGTGTAGTGATAGGATTGCTCATGCACCTTATCTACCGCTCGGATGAAGAAAAGCGTGTGGAAGCGGATTCCTTTGTATTTGGGGAGGAAGAGGACGGATTCCCAATGAGCAGAGCGGTGTCGACCATTTTGGTTACAGCCGGAATTCTTGTTTTTGCCAATTGGAGCAATTCAGACGAGTCGTGTGTCTGGGGAGTGATTCTCTCGATAAAGTGGATACTTGTATCCGTATTATCTGCAGCAGCTTTACTGGCAGGCGTATTCTGGTACGGCGTGAGATGGTGGAAAATCCTTACTTTAGCATCGATAGCACTGATATTGTACTTTTTCTTTCCTGCAAAGCCACTGCTGGTTTTCGGAATTGGAGCAGTGGGCTTTGCTACGGCTCTCTTTACCACCAAAGGATTGTCGGAAGAGTGGGCGGATTCGACTTGGGGTTTTGCAAAACAGATTCTACCTCTTCTGTTCATCGGCGTGTTTGTTGCCGGTATTCTGCTGGGAAGACAGGGAGAAGAAGGACTTATACCTTCTTCATGGATAGCATCATCCGTTGGGGGGAATTCGCTTGGTTCCAATCTCTTTGCATCGATAGCAGGAGCGTTTATGTATTTTGCAACACTCACCGAAATTCCCATTCTTCAGGGACTTATCGGATTGGGAATGGGAAAAGGACCTGCTCTTGCACTGCTGCTTGCGGGTCCCGCACTCTCTCTTCCCAACATGCTCGTCATTAGAAGTGTACTTGGAACGAAGAAGACGATAACATTTATACTGCTTGTGATAACAATGGCCGCCGCTTCCGGAATGATATTCGGAGCAGTTGCCGGATAGGAGACAATGAAAATTCAGATATTGGGAACCGGCTGTCCGAAGTGCAGGCAGCTCTATGATAATGTTCAGAAAGCAGCCGAAGAATTAAACCTCGATTGCAGTATTTCGAAGGTCGAAAAGCTGGGAGAGATTGCGGAAATGGGAGTCATGATAACTCCGGCTCTTGCTGTTGACGACAGAGTAGTTTCAAGCGGGCGGGTGCTTTCCCCGGAGCAGATTGCGAAAATACTGTCAACTGTGGAGTAACAGAAGGCAGCGGCATGCTCTAAATAACTCTCTGACGGAAGAAAACAGCATTTCTCTGAAATTATGACAAAAGAAAAAGGGGAAGGGTGGTCCCTTCCCCCAATTCGTTCTTGATGCTTAGTTAGAATATACCCTTGATGCTGCCCCATGTTTCAGAATCGAGAGCAGTAGTGTTGCCTTCTATTGTCTTATAAAGGTCAGCTGCGACTATAGAGTTGCTCATAGGTTCCCATGCATATCCTGCTGCAACAGTTCTATGTGCTTCAGCTCCTGTTACTGTAGGGCCTATACCCACATACAGGGTTTCTCCTCCATCGGAGCGGTAGAACCCGAACCAGTAGGTACCGGCATCAACGGAAATACTCACAGGCATATTAGTTACATAAACGGTGTAGCCGGCATATACATACCCACTGGCTGCCGTAGTTACAGCATAGGAATCCTGGCCTAATTCATTACCGGGAGTTCCACCATCGTCTGCATAGGAGATAAGCAAGAGTTCAGTAGGAACGGAACCGGTTGTTACTATCCAGTATGTGAATCCGGTCAATTCGACACTTCCCGTTGCTACGAAATCATCGACCACCCTGTAATCATCAAAAGATGCGGGGATGCTTGAGCATACATTTTCATCGTATGCATAAGTATCGATGATGTCATCAGTAGCAGGGAACCAGAACCCTTCACCGGAACTCTCACCGGAGAGAGTCGGTCCTGCAGCAAACAATGCTGTTGCAGTAACTAAGAGAAGCAGAGTAATGAGTTTCATAAGCACTCCTTTCATATTATCTATATATACTATTAAATGGCTGAACCGACAAGTGTTATATTTCTTGTTTCAAGTCAAACCTTTTCAAGAAACCCAAAATAGTATATATATGTTGTAGTTATGAGTATTGTAATGTTAAAACATTTTTCTAAGGAGAAACTATGTATCATCGTTTTTTAATTTTAGTGCTAATGCTTGTAGCGGCAATGAGTTATGCCGAAACAGCAATGCAGACCGACTGGTCAGGAGCTGCCGGATTTCCCGGACCCGAACCTGAATGGGGTCGTAAGTTCTATAATGCAAACGGCATGAACTGGAGCGGAATCCCCGGCGAATTGTTTCTTATGCGTGAAGCCGCAACTCCGGTCGAAGCCGTAATTACAACCGGTTTCGCAGGTGCGGATTTCTGTTCGCCGGCAGACATGGATGGCGACGGTGACATGGACATCCTCGTGACAGCAAGCACCGCCAATGAAATCGCCTGGTGGGAGAATGTCGACGGAG
>CAYRQP010000031.1:0-12042 GCA_964426545.1 uncultured bacterium | reverse complement strand
TCCCAGCTTATCCGATGAATGCTGGAGAGTCCATTGGTGAGTCCTATTGATATCTCTGCTCTATTCGGGAACATTCCTCTGCAGAAGGAGTTCCTGCCTTCAAAGAGGAGCGCCCCCTATAAGCACCTACCGTCATTCAAGTAACCAGGACACTTAATTCTACTGCAATACAGAGGTTATGATTAGCGAATTAAATGTCCCGGTTGCACATCTCTATTCATATAAAGAAAAGGTCTCGAGTTCCTTCTCCGTCTGATATTCTGCCAGTTCAGCGAGAGTTATGCCGCGATATTTCCGCAGTATCCTATGCAGACGCGAAACAGTAACCTTCCCTGAATTATAATGCTGACGAAATTGCTGAATGTGATTCATGCTGCGGTTGATGTTTAACGTATCTAATTCCCATGGGTGGCAATACAGGACAGGTATCCTGCCGCTTTTAGAAATACGCTTCAGGAAGAAGCGATGAGCAAACCCCGGCATAAACCGCATATAAGCCCCTCCGGCAACAGGCAGTTTCGTGTTTATGAATGGAAAAGAAGAAAGGGGAAGTTCCAGAATGGATTTTTCCCCTTCTTTCAAAAGAAACGGAGTAAGAGGAGCATTAGGAATGCCGTATCGGTATTTGAACATAGGATAGACACTACTGTCATAACTGTATCCATGAGCAAGAAGTTCATGAATTATCAGTTTTTTTCCATGAATTAGGGAGAAACTCGGTGCCCTAAAACCAGTAGGCTGCGGAAGAGAATACATATTGATCAATTCCTGAAAATATTCTAGTTCCTTCCTGAATTGTTCGATTGAAATCCAGGCAAGTTCGGAGTGGTCATATCCATGACAGGCTATTTCATGGCCGTTTTCAACTATTCTATGAATCATGTCGGGATGACGTTCTATTATCCAGCCGAGAAGAAAAAATGTTGCTCTTGAGTTATGCCTCTCCAGAAGGTCGAGTATCTTATCGATTATTGCATCCACTCTCGACTCCATGTCATTCCATACATCAGGCGGATATGATTTTCTTGCAGCCGTAGTCTGGAACCACTCTTCGATATCAAAAGAAAGAGCAATCTTAGATATGGGCACTACTTTACCGGAAACAGAACCGCCGCGGTCGATGAACCTATACAAATCTTTACATGTCGGGAACTTATTGTAACTCCCCCGTTCAGAAGGATTTGCACTAAGTTCATAATCACCGGTTTCAATGAGGTGCAGGGCTTCTACAATAAGGACAGCAGCAGTCTCCTTACTCCTGCGGAGCAGCCCATGAAGAGATATTGTCTCGATGGACTCGTTAATCTCTCTCTGAATGAGAATCTCTCCGGAATCGAGCTTTCTTGCCATTTTGTGAATGGTCACACCTGGAGTGTCGCCATTGAGAAGCGACCAGAAGGCAGGCATCATTCCCCTGTTTCGGGGAAGAATGGCAGAATGAACATTCCAGGCACCTTTCGAGGGAATACTCAGAATGTTATCTTTCAGTATCTGAGGGCAGGCTATCGAGATGATAACATCAGGCGAAAGTGATTTTATATAATATTCAGCTTCGGGAGAGTTAATATCTACAATTCGCCGAAATGGAACCTTGCGTCTTTTAGAAGTCTGCATGAGAGAGTGGGGACTTCGGGAATAGAAGTTCAATGCTGCAAGAAATTTATAGAAGAGAAAAAGAAATCCCCTCGCAGTAAATCTCCAAAATCCGTATAAACCCATATAACGCTTTAAATTAAGTGCAAGATTAGAAAATGATCCGTGCCCGGGAACTGTGATAACCGCGTAATCATTGAGCGAATTTGCCCTTATCACATAATCGACAGCATAGGGAATATTGAAAGGTTCGTCATCACAGATGAAAACAACTTTTAACTTTCTGTGGATCGTGTTGGTATAAAGTTTATAGAGGTCCCGAACCATCTGTTCTGCGGAGAAAGGTATAAGATCATTATCTACATTTTCAAGAAGTTTTTCTGACAGGCCGGGTGTGGAGAGGATATCCATTACGCCGGCGGACAGAGCATCTATATCGCCATCATCACACAGAATTCCATTCTTTTTTCCGTCAACCAATTCAGAAATACCACCGACATTAGTAGCCACCACAGGAATTCCGGTCGCAAGAGCTTCGAGCATTGTTCTCGGCAGACCTTCGCTTCGTGAGGTGATAAGAAAAGCGTCGAAGGCCGGAAGAAGTTCAGGAACATTGGAACAGGAGCCCGGAAGGTGAAATACAGATGATAATCCTGCTTTTTCAATCTGAATTTCGGTTCTTTTTCTCAAGGGGCCGTCACCTGCGATGACAAAATGAACATCAGGCATGTTTGCGTGGATAATTTCAGCTACTTTCACAAAAAGATGCGGTGCCTTCTGTGCGTCAAGCCGCATTACAGCGCCAACAACAGATAAATCCGGAGAAAGGCCTATTTTATCTCTGGCCCGAACCCTCTTGCCCCTGGAATTCTTGAAATCCCTGAACTCGACACCGCTTCTAACTAGAATGTAATCTTCGGGTGAGCCAATACCCTGTTTAACGCCTTTTTCGATATCGAGCGGACTTACAACAATATTGGTCTCTGCAATATAGAATCCCATTTTTTCGAAAAGTGCGAACAGCCGCTTCTTAAGTCTGTTAGTCGAATTAAAGAATGACCATCCGTGAACAGTCTGGATGATCTTGACATTTCCAACGCTTGCAGCGGCAAGCCTACCCAGTATTTTTGCTTTCGAACTGTGAGTGTGAATAATATTGAAATGACCGTCTTTGATGATTTTCCTGATTTCGAAAAAAGCGCGAATGTCATTATAAAGAGATATGTCTCTTTTTAGGTGCGGGATGGTAATTACATCTATACCCCACTCTTCTGCAAGGCTGTATAAATCTCCTTCGGGGGGGCGTTCAGGACCTGTCAGAACAGTAGAAGGATAACCCATTTTAGAAATTTCCCGCGTCGAAATAAGTGTGTTCATCTGAGCACCGCCGACAGCGAGTTTAGTTATAATGTGGAGAATTCGTATATCTTCAGCCATTGGATTTATTCGTTTTGAATTCCTCAGCAGTAGGTCTGCACTTGAGTGCAAAAAGATAAAACAGAACAAGAATTAGAGTAAGTCCGGAATAGAAGATCGGACTGATGAACAAAACACCGATGAGCCAGAAAGAGAGAAGCGGAAGAATTAAAATCAGGAAATGCCTTGAAATAGTCCAGTCCGGATTACGGGGATATTCCTTAAAAACTCTGAAGAGGTCTTCAGCAATGCTAAAAAGAATTACAGAGAGAGCCACAAGAACTAAATGCATGGGCATTCTACCGACAAGTGAGTAATTGTCAGCAAACGCAAAGAGGGCAGTGATGAACGACAGAAGCAACAACCCGCCGAGAAGAAAGAAGAAACCGGCACTGATAACAGCATCAGAAGATAGATTGTCGGATTTTCGTTTTAGGCGTTCCAGAAAAAGCGATGCAAGATTACCTGACACCTTGAACAGAAGCCAAACAACAAAAACAACAATAGCAACAAATAAATAATCAATAAGCCTTTCGCTCAATTTTACCCTCTTTATCTCTATGAACTCAGATCAGTTCTTTTCTCTTTTCATCTGGGACATATACCCAAGGGCGGTAAAAATACCCAGAACAGCATATTTAACTGTTAGATGCGCATTTCCTACACTTTCCATACCTTCGGCTCTGGCGAACATACCCATCTGCTCTCCAAGCATTACAAATCCGTCAGCGATGAAAGCGCTTCCGGCCAAAGCTGTACCAAAAGCAATTACAGGTGTTTTGAACAATTGTACCAGAGTGCCGATGGTAAAGGAAGAGACCAATAGAACCAGCCCCGGTGTACTTTCCGGAAGAACTATCCTCAGAATGAACATACCGAGAATGGATCCCATGAGAAAAAAGGAAACCTTCCAGGCAACCGTGGAAAGTATAGCAATTACAATACCCGAAACCCAGCGTATCCAGGTGGCACTCTCGCCAACCTTCGCCATGACCATCGGCCCAAGATAATAATAACCAATAAGAAATCCGAGAACGAGAATAAGAAATCCCAGTAATTTCTTTCCGAAGAAGCAGAAAACAGCACCGATTAACAAAAGAATCAAAGGACCGCCGGAAAAAGAAAAGAGACTCATAAACTGTTCCATGTTTAACTCCTAACAACTACATGGCTCGAATACAACCATTTAAAATAACATCTAACCCACTCACTATACAAGAGCAGTTGATATCAATATCAGTATTCAGTTTATTTGAAACAAGGACAGATGTAAAACCGCCTGAATCAGAAGCGTCTATACCTTTTTGCGAATCTTCGAAGACAATAATTTCAGACGGTGGTAAGTCAAGTTCTGCCGCGGCTTTCAGGAAGATATCAGGCGCAGGTTTCTTCCTCAGGCCCGTTCCGCCTGTAATAGGCGGCAGGCAGGCACCACCGCTTAGAAGAATAGATCCAATGATATCAGCATCGGAGTTGGAAGCAATTCCGAATGGAAAACGACCAAAGAAAACCGGCAGCATGAGCGTGCGAAGCAGTTCTGCGGCAAAAGGGAACAAAGGAATATCTCCATTGTTTACATATTCACGGTAGAGAGACTTCTGTCTCGCCTTAAGAGCATCTACACCCAAGCCGGTTAGTCCGTGCCTGCGAATTTCACCCTCAATGCCTTCCCCGAGAGATGCCCAGTAATGCCAGTAATCCTCTTCAGACACAAAGTGTCCATAAGGTTTTAGAGTAAGATTCCATGCTTTTCGAAAGTAAGGCTCACTGTTTGCCAGCACACCGTCGAAGTCAAAGAGGATTCCATTATGGGACAAAAAGAGTTCTGTCAGTTCTTCTGTATTCATCAGAGTAATTCTATGCCCTGCATATATTTACACCCCTTTGTTAAACACAAATCCCTATGGGCAGTTATCAATCCAATTTACCGAGTGCATTTTCTATAGCCGTAATAGCCAATCTGTCATAAGTACGGGCAGATTCGAGCCGCCTAATCTGTTCCCCGCGCATTTCAGTGGTCCATTTGTCAAAGTCTCCGGAAGTGGGCGTTATCTGCCAGGTCGAATCCAGTCCTTTCAAACAGCTGTCAGAAAGAAAGCGGTAATTATCAGCAGCCAGAAGTAGCTGCATTCTAGCATACATATCGAAATCATTTGCTTTTGCTTCCAGCCATTCGGCCGCAATGTTCCTACAGTGATTAAGCACACAGAAGCACCATCCGTTTCCCTGCATGCCAGCTTTGTTCGCAGCATCACTTCTGCTGTTGCAACCGCGGAGCCAGTTCAGCCAATGTTCATAAGCTGAGTCCCCCGTGAAATAGACATCATCGATCTTATCAGTGCAGTGCCACATATCGACAGCTCGGCGGAGGGCGTTTACTGTCAATTCCATGTTGTCAGCCAGGTCTTCCGCTTTTTTTGGTTCATTCCAGACAATGATGTTCCATGGCCATTTATCACCACCACAGGCAAACCCGTCTGACTCATCGAACCAGAAAGGTTCCCCGCCAGACTTATGGTAGGGATGAATGCACCACCACCGCCTTCCGTCATCGGCGTATCCGATGATAAGACCATCCTCCTCGCTGCCGTAATGTACCGGTATTCCGAGGTCGATACTCTCTCTAACCGCATTACAGACATCAGCTTCAAAAGCCCTTCGTTCTTCTTCCGTTCTCTGCTCTCCCCAGGGGAATGCCGTGAAACATTTCAGTTTCCACGGGAGGGAACCCATTTTGCTGTCGAGACAGCTATATCCGCAGGCGGGATGGCCGGCACTCGGACACAAGTCCCTGTGTATTCCGGTTTTGAAGGCAAAACTGCTGTAACAGATAAGTTCATCGTAGGAAAGGGCTTCGCCGATGGCACGAAGAATGGACGCTTCTGCTCCATGAACACTGCTGCAGTATTCACAACTGCCGAATCCCTTTATTCCCTCTATCTGCACAAGTTCAGGTGTATGCGTAACTTTAGACATAACTATTTTCTTTAATCCATTCTCTTGCATCTGCGCACGATGAAAACACTCATCAAACGAAAAGCCGTCAACTAAATATACACACTCCCGCCATCTTGATAAACACAAGAAAAATTGCATATAATAGGTTATTCATTTTCATCAAGAACAAATCATAAAAGGCGGGTGAATAACTTGTTCAAAACTTTCGAAGAAATAAGAAAAGCAGCTGTGGATATCGAAGATGCTAAAGTAGCAGTCCCCATGGGTTTCGACAGGGCAACAATTGAAGCACTGCTCATGGCTATCGACGAGGGAGAAGCAGAAGCGGTAATAATTGCGCCAAGGGAGAAAGTGCTTGAAACCCTTGCATTACTCGGAAGAGAAATCCCACCGGAAATGACCATCATCGACGCCGAGAACGAAAAAGAAGCAGCTCTGAAAGCGGTTGAACTCGTAAGTACGGGTAAAGCGACTTTCCTGATGAAGGGAATGTTGAAGACATCTGTGTTTCTTAAAGCCCTTCTCGATGATGAGGTAGGGCTCAGAACAGGCAGGGTACTCAGTCATGTAGTAGCAGTTAAAACCCCTGTGATGGATAAAATGATTATGGTAAGCGATGGCGGAATGAACATCAGACCCGGAAAAGACGAGTTAAAACAGATAATCCAGAATGCCGTGGAGATGACAGTAAAGATGGGCATCGAAAGACCCAAGGTCGCCCTTCTGTCAGCTGTAGAAGCAGTCAACCCAAAAATGCCTGAAACGGTCATGTTTGCAGAAATAGCAGAAGAGGGAATAGAAGGATGCGACACTCTCGGACCCGTCGCTGTCGACGGAGCACTTGACCCGGAATCCGCAGAGATTAAAAAGATAACAGGTCCGGTAGCAGGAAAAGCCGACATACTGATTGTACCGGACATAGCAACCGGCAACATCATGTGCAAGGCTCTTATGTATATGGCAGATGCGGAGATAAGCGGACTGGTCATGGGAGCATCCGCTCCGGTTGTCATGCTCTCACGCTCAGACACCCCGCAAACAAAACTCAATTCACTTGCCCTTGGTGTAGTAGTGGCCGGCAGTACAAAATGACAGAAGACGATAAGATAATCCTCGCAATAAACCCCGGTGGGTCTTCCACCAAAGTCGGGCTTTTCAGGCGCACAGAACTCATCTTTGAAAAGAGCATCAGGCATACTCCCGAAGAACTCGGCAATTTCGATACAACCTACAGTCAGACACCTTTCAGGAAGAATCTGATTCTACAGTCACTGTCAGAAGCAGGATACAGCACAAAGGACCTGTTTGCTGTCGTAGCCCGCGGAGGAGCTTTCAAACCCCTTCAAAGCGGGACATACGAAGTAAACAGAGCCTTAATAGATGACATAATCGACGGGGAAACACTTCAGGCAGACCACCCATCCAATCTCGGTGCTGCAATAGCGTTCGAAATAGCAGAAGAAGCCGGGCTGACCGCATACTTCGTGGATCCCGTATGTGTAGATGAGATGATAGATGAAGCACGGTATTCAGGACTTCCAGAGCTGCAGCGTCCCAGCCTGAGCCACGCCCTGAACATCAGAATGGTCGCCTATAAAGCAGCAGAAAAACTACAAAAAGACTTCAGTAAACTGAACATGGTAGTAATCCATCTCGGGAGTGGCATTTCAATTAATGCGTTGCGGCAGGGCAGGATGATAGACACAAGCGGTGCCAACGACGGCGGTCCGTTCAGCCCTCAGAGGGCCGGGGCACTTCCGACAACAGGGCTCGTAAAACTTTGCCTGAAAAACGATTACACCTGGAAGGACCTCAAGAAGAAACTCCTCAAAGAAGGCGGCTTATACGCATATACAGGAACCGACTATGTCGGGGAAATAATCGCCCGCGCCAAGGCGGGAGAGACTGAATGCAGAAAAGCGCTCGATGCCTTTGTGTATCAGATAACAAAAGAAGCTGGAGCAATGGCTGCCGCTCTGCAATGCCGCGTCGATGCAATTGTCATTACGGGGGGGGTGGCTCATGAGCCGTGGATTACCGACAGGCTGACAGATAATCTCGGATTGATTACTGACATAATAATATTTCCCGGTGAAAAAGAACTTGAAGCACTCATGCTCGGAGTTCATCGCGTACTAAATGGAATTGAAGACGTAAAAATATACAGTTGATGAAAGGCGTTTATGAAGAAGAAACTCAACACCGTCGATTCAGGGGTACTGCTTCTCTCCGGTAACGAAGCAATTGCAAGAGGGGCATGGGAATATGGCGTACATTTTGCCGCTGCATACCCCGGTACGCCCTCCACGGAAATACTCGAAACTGTTGCAGAAGAGTATGATGAAATAGACTGCCAGTGGGCACCTAATGAAAAGGTGAGTCTGGAAGTTGTTGCCGGCGCATCCTTTGCAGGAGCCCGAGTGCTCTGTGCCATGAAACATGTCGGTCTCAATGTTGCCGCCGACCCCTTGTTCACTCTCAGCTATCTAGGCGTCAAAGGCGGAATGGTAATAATTACAGCCGACGATCCAAGCATGCATTCGAGCCAGAATGAACAGGACAACCGCCTTATGGGCAAAGCCGCTAAGGTTATTGTTCTTGAGCCTTCAGACAGCCAGGAAGCCAAAGATATGGTTGGCGAAGCGATTAAAATATCAGAAGAGTTCGACACTCCTGTGCTTATCAGACTCACAACGCGAATCTGCCACTCGAAGAGCCTGGTAGAAGTAGGACCGCGAAAAGAAGTAGATATAACAGGATACGAGAAGAATATTGCCAAGTATGTGCCAATCCCATCAAACGCCAGGAAGATGCACACCAAAGTGGAAGCAAGACTGCTTAAACTCTCAGAGTACGGTGCAGATAGCCCCCTCAACCGCATAGAACTAGGGAACAAGGAAATAGGAATAATTACGGGCGGAGTCTCATATCAGTATGTGAAGGAAGTATATCCCGAAGCATCAGTCCTTAAAATTGGTATATGCAATCCGCTACCCTGGAAACTGATAGAGAAGTTTATAGGTATGGTGTCGAAAGTAATTTTTGTAGAAGAGAACGAACCCTTCCTCGAAGAACAAATTCGGTCGAAGTTTCTCATTGATGCCCACGGGAAAAAGTACATACCGATAGAAGGAGAGCTTAATCCCGAACTCGTGAGAACAGGATTGAAACCCGGAACCGAAATCCCGCTCACTTTCCAAGAGGTAAAACTTCCGGCACGCCCGCCTGCCCTTTGCCCGGGATGTCCCCATAGGGGAGCTTTCTACATTCTCAGTAAACTCGGAAGAAGCTCCACAGGCGATATCGGGTGCTACACGCTCGGTCTCATGCCGCCCTATAACGCACTGGAAACAACCGTCTGCATGGGCGCGGCAATCGGAGTTCTCAGCGGAATAGAAAAGGCAACGGGAAGAGACCAGTTAAACAGGCTCGTATCGGCAATAGGCGAATCCACATTTGTCCATTCCGGCATAACCGGTTTGATAGACATGGTTTACAACGGCAACACCGGCACCGTGATGATTATGGACAACAGCCTTACAGCCATGACAGGCGGGCAGGAAAATCCCACTACTGGGAAAAACCTCAAAGGAGAACCTGCTCCCGTACTCGATATGGAGGAAATAGCAAAAGCCTGCGGCGTAAAACATGTTCATGTAATCGACCCGCATGACCTTCCCGCTATAGAAAAGCTATTCAAGGAAGAAATGGCACGGGAGGAATTGTCGGTAATCATCACAAAACGTCCCTGCATCATGTGCTACCGCCCGAAACAGAGCAACACGGCAATAGTCGATAAAGACAGATGTATCGGGTGCCGCCTCTGCATGAAACTCGGATGCCCCGCAATCAGTTGGGGAGATGACGAAAAACCTGAAATAACCCCTATGCTCTGCTGGCCCGACTGCAACCTCTGCGTACAGGTGTGTCCCGTAGATGCGATTTCTCTCGAAAGGGGGGAGTGACATGAAAAAAATAGTAAATGTAATTATCTGCGGTACCGGCGGTCAGGGGATACTCCTTACAAGCGAAGTGCTTTGTGCCGCTGCAAAGTATTCCGGATATGATGTCAAGAAGAGCGAAGTCCACGGGATGTCCCAGCGTGGCGGAAGCGTATCCAGCCATGTACGGTTTGGAGAGAAGATCTACAGTCCGCTTGTTGAAAAGGGTGATGCGGACCTGATTTTAGCATTGGAGAAGATGGAAGGCCTCCGCTGGACACCCTTCTTATCTCCGGAGGGTAAACTCATCGCCTGCGACCTGAAAATAACTCCCATGACTGTAAACACGGGACATGCTGTTTATCCCGACATAGACAAAATGCTTGAAGAGAATGAGATCCCGTATCAACTCGTCAAAGCCTATGAAAAGGCAATCGAGCTCGGTAATGTCAGGGTGATGAATGTTGTCCTTATTGGTGCCATCGCTTCTTCTCTACCGATAAAGCAGGGTGTCTGGATAAAAGCAATAACCGAACGCGTACCCCCGAAAGCCCTCGAAGTAAACCTTAAGGCATTCGAAGAGGGGAAGAAACTGACGGTATAGCCCGCGGGACGGAGTAAACTTCGTCAACGAACTTGTCAGATTGATAGCGATTAACGATTTATCATCCAGCGCCAGGCAGGCACAACATCGATCATGCCTTCTTCAACTTCAATACACTTTTGCTCATGTTGAGTAATAAGGAGCGATTGATTCAGTCCAAGCTCTTCATCGCCTGTGCTAAGGAGAACACTTCTCTGTTAAGGGTTTAGGCTCGGAAATATCTGCACAAATCTGAATCAGAATCGATGCGCTGTTTTGAATAGGGTCTCCTATAATAAAATCCACCTCATATCCGCTTTGAGTTCTGTAGTAAGAGATGTATCCTTTCCGGGTGACGGCGTTTCGTCGATGGAGTTCGTGGTATACAGCGGTTTCCAATCTTGTACCTATATTAACGACTCCGGACGGAGAGACAGCATATGCGAGACCGGGATCCACTGCATATGCTTTTCTCGGGTTAGACTCACGAACCCTGATAGACCAGTTGAATATTGGAATTGTAATAAGCAGGAAAGCATCTATAAAGTAATCAAGCAGGTCATACAAAGTGTCCTTACCCACTGAAAGCCCGAGTGATTTTAGATAATCTGCCTATTTGTTTACGGAAAACAGGGAAGTCGATGATTGCAGCAGTACGAGTGAAAATAGACGCACTGCGTGTGTATTATTTACATTATGCCGCTCTACATATCTCTGAGCAAAACCAATTCGACATAGTCCTGCAAAATTTGAATTCGCTGCTGTTCCGAAATTCCCTGAACAGCCGGAAAATCTCCTGTTTGAAGATATGTATCTAATTCAGCTTTTAGTTTAGAGCCTGTTCTTGGCTCCGGGGTGTTAAAATCAAAACCAAGATCCTTATGTAGCAGAAATTTCCTAAAACTGGAAGGGGAAATTTCAACAGAACCTCACAGACTGTGTGCGGGTTGGCGGTACAGCACTAAGTGGTTTTTATGCAGGTCATGGGAGTCCTGATGATTTGGACCTATTCGCAGAAACAAAGAGTGCCTTCAGGCAAACAATCCTTGCGGTATAGTCGCTTAAATCAATAGGTGTATCTGTCGAGACAAAACAACATAGCGGGCAATTCTATCAGGCTTCATGCGAATACAAGGAACATCAGTATATTGTGGACACAGTAATAGATGGAGAGTTATATACAGCCGGGAATATGTTATAAGTTGAAAACCGGATACCAGTTGCTTCTCTCGAAACTATTTTCAAAATGAAGGCAGCAACTTTAGTTTCTCGTTGCAGTGAGAAAGACCTTTATGATCTCATTTTGTTTTTTGAAGAATTCAGTGATTATCGCATTAGTAACCTCGTAGAAATGGGAAGCGAAATAGGTAGCGGAATTAACGGTGAAACCCTTATGTACAGCATTGGCACATCAATGATATAAGAAGAGTCCTGCGAGTTTTCTCTCAACCCTGAGGAGACGAAACGCAGCGTTTATGAGAAAATAATGAGATTCAAGAGTAATCTGCTAAAGGAATCGGATAAGTACTTTAGGGCTTACTGAACATAACC
>CAYRQP010000030.1:0-12295 GCA_964426545.1 uncultured bacterium | reverse complement strand
GGTTCAGTATGTATTCACGAATGTATCGAAGTTGATGAAATTCTCTTCATCAATGCTTCTGTTGTTTGTTTTATCACCGTCAACCAGCACGACAGACCCGCTTGTCCCTGAAGCAATTGTACTAAACATGGACTCCGATGCGGGAAGCCATAGCATTACATTGTTGCTCCCTATAGCAAGTGCTTCCACATTTATCATCGCAATGTCATCGAGTTCGTAAGTGAATTTCACTCCGTTGATATCAAGAGTCAAGAACGGTCCACCTGTAGATATCTGCGTTGATTCAGTTGGAGCTAGAGTCTCAACTCTTGCAGAAGACGTTTCTCCTGATTCGGTGCCAACCCATGGATTCATGCTGTTGAAGGAAAATATCAGACAGTAGATATCCCTTCCCCCATCGATGTAGTCCCTTTTCTCGAAATTCATCTCGAAACGGAAACCCGACCCGCCGAGAATGTTGTCGAACATTCGATAGATAACCAGATTTTCATCTGCAATACAGGTAATCTCTACCCTGGCAGTACCGGGGTCCAGACATTCCACCCATGTTGTGTCGGTAAGTTCATGGTCCTCGGGATCAGGTTGGGGGTTTGATTCAGGTTCAGTTTCAGGATCAGGTCTTCCGGCTGATTCCGGCTCCTCTTCCCTCCCTGTATCTCTCTGATCAGCAACTACCAGTGTATCCGAACCGTTCGTGTAATAGTAGTTGTGGGTTGTGGTCGAGTTTACTGTACAGTTAAGCAACACTACTAAAACTGTGATAACCACTAATCCTGTCAGTAGAATAATTCTTCGCATAATCCTCCTATTACCTGTTCTTTAGTTCAAAGATGCTATCAGAATCCATCTCCAATATGTGTTACACGGTAGACTGTTGTATTATTCCCGCATCTTACCAGAACAAGATAAACTCCGTCTGCATTATTCATATCGGGAGTCCAGAGCAGCTCGTGGATTCCGGCATCGAGAATACCACCGACAGAATGGATTTTTCTGCCGGTAACATCGAATACATCCATATATATTTCCGTACCTGTTTCAAGACTGACGCTAATGGTCATTGCAGATGAAAATGGATTTGGAGCGGGTGAAGTAATGACTATTCCAGGGATGAACTCATCTTCGTTTTCTATTCCGGTGGACGATGTCTCGTAATCATAGGTCCAGCTGTCCGGAGCAAATCTCGGCAGAGCTTCATTCCTGCCTGAGTTGTCTGAAGCACTGATGTAATACTGAACTGTGTTTCCGGTAGCTGCTCCCGGGATGTTACACGTGTACATGTTACCGCTGCCTGATGTCATTGTTAGTTCAGTGAAAGTTCCCGATGTTCCTATCCTGTAAAACAGCTCTTGTGAAGTCAGGGAATTATCCGAGTGGCATCTAATCTCAGCTTCAACAGTAACGGGCAGGTTTGCAGTCTGCATGGAGTCGACAGGTATGTGATAGAGATAGAGCATTTCCCTGTCCATCACATCTCTGACGCGGCAGTGGAGAGCGTCTGTCGGCTGCCAGTCATTGTAGTAAAAACTTTCGACGGTGTACCCAGGAAGAGCTTCTTCATAAACCAGTACTGCAGGAGAGTCATAACTGCTATTGAAGGTCGGCATGTAAATGATGTCGTTGAAGATGAGACTGTTTGTATAACCTTCATCACCGGTGCTTTCGACGCGGTAAACTTCCCAATGTCTTCCCAATGGGCTGATTTGGCTCTCCATCATGTCTGCCATCGCTTCGAGTGCGGCATAGTCACCGTGTGAAGGCGGGACTTTCAAAATGAGTATCTTCCCCGGGCTGAGGTATTTCCCCCAGCAGTCTATGTGGTCGATGTAACTTGACTGCGGGTCTGCCACCACAAGATAGTTATCGATACCAAGATACAGTTGCATCTGTGAATCTACCCAGTCTTCATCCCAGCCGTTCTCTTCATACACAATATCTGTGGACATTGCAGTGCCCATTCCGGTGGACATATAATTGCCGCCGGTCTGTTCGATTGTCGATGTGTACACAGGTATTCCCCAATCAGAACCTAATGCCACAGGAAAATTATTATCATTCGGTCTGGGCCTGTTATATGTGTAGTTAAAAATACCCTGACTACCATCGGGAAGAAGCACGAACCAGGGTCCGTAATCCCTCACCCAAATGGAGTTGGTCGGTGCAAAGACATAATCGACATTACTCATGTTAACACCGGCTGAACTGAATGTGCTCTCGACGGAACTCTGCTGATATGATTCGCATATCACCCAGACTGTCGTGGAATTGGACATCGATACTATCAAGTCGAGGAGGACTCCAAGCGGCCATCGGATAAAGATACCTGTTGCCGGAGCAAATTCTCCCGGGTTAACTGTTCCTGTAGGTGGCGGGCTTGTGGATACTGTATTCATCCCGATCTCATCGAGGCGAAGAAACTCTTCTTCCGTGAATCCGACCGGTAATAATTCTTCCGTACCGCATACGGACATCTCGGCAAACACCATGCCTGTCATTGTTAATATCAGAGCTGTGAATTTCAATTGACTACCTCCGTGTTTACAAAGCGATTTTGTGTCTGCATTATTACCTCTATTATAACAGATTTCACATCGGCGATTCTTATTTAAGGAGATTGATATGTCGAAGACAATAGCATTCAGTTTAGCAGCAACAATTCTATGGGGATTCTGGGGTATCGGGGCAAAACTAGCTACAGATCGAATCGGACCCTGGCACTCAGCATTGATTTACAGCTGTATTTCATTCCTAACCATCTTAATGATATTCCTGCTGTCAGGAAGCAGCCTTAGAAATATGCTCCCGAGGGGAGTCTGGATCACCGTGGTTGCCGGAATTCTGGGTGGCTTTGCTGTCTGTGCATATCAAATGGCACTGTCAACCGGATCTCTCAGCACTTCGAATCACTTGTAGCATTGTATCCCGTTATACCAGTCATATATGGAATTGCATTACTCCATGAGGGGATCACTCTGACGAAGGGCATCGGCATAGTCATGGCAATAACTGCAGGGGTGCTAATTGCCATTTAATCCGGATAAAAGTAGTGACTGTCACTACTGAATTTTAGAAAAAGTGCCTGGCACTTTTTTACTTCAAGGTCTCGACGGTGTCGAATTTTCGGTCGAGGCTAAACTCATGCAGAATCATTTTGTTGGTCTCCGTAAGTTCGTCCCTTATCAATCGGGTCATAGTGTCACCTATTCCGGGCCCGAGCATGAAGCCCTGCCCGCACATGCCGACTGCAATGTAATGTCCTGCGGGGCCGTACTGACCTATTATAGGAGTGCCGTCAGGAGTCATCGGGTAACTTCCCCGCCAGACTCTTCTTACCTTCAGGTTGGCAAGCCGCGGGTAGAGTGACACCATTCTCGGAGCAACAAGCGGAAGGAATTCACTTGTTTCTTCGGTTGCCGTACCAAGAATGGGTGGGTCTGGTGTGATGCAAAAAACCACCTGCCCTGTAGAATACTGGTAGAAATAATAATTGGCTGATCCGGGTGCTTTCCGGATATCGACGAGCATGGGTTCGAAGAACCGCTGAACCGATTCCGTGATTCCTGCTTCGTGGCAGTCGGGTTTGATTGGCAAATCGAGTCCGGCCATTTTCCCGAGTGCAGCCGCAGCAGACCCGCCGCAGTTTACAACTGTATTACAGTCGTATCTGCCTTTATCCGTTTCCACACCGGTAATCCTTCCATTTTCTGATGTGATTCCCGTTACGGTTTCACCGAAGTTGAATTCCGCTCCATCCCTGATGGCTTTCCTGTAAAATGCATAACATGCTTCCATCGGGCTTGCACTTCCGTCACCCGGGGAATAGGTCCCGCCAAGGAGTCCTTCTTCGTTTATTCCGGGAACGAGTTCAGATATTTTTTCAGGTGAAACGATTGAAATATCAAGACCGGCTTTCTGCTGAAGTGGTACATTCTTCTGAAATATCGAAAGAGTTTCTGTGTCGTATGCTACATAGCAGTAACCACCCTGCCGCCAGCCGATATCTTCCCCGTGTTTGTCCTCCCATGTTCGGAATACTTCAAGTGAATGCAGACATAGAGCAACTTTTGCAGGATCACCGTGAGTAGCACGGATGCCGCCTATCGCGCACTTGTTGTTCGCCTGTCCTGCAGATGAATTTTCATCGATGCAGAGGACTTTAAATCCGGATTCAGCAAGACTCATCGTGAGCGGAGTCCCTACACTTCCGGAACCTATGACAATTACATCATACTTTTCCATTGGGCTCCTCCTCCCCTGCGAAATACCCCAGCACGGTCTCCGCAAACAGAGGTCGCTCCGTGAAGTCGGTAATTTCATCGAGCGTCAGTCCTTCTTCCCTGCATATCCGAATGATTATCGACTTGCAGGTTTTACCCCCGCATGCTCCGAATCCCACGCGGGTAAGGACTTTCAGGTGATTCAGGTCCTTTATTCCGCTGCGGACAAGTTCTCTTATCTCACCTGCAGTGACTCTTTCACATCTGCAGACAACTGCTGTATCTGGAAGTGATGTTTCATAAGTCTCTTTAATCGGTTTGAGTTTCTCTCCTTTTTGAACCATTACTCCTGCTATCGATGCAGCAATATCAGGTGACACTTCGAGTTTAATGAGAGTTGTCTTCGGAAAAGCCTTTACAGTTTTCCAACCGGTAAGACGGGCTGTTCCGAGAATATCACCTTCCCAATCTGTTACAGTCATTTCTTCATTTTCATTCAGATGCCATTCGCCGAGTTCATATGGAATTGTTACAACCGGCTTTTCAGTATTCTTTCTGAAATCGACAAGTGTGATTGCCAGTCCCGGGCAGACTATCACGCATTTTTCACAACCGACACATTCGCCGCTGAATACGGGATTTCCGAGTATCGGATGATTCTGCGTGTTGATGAGGTCTTTCGGACAACAGGTCATGCAGGGATTGCAGGGAATTTCCTGTGTACAGTGCAGAACAGGGAACACACCTTCTCGTTCCTTCGGAACTCCATACGGAAATATTTCCCCTCCCGGACTTTTCAGTATCTCTGCCTTCTCTGAGAGATCGGATGGTATTTCTATACCGGATGCGCCCAGTTCGCGGGCAATTTTCAAACCTGCTATTTTCCCCGAGAACATGGCGGCGCTTGCTTCTGCAATCTCTTCGGCGTCCCCCGCCATCATCGCATTCATACCGAACTGTACCGCCTTTTCATGGAATTCATTGACTGAATTCAGACCGACAGCAATCAGTACAGTATCGACTGCAAATGTCCTTTCAGTTCCTGCTATAGGTGTAAATGACTCATCTATCTCAGCGATTGTAACCGCTTCTGCTCTCTCTTCTCCGTGTACGCAGGTGATTGTGTGACATGTGTGAATCGGAACTCCGAGTCTTTTTATCTTATCGGCATGTACCTTGTACCCCCCGCACACAGGAAGAGCTTCTGCAAGTCCGACTACTGTCATTCCTGCCTGAATCGCATGATATGCACCGATAAGCCCTACATTGCCGCCGCCAAGAATGAAAACCCTATCAGCACATTTGACAAGATCGCGGTTTACAAGTGTCTGAAATGCACCGGCGCCGTAAACCCCCGGAAGTGTACAGCCCGGGAACGGAAGAGACTTTTCGCGGGCTCCGGATGCGGTCAAAAGCCACTGCGGTTTCACCATTCTATAACCGGTTGGGGTTCTGACTCCCACAATACCGTCACTGAAAACTCCAAGGACGGTGCTTTCGAGCCACATGTCAACACTGTTCTGCTCTTTTATCTGACCGGCGAGAATATTACCGATATCGATTCCACGGGTGCCTGCATGGCAATCCGCAACCGACCCGAAAAACTTATGTGTCTGAAGGACTAATTTGCCCCCTGCCCTATCCTTGTCATCGACGATGACCGTGTCTATATCTGCCCTGCCAAGTTCGATAGCAGCCGCCATCCCGGAAGGACCTGCTCCAAGAATGAGTACGGATGTTTCGATGACTTTCGGTGGGTTTATTTCCGGAGCCCTTTCATTCCCGAGCAATGGAAGTCCATCCAGTGTGTGAATTTCCATTCCCTCCCGAAGCTGCACAATGCAGCTCTTCCGGGGAACGCCGTCTATCATCAGAGTACATTGGGAACATTGTCCGTTGGCACAGAACATTCCCTGCGGGCTGTTGTCTTTTTCATGATGACCGAATATCTGCACACCCATGGCAAATAACGATGAAGACACAGCTTCACCCTCTATTCCTTCGGCATCATTGCCATTGAATGTGAATCTTGCTATTTGTGATTTTTCTGATTTCAACACAGGATGTTTTTCTATTCGCCTTTGAAGCATGACTTCATCCTTTCAGGATCATGTAAATTTGATTGAATTGAAGAGTTAATCTAAAAAAGAGGAACCCTTTGCGCAACTATAACCGTTATTTTCTTTTCTTTCTATCCCAGTCAGTTGCGAATTTGGGACGGTTGCGCTTTTTTGCCTTGATAAAGCCCCTGCATGACGGGAAATTTTCACATCTCCAGACAGCAATATGAGGATAATTATACAGCCTTGTTGTCTTGCTGCAGATCGGACAGGATAAATCACCGGTTTCCCAGGATTTTTCAAATTCCCTTTCCTTATTCTCGAGTTCCTGCAGAAGTTCTTCCTTCCGGGGGCCTCCAAGCCAGGTGGTAATGACCCTCTTCAGAATAATGTAAATTGCAATTGCCGATGCGATTGCGACAAAGAGTTTTAAAGCAGCCAAATACAACCTTCCAAAAGCGTTTTCAGGTGTTGACAAACGGTACAGTTATGCGTTAGTTATAAGGTTCCCTATAGATATGTAATATTCTATACATCTAAGCAATATGATTCACCTTTAGAAATGGAGTGCTGTTTTGAAAAATTATTCACCCGATAAGTTAAGAACAATCGCTGTAATTGGACACGGTTCTGTAGGTAAAACAAGCCTGTGTGATGCTTTGTATTTCGTTGGCGGAGGAACCGAAAGACTGGGAGCTGTCGACAATGAGACAAGCCACTTCGACTATTCTGCCGAAAGCAGAGAGCGAAAGCACAGCCTTGCTTCATCCATCGGAATCGTCGAATGGAACAACCACAGAATCAATTTAATCGATACCCCCGGACTTGCTGACTTTTATGGAGATATGATTGGCTCTCTTGCTGTGGCTGACGGTGCAGTCCTTATCCTCGACGGTACAGACGGCGTTCAGGTCGGCTCTCTCAAGACCTGGACCCACGCAGTAAAATACAATCTTCCGCTTATGCTGTGGGTAAATCGCATAGATAGAGACGGGGCTGACTTCAACAGAGCAATGGACGATGCCCGGAATAGTTTGAATAAGAATGTAGTTCCGTTTGTATTCCCCATAGTAGAGAACGGTAGATTTGCAGGACTTGTGAATGTCCTTTCCGAGAAGGCAATCGATCGTACCGGAAAAGAGATCTCGGTACCCGACAGCGTACAGGATGAGCTCCAAACATATAAGATGAAGATTACAGAAACAGCTGCGGAATCTGATGACGCGCTTCTTGAAAAGTACTTTGAAACCGAAACTCTCACACCGGATGAAATCGAGACCGGAATCAAAAAGGCTGTTGCAGGCAGAAGGATCTTCCCGGCATTCGCAGGACATTCCATCCCGCCTGCAGGTCAGCAGTTTCTTCTCGACGCATTGGCTGCATATATGCCTTCCCCACTCGAAAGAACACCTGAACAGGCACTTGAAGGAGATAGTGAGACAGAAGTAACACCGGATCCGGCTGGCAAGTTATGTGCGAGAGCATTTAGCACCAAAGCCGACCCGCATATGGGAGAAATTATCTTTATTCGCGTACTTAGGGGTGCTGTCAACGGGACAACTGACATAGTCAATTCTACTGTCAATTCCTCTGAAAGGCTCGGGAACTATTATCTTATCAACGGGTCTAAGCGTATTGATACCGATACATTGGTGACTGGTGATATTGCGGCTGTGGCTAAGTTGAAGAATACTCATACGAATGACACACTTGCAGCAAAAGGTTCTAAGTTGATACTCGACCCTATCACTTTCCCTGAACCTGTATACAGAGTTGCCATTGCCACTAAAAAGAGAGGTGATGAGGAAAAGATGGGAGCCGTTCTCTCCAAAATCTCATCACAGGATCCCACTTTTATCTTCAAGAATGAAGCGGAAATACATCAGACTACTGTTTCCGGAATGGGAGAACTCCATCTGAATGTAATCCTCGGCAGACTCAAGAATCAGACCGGCGTAGAGACAGAGACTTTCAAGCCGAGAATTGCATACCACGAGACGATTTCGAAGACATCTTCAGGCTCTTATAAACACAGGAAGCAGTCCGGGGGGCGCGGTCAGTACGGTCATGTGTTCATCAGACTCGAACCGCTCCCAAGGGGCAACGGATTCGAATTCGACTCGGAAGTAGTCGGCGGTAATGTACCTACTAACTTCATTCCAGCTGTCGAAAAGGGTGTAGTTGAAGCAATGAAGAGCGGACCCATCTCGAAAAGCAAGGTTGTGGACCTTAAAGCAGTTGTCTATGACGGTTCGTATCACCCCGTAGATTCTTCTGATATGGCATTCAAAATCGCTTCTATCAAATGTTTCAAGGACGTAATGATGAATGCCGGCCCAAGCCTCCTTGAACCGATTGTCATGCTCGAAGTGATGGTTCCCGATGAATTCATGGGGGATGTCATGGGTGACCTCAATACCCGCAGGGGTAAAATCCAGGGGATTGAAGCTGAAGGTGCTTTCCAGGTGATCAAGGCAGCCGTCCCGGAATCTGAACTCTTTCAATACACAAGTACTCTGAAATCAATTTCACAGGCAAGGGGTTCCTTTACCCAGACATTCATAGGATATGAGCCTGTCCCGCGTGACATACGCGAGAAAGTAATGGCAGATGCTCAATCCGACGAAGAAGAATAGAATAGAATAGGAAAGATATGTTCAGGGACAGAATTTCACATATATCCAGTACAATAGTCCTTGTATTCCTGTTTGCAGTCTGTTCGACCGTATCTGCTGCCGGGGGCGGCGGCGGAATTGAGGATGAAGAACGAAATCTCACGGGATATGTTGCCATCGGAGTAGCAGTCCTTGTTGCCGGTTTTCTCATATATGATGCAATCTCAGACAATAGTGATGGGAATACAAATGATGATACTACAGATGCAGTTAACCCTGTCATTGTCGACACGGGAATCGACTGGGAAGCAGTTGAAAGCGAAGATGTCCCTCAGGCAATTGAACTTGTTGTCGCTGTATTTCCTGGGGAATCGGGTTTTGAACAGGCTGCGGAAGTTATTGGTATAATATCTGATGAAAGCGACGATATCTGGCTTGCGGTTTACCCCGACCCCATTGAACTGGGATACGGTTCCGCAGTTGAATCAGCACTGCTTGCAGAATCATATTTCAATGCTGATTATCTGCTTCTTGTCGAACAGACTGATGACGGATATATGATAGTGCTTGCCGATTCGGACTCAGCGGTATGGAGCGTATCTTCTGCAGAAAGACCGACCTCTTCCGAGATTGCAGGTGCTTTTCTGCAGCGATGGACAGGTGACAGGAGAAATTAGTTTGAACACATGGAACAACTTCAACATTTTTTTGTTAATAAAGTAAATAAACAATTGGTAGATAAAACAAACACTAGGGGATGAACAGGAGAAACATGAAACTGTTTTTAGCAGTGCTTATGCTTACGGCACTTTTTTCCGTATCTGCGGGAGAACTTACCGTGACTATTCCGATTGACCGCTCAACAATCAATATGGAAGAAGTAGGACCTTATACACGAATAACCGGTGAGGGAATGAGACTGATGTCTAAAGAGGGACTTCCCTGCCTTCCGGTTGAAACAGTACGGATAGCACTCCCAACGGGATGTACAGCTACCAGTATTGAAATCATCGATGCCGAGTATATCTCTGAAAGAGGAAGATACACTGTCATGCCGGCAGGACCGCGGGTTCCGCTTTCTGTCGATGAGGAGATTTATCCGGTGGAGCCAAATCTCGAAATATATGCCGGAACAGAAGTTTTCCCGTCTGCACCTATCGACTTCCGGGGGTCAAGTGTGATAATGGGTCTTCCAGTAGCATATACCAATGTCTATCCCGTTCGATGGAATCCGGCAGACAAGACTATCGACATTCTTTCGAGTTTAACAGTACGCGTAACTTATGAGAATTCCGGGGCAGCTTCTACTGTCAATCAGAGAAGTCTTCAGAGTGAAAGCCGATCGATGGATATAGTCCGCGCTTCTGTGGTGAATCCGCAGGATGTAGCGGGTTCCGGTGCAAACATTGTCTCATCGAAAAGCCTTACTTATGGTGAATATGTAATCATTGCCACCCCTACTTATGAGACTTATGCGCAGGAACTTGCTGACTGGAAAACAGAAAAGGGTGTTCCGACTAATGTCTACACCACAACCTGGATCCAGAGCCAGTACACCTGTTATGACCTGCAGCAGGAAATCAGGGGATTTCTTACCGACTGCCGCGACGAAGGTGTCGAATATGTGCTTATTTTCGGTGACGACAACATAATTGCAGGAAGAGATGTAAAGATCACAACCTCAGGTTACACAGAATATCCCTGCGTTGATCTCTACTGGGCTGACATCAATGACACCGGACCCGGCGCAGACCTATGGGACTTCGACGGCGACCATGTATGGGGTGAATACTATGATGACCTGCTGGACTACCACCCCGATCTTTGGGTCGGTCGAGCCAGTGTAAATTCAACCTCTGAAGCTGCTATCTTCAACGATAAAGTCTTTATCTATGAAGGCATCCAAACTGCAACCGACTATTTCGATACTGCACCGCGTGAAATGAGAATGGGCTATACAACCGAACTCCTCTGGGGCTCTCCCTATTGGTGTTATGGCTCTGCAGGTAGTGAACTTTTCTCTCCCTGGGTACCGAATGGATGGGAAGAGGAAAAGTGCTATGACTCCTGGAGTGCTAACAGCCCTGCAATCACCATCGCGATGATAAATGCTATGCCACATCAACTATATCACGCAAGCCACGGCTCACAGCAGTATTTCTCACTTCCGGGTGGGACATACGGCAATGGTAACATATTAAGTCAGACAAATATCTCTTCCGGCGGGCTTCCTGCAATCTTCAACTCCATTTCCTGTCTTATAGGTCAACTCGACGGTTATGAATGTATGGCCGATGCCTGGCTTGCATCACCAAATGGTGGTGGATTCTGTATGTTCAATGCGAGGTACGGATGGGGAGCTCCGAGTAGTCCAGGATACGGACCCAGTGAAATCCTCTCCCGTTATTTCTACGATGTAATGTGGAATGATGACATCTATAACCTCGGCATCGCACACGCTATGGCTCAGGATGCGATGTCACCCCCGGATGATGAATGTGACGACTGGTGCGTCAAAGAATGGAACCTCTTCGGTGACCCTGAAATGCCAATGTGGTACAGCGAAGCAGAAATTCTGAGCGTATCTCATCCGTCAGACATCAACGGAACTACCAATGTGACAGTTACCGTTCAATCAGGCGGTTCTGCCGTATCAGGAGCAAGAGTCTGTCTTCAGAAGGGCGACTGGCAGACGGGTGAGATTTATGAAGTTGGAACTACTAATGCAAGCGGAGAAATTACTATTCTCGCAGAACCTGTTACCACAGGTACAATATCCATTACTGTCTGGGCACGTGACTACACTCCCTACCGCGGAACTATTATAGTTTCAGGTGTGGGCATAGAAGAAGGCACAAGCGGGGATATCTTCATAAACAGCATCAATTCTGTATATCCAAGTCCGGCTGTATCCAGCGCTGCAATACCATTCAGTCTTGCATCAGTGGGAAACACCCGAGTGGATGTCTTCGACATCACAGGAAGAATAGTGACAACACTTGCAGCAGAAGACATGGTTGCAGGTAATCACAGTCTTCTTTGGAATCTTCAGGATGACAACGGCATTCAGGTACCATCCGGCATTTATCATGTCAGGATTACATCAGGCAACTGGAGTGGTTCTACCAGTCTGGTCGTAGCCAACTAAGCCCGATTGGGGGCATTCCTGCACAGCAGGAGTGTCCCCTTATTTCGCCACAAAGAGTTTTCAAACTCCTTATACTCAAGCATTATTGGATTCTACTTCTCAAACATGCTACCCTTACCTGAGCGTAGTGCTCGGTGCTATGTCCTACGGACTGCACCTTGCACCCCGCCGGCGCGGGCAGGAGAGCAGTTAACCACCTTCGGTGGTTTTAGGATATACAGTGCAACGGGACACGATGAAATCATGTCCCTGATT
>CAYRQP010000029.1:1990-12797 GCA_964426545.1 uncultured bacterium | reverse complement strand
AAGTAGTATCACCACAATTATTCCGAATGTTACCTTCACCCTACCCCTCCAATCTTTCAAGCACGGCTTCCTTCAACTCGTGCTCGCTCTGCACATGGCTGAAGTCCTCCCCGCTTTCCAAAAATGCGTCGAGAACTCCCCTGATTATCTCGGCTCGGGAGATAGCCGCTCTGGATTCTTCCCGAATGGCTGTTGACAATTTATCAAGGCTTACTATCTGTCTGTCATAGAGAACAACCGTCACCCTTCTCCAAGACTCCGTTCCCGCAGGTCGCCCTCTCCCCCTCTTTGCCTCGTAATCGATTGTGGTTTCGTCAACTTTGGTGCTTTTCTCCGGCGACTTCCCGATTTCGTCGAATCTCCGGAAAATGTCATCAGTTAGAGGGCCGCTTCTTTGTTTTGTCATTCTCTCCCACTTTTTCTAACAACCTTTTGTGCAATGGAGTACCACTGCTCCTATTGCGAAAATAATTGCGAACCATATAACCTGTGCCCCACAAGAAAGACCGCTTCCGCCGTCAATCCCGTTTTTCCGTAACCGCTCCGCTTCATTTAACATTGCCAGTTGCCTTAGATATTCAGGATCTAAATTCATTTTATCAGCCCTCTTCTAGTCCAAGATGAACCGCTTAACAGATTTCGGACAGTTGATACACTAATTACCTTTTGTTATTCTAAAGGTAGAGGGAAGAGGTGTCAATATATAAACTCTCCAGGAAGTTAATAGGGCAGAAGGGAGGAAAGACTTAATCATCACGATCTCGTCTTAACTCCCTCAAACCCCTCTCCGTAACCACCCGCTTCTTCCAGCAATCACCCAACTCTGTTATTTCACGGAGTCTATCCTCCGGCAGTTTGAGCAGGCACAGGTACTGCGTGATTCTATCTGGCGAAACTCTATGTTTCTCGGCAAGTTGTTTTCTTGTGAGATTATCCCGGAGCATTTCATCCTGAAGTTCCCGTGCATAGATGACTGGGTTACGGTATAGGGTTGGTTTACGGAGTCTCTTTTCGTAATCCGGGCGTTTGATGATAAGGATGAGAGTGTTTATCGGCTGAGTTCGTTTGCCGTCGGGTTCGGCGTACCAAATTAATGGGGACTGTCCCCATTAATTTTTGGGGGAGAGGTGTCCCCCTTTAGTCACAACGCAAATGAAGGAAAGCGGGTTCTACACCTTAAATAACCCCTTTTGTTGTCTTGACATTCCAGTTCACTTCATTCTTTATCAATTCCATTTTGTTGTGATGCTATAAGCTGCACCCCAAAAGTTGTACACGTTGACCTCCGTTTATTGTGATCAGTCTTCTCTTCTCCAGTTCGTCAACCAGTTCATAGGAGATTGATTCCCAAGAGTTGAATGACTCCTTTCTTTGTTGTAATATTTCATTCGAGCGTCCACTATCTTTGTTACTTCTTCAAAACTTCGGCTTCCCGGACCAGAGAACGATTGTCGTCTTTAAACCTTCCGTTGAAAGCTTCCATATAGACATTATCCTTCGCACCATTGAGAGCATAAGAGATTTTGACCCGGCTATCAAGGAGAAGCCTTGATGTTCAGGCGTAACTCGTGTAAACTGAATCACGGTCATGGTGAACGATTATTCCTTCGACAGGTACATCAAGTATTTCAAGTCCATCGAGAGCAGCATCCCATGCCCTGAGAGCAAGGGCTGTATTCAGCGTGTTCACCAACTGCCCAACCGCGTTGTACTTCGAACAACGATCCAGTAGCAGCATAAGGAAGCATTTTCCGTTGGCATAACGAATCTCCGCAAAATCAGTGTATAAGACCTCGAAGTGTTCAGGATTGTCAATCTCGGCTACAAGATTGCATAGATTACCCAAGGCGAGAATCACCTTTCGTATTCCGCTTATCGCGGGATTAGTACTTTTGTTCTCTTGCCCTTTTACCCTTTGCTCCGGTTCTGTTGTTCTTTGGTTCTTTGTTCTTATGTGCTTATTGTGCCTATTGTTTGGCTCGAGCAAGGTGCCGCGAAGCAGGCACCGAGGAAGAGCCAAACAAGTTGATTAATCAGGGACATGATTTCATCGTGTCCCGTTGCACTGTATATCCTAAAACCACCGGAGGTGGTTGATTTGGGCAGAACTCCTGGGTACTACAGAAGATACCGTCAGACGAAGGATCCGAAAAAAGAAATTCAAGGCGACTAAACTTGGTAGGCGTTACTTCATCATAGTCGAATCCGTAGAGGAATATCTAAAGCAGGGAGATTAACCGCATCTCTGTGGTGTCACTTTCAGGTCTTGACAGGCTACTGAATTATAGACATAGATAATGAGCACTTGATTTTACATCTGATGGGTAATTTAGGGGGTTAGGATATTATAATGTCATCTAAATTGGCAGGAGCTGTAATTCTATTTCTTCTCACAGGTGCGGCTTTCGCCTGGATTCCACATACAATCATCACTGATTATCTCAAGTGGAATGATGCGATGTGCGGAGACATAAACCAGGACGGGTATGTTGATATAGTTGCTGCGAGTTATGATTCTCCACAGGTCGTGTGGTTTGATGGAGCAGATTCATGGGCTACCATCACCACAATAGACCAAGGGAATGGAAGACCCTGGTCTGTAGATATATGCGACATAGATGATGACGGCTTTCCCGACATCATTTCGGGCTGGGATGACGGAACAATAAGAGTGTATAGTGGGGCTGATTTTTCAGACTTACTTGAAATCTCATTCGCAGATGCAAGAGATGTTCATGCCGGCGACTTCAATAATGATGGGAGAACAGATATATCATCTGTTAGCCAGACCGCCTCTTCAAACCAGGTAGTATGGTTTGAAAACCCATCGTGGGAGACAAATGTGATAGATGCAAACTATCCTCAGAATGACTGTATGGAGGCTACCTATTTATATGCTAGTGACTCTATCCCATCCGTGATATCAGGGCGATATCCGTGGGGTATGGGTGAGATTGCTCTTTGGCGGAATACTGGCACATGGGAAAAGACAGTGCTTACCAACACTTACAATGGTCCGCGTGATATCCGAGCAGAAGATATTGATATGGATGGAGACACAGATGTTCTTGTCGCCGGTCGATGGGCAGGAATCTCCTATTGGATAAATGAAGGTAACGGAGAGTTTTCCTCTGAACATGTACTGACATCACAGAACGGTGGTTGTGTTGCTGCTATCCCCAATCTAAACGGAACCTGCATGGACATCATTGTAGGTTTTGATGATACGGATAGCGAACAGGATCTAAGGCTTTATTCCGGTCCTGATTACAATGAGTATATGCTTTTAGGTACCGCTGGAGACTGGACACGAGCACATGTATATGATATGGATAATGATGGAGATTTAGATATCCTTGGTGTATCTCATCACGGCAGGGCAATGTATTGGTATGAAAGCGAATATTCTGTGGGGATAAGCACTCAAGCCGGCAAGCCTTTTACTTTCACAGCAGATATAATCTCACCGTGTCATAATCGGACAGTTGGCATCGACTTACTTGGAAGTTGGGAAGATGCTGTAAGTGTAACCCTTTACGATTTAACAGGACGGATCTTATATGAGTCCGAGATTACTCAGCAAAGTATTAGAGCCCAGGTAGATAATGTTGGGTTGGTCCTGGTGAAGATAGTAAGCAGAGAAGATGAAGAATTATTTCTTCAGACAATGGTTTTGGATTAGCGATGGCGGGTGGCAAAACTGGAAAAAGTGAATGTCCGAATGGGCTCGAATGTCCAGAAAATCTGCATTACGGACAATCAAAATAAGGGCGTTGAGAGGGTCGAAAAACAGTGTTCTTATGTGCAGTAAGGAAGGGAGATTTATAAAAAAGTTACTGTTTCTCTTTGGACTCATGTTACTTGTGTTACCTGCAAATTCTAAAGCAGAAAGGCTTGAGAGTACTGGTGGGGGGATAGTATGTGATTACGTAACAGGTCTCGAGTGGGTAACTGGGCGTTTGGGACTTGATTGGTTTGAAACAGAGAGTTGGATATCTCGGCTTGGTGGTGAATGGCGCTTCCCAACCTATAGTGAATTACTTGGAGTGTTTGAAACAGGAGAGTTTTACCCAGGATGTGGTTACCCTATGCACCTGCCGAATCCCGAAGAAGAACCACTAAAAATCTGGACTAATGAAAGAGAAGGAAATTCTGCTAGGCATGTTGAATTTTCTTATTGGGATGGTTATGGCGATTGGGATCTGTTTGATCTTTGGAATAACTGCTTTTGGGGAGAAGGTTCAGAAGCCTGGCATTATGGTTTATCTCCATGGCATCTATCTTTTCTTGCAGTTGCGGTTCGAAATGTAGAGTGAGAGACAACTACTTTCGTGTACCTCATTAACTAAGTATACCCAATGCCGTCAGACAAAAAACATACCGCCAAGCGGAAACCCAGCAAGTGCCCTGCCTGCGGCTCAAAGCGGATGGCAGATATTCTCTTTGGCTATCCGGCATTCGGTTCTGAACTTAAGCGCAAACTCGAACTCGGGGAAGTTGTCCTTGGGGGTTGCATTGTGACCGCTTGCGATCCTATGTGGGAGTGTGCAGACTGTCATATACAGGTTTATAAAACTGGGACTCCTGAGTGGGGAAATGGAAATTCTGAGTAAGGATGATATGCAGTATAAACTAATTGCTTTTTGCTTGGTCTTGATATTTCTACAGGGATTTAGGGTGACCCATTTCTCCTTTCTACGCAACCACCTGGGAGAAAGTACACACTATAACGGACACAACTTGATAACTGATGAATAAGAATCTCGGTTGTGTTCAGATAGAATGAATACGGAGTAGAAGGATTGGGGATATTATGAAAAAGATAAGAACGTTGTTACTGTATTGTATCATATTTTCTATCGCTGTAACGGCAACAGTCGCTGCCGATGAGTTAGAAGAAGAGAGTGAATTCCACCATGGAATAGGAGTAGCGGCGGGGTTCGTAACCGGGTATGGACTCTCATACAGGTATTTGGGAGAAAAGTTCAATCTGCAGTTCACGTTTGCACCCTATGTTGAAAGGGGAAATGTTACAATCAGCACAGGGGCGGCAGTGCTGAAAGATCTGTTTGAAGGTAAGACATCTAGATTGTTCCTTTACTCCGGGCTGCATTACTGGTATCACAAATACACTGACGAACCGGATGAGGATGAGACTGAGGTAACAGCAGGAGAGCAGAAAGACCAGTGGTTTATCTGCGGAATCGGACCTGGGTTTGAATTCAATATCACCGAGAATATAGTTTTCGACCTGATGGCCGGATACGCAGTATACCTGCGCGATAACGAAAACACCATGCTGAACTTCACCGGCGAGTTGGCTGTCTTTTTCTATTTCGAGTAAAAAAAAAGGGGGACACCATAGCGATGGTGACAGGCACCCGCTCTATGATGTATACGATTAGAAGATCCTTAACTTTTTGCTCTTTCTATCATGAACAAGATATTCTCCGTGGCGTTTTTGTAGACAAGTTTTATTTCAGGATGTTTGGAACTCCATACACGGAAGATCTCATCTGCGAAAGCCTGCCCTATAGTTTCAACTCCACTGAAATCAAGAAATACCCGGGTGAATTTATCTAATCCGATCACAAGTCTGCGTGCCTGCGAGCGTGACATATAATTAGTTCCTTCTTCGTAGAGCTTTACTTTTACATCGGTTGTGTAGAATTGATAGGAGTCATCAGTGTAGCGGCTAAAGACATCAGCAAGCTGATGGTCAGAATCGATACTGATGGAAAAAGTGACCTTGGTGCCTTTATCAAGCCGGATATTTCGCAGGAAGATATCATCCACGAGATTATCATAGATTAGTTTTTTCTGAGAACTGCTAATGGTCAAGACATCTGCAACCCTGGATGTAAAAAATATCCCCTCACCGCTGTGAAGAGAAGGGACGGTAGTTTGCTTACCTTTGAGAAGATCACGTATGGCATCCGGTATGGTTTCAAGTGATTTTTTCTCCATGATATTCCTAAAAGCACCGATTCCCCGGTCACGCACTTCAAAGAACACATTATTCACTTTTCTTTCCATTACGATAGTCGTTGTTTCAGCACCGGAATGTTCTATAGCATTGTTCAGCATTTCTGTGAATGCATATTCAATGATATCTAAAATATTCTTAGGCAGGTCTTTCAGCACCCCGCTTTTTTGCCGGATATCAGAAAAGGCTCTATCCTCGTCAATCTCGGCATTGTCTAAAATTCTCCTGACATATTTTATAGAGTTTCTGTCTTCCGTGATTAATTTTTTGGAAGAGGGAATATATCTGGCTTTATTTGCCTTTCCGACAAGGGTTAAAACACCTTCCTCCCGGAGTTCCCTGAAAAAGCGATTAATGTAAGCACGAGAAAACCCTGTATTCTTTACAATATCTGCAGTTCTGGCCTCACCGCGCTCTTCAAGGACTCTCAAAATTTCTTCTTTTACATTCATGTTCTCTCCTATATTCAAACCTGATTATAAAAAATCAGACCATACTGAACATGACAAAAATAATTACGGATAGTATACAACTATTCTTACTTTGTAATATACAAGTTGTAAACAAGTTGTAAACAAAGAACATTTGGAGTGAAGATAGCTGCCCGTAAAAGGAGCTTATTTGATTGGTGAAACTTAATCTGCGGATATTGGTATATTTCGGCATCTTTAGAGTAGCAGTGTAATTTTGGACACTATGGAGGTTGATTTGTTCGAGTATCAGACGACAGGGCGTTACTTCGGCATGATTGCCGAAGACTTGAAGGAACTTGGCGAAAAGGAACTGCTTGATTTAGGTGCAACGGAACTGAGCGATGCTTACAGGGGAGTATTCTTTAAGTGTAGTTTCGATACGCTATGCAGAATCAACTATCAATCGAGATTCTTCTCGAGAATAATGGCACCACTGATTACATTCGATTGCCACAGTGACAGTTATCTGCACAGTACGGCAAAATCGATTGACTGGTCACAGTTTCTTACTCCCGCCAGCACATTTGCTGTTTTCGCATCAGTTCACAATTCCAATATCAGTCATTCCAAATTTGCAGCATTAAGGCTCAAGGACGCTATAGCGGACCGGTTCATGGAAAAACATGGAAGAAGACCCAATGTAGATACAAAGAACCCGGACCTATGGATTGGGCTGCGCATACACAACAATCGTGCATATGTGCGGATAGATACTTCCGGTGGAGCCCTGCACAGAAGGGGATACCGCAGACAGTCCGTCGAAGCGCCCATGCAGGAAACTCTTGCCGCCGCCATTGTTGAGCTTACCGAATGGGACGGGACCACACCTCTCTATGATCCATTCTGCGGCTCGGGCACTATTCTCTGCGAAGCAATGATGAAATACTGCCGGATACCTTCGGGGTATCTCAGAAGGAAGTTCGGATTCGAAAGGCTTCCCGAGTTCGACAGGAAGAGATGGAAGGAACTGCGAAGTGAGATAAACTCCGGAATCAGGGAATTGCCGAAAGGACTGATAAACGGTTCCGACATTTCCGGGGGTGTAATAAAGGTTGCACGATGCAATTGCAGATTGCTTCCGCAGGGAGACCGGATTGTTTTGAAGGAAACTGCATATCAAAAAATAGAAGAACTCAGGGGACAGACGATAATCACCAATCCGCCTTATGGACTGCGGCTCGAAGATAAAATGAACATGAAGGTGTTTATGAAAGAATTTGGGGATTTTCTCAAGCAGCGCTGTACTGAATCTACCGCATGGGTTTATTTCGGGAAGAGAGAACTCATCAAAAGAGTAGGCCTCAGAACTTCACAGAAAATATTGCTTCATAATGGTAAACTCGATGGACGACTGGTTCGCTACGAGATGTACTGATGCCTGTCCGAACGCACTGTAATCAGAAAGATCTATAGTCCCAGTTTGTCGAGAGTTTCCTGTTTTGGAACGCCGTTCCTGTCCCAACCCCGAATGCTGTAATATTCATCCAGCATTTCATCCAGTTTAACGAGCCTGTTTCTCGAAGCCCCATCAGGAAGTGACTCGTTCAGGAATCTGGGCGGAAGCATGTCATCCTTCCGCGTGAAGCCTGCTTCTGAATTGTATTTCCTTTCCAGATTATATATTCTGGTACCGACTTCGAGAAGTTCGTCTTCCGTGATATCAATTCCCGTTACTACTTTGTACATTTCGGTGAAGGTGGAGAGACTCATGGCAAACTGCAGGAATCTACAGAGAACAAAGGAATCGATGACCGCTGATATGTCCTGCTGAAGGGCGACTATAGCAGCCTTTCCCGATGTGGAAAACCTATCTATGAAGGCGGGTAACCCCAGAATTTCCGATGATATAAGATAAGCACGAAGGTGGCATCCGCCGCGGTTAGATGTTGCATAGGAGAGAGCCTGTCCCTGAGCGCCCCGCGGGTCATAGGCAGGAATCTCCAGACCTTTTACCTGCATTGCAAGTTCGGGCATTCCGTACTTTTCTGCCAGTCTTTTTGAACCGAGAGCCAGTTCTTTCCCCAATATTCCTCTCTTATAAGCCATGTCTTCAACAATCTTCACCAGATTTGCCGAGTCACCCCAGTCGAGTTTATGGGGGAATGCACCCTTTTCATAGAGTTCCATTGCACAGCCTATTGTGCTGCCGACTGTTATGGTGTCCATCCCGAGTTCGTTGCAGGTATAATTGGCTTCCGCAATGGTTTCCAGATCATTTATTCCAAGCTGGGCACCAAACGCCCAGGATGATTCGTATTCCGGACCTTCACCCTTTCTGTTGTGTGCCTTTGTTTTTCTACTGCAGGCAATCGGACATTTGAAACAGGCGTTCTTGCCGGTCAGGATGGTTTCAGCCATCTTCTCACCGCTGACCCCTTCTGCATCATTGAACACGCCTTCCCTGAAGTTCCGGGTTGGATACATGCCGTGTTCGTTTATGATTCTTACGAGAGCGGAAGTTCCCAGCAGTTTCAGCGCTTTCCCCGTCAGCGGGTTTTTGTCTATAAGACGGTCGAGGGTAAAGAGCAGTTCCTTCAATGCTTCGGGTTCACTTACCTTTATCTCTTTCTTTCCGGAAGCCGTGACTGCCTTTAATTTTTTCGAACCCATTACAGCACCGAGTCCGCCCCTTCCCGTAGCTCTGTCATTGTCGTTCATAACAGCCGCAAAGGAAACCAAATTTTCTCCCGCAGGACCGATACAGGCAATGGATATATTCTTGATGTTCTCTGTTTCCTTGATAAGGGCGGGGGTTTCGTGAGTGTCTTTACCCCAAAGGTGTTCGGCACATTTAATATCGATTGCATCTTCGGATATAGTGAGATACACAGGTTTATCTGCTTTTCCCGTGATGATTATTCCGTCGAATCCGGCTTTCTTGAGCATCGCACCAAAAATGCCGCCGGAACTCGAATCAGTGATTGTTCCTGTAAGGGGAGATTTTGAAATGACCTGATATCTGCCCGCAGTGGGCATTATTCCTGTAAGTGGCCCCGTTAATAATATCATTGCGTTGTCTTCGGAAAGAGGATCAATTTCGGGTGAACACATATCACTATAAAGTTTTACACCCAGTCCTCGCCCGCCAATATATTTCCTGCGAATATCTTCACTTATCTCAACAGTTTCCTGTTTCCCTGTGGAAAGGTTTATTTTTACAATCTTGTTCATCCAGCCATTCATAGTATCGACTCCTATTCATAAAACTTGTTGTATTTGTCCTGATACTCACACTGTTTACACATGTTGGTATAGTATTGATACATACCCTTGGTCAGTTTTGCCATGTTTGCGCTTCGGACGGAACAGATATGACAGGGTATCTGCGGCTGCATCCAGGCTTCAGGAACGTGCCTGAACATCTTTATACCCTCCAGAATCACAATTCCCGCACTGGTTCCCAGCCTGCTTGCACCTGCATTGATCATTCTAATGACATCCTTGGCCGTGGAAACTCCGCCTGATGCCTTCACGCCTATATAGGGGCCGACAGTTCTGCGCATCAGTCTTATATGATGTTCGAAAGCTCCGAAAGCCCCGAAACCGGTAGAAGTCTTAACAAAATGAGCACCGGCTTCTACAGCCAGTTCACAGGCTTTGACAATTTCTTCGTCTTTCAGGTAACAGGTCTCCAGAATGACTTTAACTATTGCCGGAGCGCTTGCCTGAACAACCCGCCTGATGTCACTCAGAACATATTCATAATCGCCATCCGACATTGCAGCGACATTGATGACCATGTCGATTTCCATGGCACCTTCGGAAACAGCCTTTTCGGCTTCCTTTGCCTTGATGTCGGAAGTACTCATTCCGAGCGGAAAACCGACAACACTGCATACAAGCACATCACTTTCAGCCAGCAGTTCGCTTGCGTATGCCACATGAGCGGGATTCACGCAGACCGAAATGAACCCGAACCTGTCAGCCTCTCGGCAGAGATTTCTAATCTTCTTCTTTCCGGAGGTGGCTTTCAACTCCGTATGATCGATCATTTTGGCTATCTCATCGACCTTGTATTGTCGCATAATATTATCCTATCTTTCAATTTCTGACTCAGAAAACAAATCCAAAACAGGAAGATCTCTATCTTCTATACCTGCAAGGCTTCCAAATAGTTCAATCCTATAATAATACAATAAACTACTGTCTGGCGAAACGGATTATTTTCAGACGTAGTAATCAGTGTTACCCTGAAAATACTCACTTATCTGCTTGATGATAGTGCATAGTTCGCTCAGATTGAGTCCCGAACTGTCTAAATTCGTCTGAATGACATCAGCAAGGTAGGCATCAATAACTCGGGGTCGGACTTAGAACCCAACGTTTGTGATTGAAGTAGACGCTGATA
>CAYRQP010000029.1:0-1890 GCA_964426545.1 uncultured bacterium | reverse complement strand
ATAACTCGGGGTCGGACTTAGAACCCAACGTTTGTGATTGAAGTAGACGCTGATAAAACGACATTCAAGTTAATTTTGAAACTATGCATAATACCGAGACATACCTGGGTCGTGCAAATATACGGATAGGTTATTCCGAAATATTGCACTGACCATGAGAGAATCCGACCAGTTTCCCTATGTGAAACCCATATTAATACTGCCGCAACAGAAAATATACATAACTCATAACAACACCCCCCTTGACATTATCGTGAAACACAATAATATACTGCCATAACAGTAAATAAGGCGGGTATATATGATTGATGTTAAAGAAACAATGCGAAAACTGGGAGAACTTATCCGGTTTCACCGCCGGAAAGCGGGATTGACGCAGATTCAATTGGCAGACCTTGCCGGAATAGGCAAGGCAACTGTTTTCGATATTGAAAAAGGCAAGACAACAGTCCAGATGAAGAATGTTTTATCCGTACTTGCCGCCTTGAATATAGATATCCACTTTGAAGGGCCGCTGATGGAGCAGTACAAAAAAAGCAGCGTAAAGGCAGGAGGGTGAGAGTGTCCGAATCAATAAGACAGGCAAAAATATTCATGCACGGCAGGTTGGCAGGGATTCTCTATGAGTTGGAGTTTAACAGGGAATACAGTTTTGTTTACAGTGATGTTTATGATGGAATACCCATATCACTTACAATGCCCACTTCACAAAAGGTTTATGAATTCTCCGAATTTCCTGCATATTTAGATGGACTTCTTCCTGAAGGAGTAATGCTTGAAGCTCTTCTTACGCAATTGAAGATCGACCGGCAGGATTATTTTGCGCAATTGATGGCTGTCGGTGCCGAACTCATCGGAGCGGTTACAGTTGAGGAAGTCTCGTGAACCGCTGTCCCATCACGTATGAAGACTGTGGTGAAGACACATATTCGAAACGCGGATTGGGATTACTGAACAGAAAACTCACTGATTTAAACACATTTCCATATTCAGCACAGGAGCAGCGCAGAGAAGCACTTATTAGGGCAGAAAAAATATCGATTCAGGGTGTTCATCCGAAACTCAGCGTTGTTCTCAGCGTAAAGAAAGCCGTCTTCGAAATAGTGGACCGTGGCGGCCGCTACATCCTGAAGCCCCAGCATTATGAATATCCTGATATGCCTGAAAACGAGGCTCTCACAATGCATATGGCATCTATTGCCGGTCTGGATGTGCCACTGAATGGATTAGTAACTTCGGCTGACAAAACATTCACATACTTCATAAGACGGTTCGACAGAGCCAGTAAGAACCGTAAACTGGCACTGGAGGACTTTGCACAGCTAAGCGGCAGGAACAGAGATACAAAGTACAGATACAGCATGGAAAAAGTGGTTGAAATTCTGGAAAAATACTGCACATTCCCTGCAGTAGAAAAAGTAAAACTATTCCAGCGATCGATATTCAACTTCCTGGTGGGCAATGAAGATATGCACCTGAAGAATTTTTCGATAATCCACCGTGACGGTAAATTCGAATTGGCACCGGTATACGATTATCTAAGCACGACTATTGTATTTCAGGGTATCGGAAGGAAACTTGAGGAGATAGAAGAGATTGCTTTGCCGCTAAGAGGTAAAAAGAACAACCTGACAGCAAAGGATTGGATTGACTATTTTGGACGCGAGAGGCTTGATCTTCCGGAGAAGGTGTCAAACAAATCCCTTCAAATTTTCGAAACCTCTGTACCGAAATGGCACAAACTCATCGACATCAGTTACCTGGGTGACTTATCAAAGGAACTCTATCACGAACTTCTCAAGCAAAGATGTGCAAAGCTGTTTCGGAGCCGAGCTTAGATTTCATTTATGAATTTTATTTCTGTTTCAACAAAATCAGAACTATCTAGGG
>CAYRQP010000028.1:0-15831 GCA_964426545.1 uncultured bacterium | reverse complement strand
GAACTATTAGAACAGGAACAGTTAAGCCGGCAATATACGTCAATGCTATTCTATTCTCATTGCCGTGATATCTGAAAATGATTGTTTACATTTCGAATATCAATAAACTCGACAGTAACCTGATTCCGGATTCTTGATCAGATAGTCCCTCCTGTATTGCCCAACGAGCATCTGCAGTGCTTATCGACACAACATAATCCTCAAACATTACGAAAACGTACGAAGATGTCCAAGAAGTTCCTCTCGTAAGCCCTGCTACCGCGCCGACTACCCATGCTATTTTTTCTAAGTCGTCAGGATTGGAATTAAGAAGGGTATAAACGTCGTCTGAGCCAAGATAATCACCTGGAAATTGTATCATAAAGAAAGGATGAGGAGCTATATCGTAATCAGTCCCGATTCCTACTAAGACCTCCAGACCGTTTCCAGATAAGAACGAATCAATAATCCATGCATCTTCCCAATGCAATGACCCATCAACGACCTCTCCCATTACAGGAATGGCAAGAAGTAGTATTAGAATAAACGATTTTTTCATTTTACTCCCTGATATCCCGATTACTTTAGCATTACCGATTCAGTACACAACTACGTTCGAGGAAAACCAATCATCATAATTGACAGTATCCAGATGCTCCACGATCCATCTGCAGGCTGAAGTGCGTACTTTCAGAATGTCATAATCACCAAACATCACTATTAGGTAGTCTGAACTCCAATCGGTAGTACTTGATACTATTCCGCTGCCAATACAGCTACATTGAACTCATCATAGTCTTCGCCTGTAGCATTCCACCTGTCATCCAGAAATGTAACGCCATAGCACATTCCAATACCGTCTGCATAAGCAATCTGCACTATGTAACTGTTAGACGGTTCAACCCACCAATCAAGTCATCGACAGCTACTGCGTCATAATAATGCTGTGCACTTTGTGCTACATCTGCACTTAGAATTGTTACTGAAATAGCAAGGATAACAATAAGATACTTCGTACCATACTCCAATCAGTAAATGCATTTATCTGTTGTTTATAATCGATACTAACAACTCAAACACTAATATAGTACCGATTGTTGTCAAGTAGCGTAATCCCATGCCTGATTCAGTCGTTGCTCCGGAAAAGTTGTCCGAATGCAGGAATCACCAATGAAACTATCATCCCGACCGATGCTGCCTGAGGAATCATTCGTTTTCCCCAGATGAATGAGAGGGCAATACACACTGTTAGACCAAGTACAGATGCAGCAATCGCACTTCCCTTGGAAACCATCTTCGAGAACAGTCCCCAGATGAAGGGTCCCAGGAACACAGATGCAATCGCACCCCATGAAATCGAGAGAATCGTGACAATGACTGCAGGTTTCAGCCAGGCGAGTATCATCGACAGTATAATGAAAAATCCGCTTGCCAAGCGTCCTAAACTGGTCAGCTGTTTGTCAGAAGCATTCTTGTTAATGAATCCGTGATAGAAGTCCTTTGTCACTGTCGAACTCGAAATAAGAACAAGCGCTGCCAGTGTAGACATCGATGCTGACAGTATCAGCAGAAGTATTACAATCGTAAGTGCTTCAGGTATCACTTCTATGAGTATTTCCGGCATCAGGGCATCATAGATAGGACTTCCATCCTCGAATGCTTGAGGTGCATTACCGGGGTTAAGAAGTATCCTTGTAAGTGCGCCTGTGAAATAAGCTGTTCCTGTCACAAGCAGTGCAAACACCGTCGAGGCTATCATCCCGATCTTAACAGATCTCTTATCCTTGATTGCATAGAATTTCTGCACCAGTTGTGGCATTGCAAAGGGAGCTATGCTGGTAAGGAATATCAGGGATAGCAATGGTATTATTCCGGGTGGGCCAACACCTGCGACGAGTTTCGGTTCGATTTCTCTTAGACTTGCTGTAATATTTGTAAGCCCTCCCCCCCTGTGCATCGTGAACCAGAGGAGAATAATCACACCGATGGTCATTATGATACCAAATATCACATCTATCATCGCCATGGACTTATACCCGCCCATTATCATATAGAGCCCGGTAAAGACCCCCATGAAGATCAGTACATAGTTGTACTGCAGTTGAAAAGATGTTTCGAAAAGATAACTCAAACCCATGAAAACAGCAGCTGTATATGGAATAAAGAAAACGAAGATGGCTATTGCAGTGAAACCCTTCAGGAAAGGGCTGTTATAGCGTACCTGCAGGTATTCAGGCATTGTCTTTACATTTAGAACTGCCGTCTCTACCTTGATCTTGTTCCCTAACAATAGCCAAACTCCGAGAACACCTATCAGTGTATTTCCCAGTGCTATCCAGAGAGCTGAAAATCCAAAGTTCCAGCCGAGTTTACCTGCAAAACCAATAAATAACACCGCTGAAAAGTAAGCCGTACCATAGGAGAATGCAGTCATCCAGGGCCCGACTTGCCCGCCCCCAAGAAGAAAATCGTTATACGAGCGTGTTCTCCGTAACCCCACTACCCCTATTGTAATGATCAGTGCGGCATAAGCGCCTACAGCAATGTAATTCGCCAGCATTTCCCCCCCTGTTGTAAGTAACTACAATACTGTATTAGTGAACACTTGAAAAGAGATGGAGCGATAATTAGGGACACCATAGAAATGGTGACAGGCGGCTATTCTATGGTGTCCCTATTTTAAGTTCGGAAAGCAGGTCGATTGTTTTCTGTCGAAGGCGGGTTGTTTCTTCGTCTGTTACATTTCGTGAAAGCAGCAGTTCGAGGTTTTTCCAGTGTCGGAGGATTCTCCGGGTGAGTAGTCTGTCGACATTTCTGTCCGAGAGAAGTTCATCAAGTTCATCATAACCTATCCAGCACGATTTTCCGAAAAAGAACTCTGTGATACTCATTTCCATGGCTGTCAGCAGTTCCTCCGGGTCTGATGCACTTTCAAGCGCTCCCCCCCTGCCCTTTCGTCTTTTGACAATGAATACTGATACGGGAATTAACATGAGAATCAGTAACGACAAAACAATCCAGAAGACAACGGGGAGTTCTTCTTCCCATTGAGTTGGCAGAACAGGTGAGTCGGTCAATGCGATTGGCGCTCGCACAGCAAGAGTACAAGCGGGTATCAATGCCTGTCGATACCTGTAATTTTCTCTATCGAACCAAGCCACGCTGTCCAGTCCTATTGTCACGCTTCCACTGTCATCAGGATGTATCACAATATCCCAGTAGATGATGCCGCCGCTATCACGTCTATCACTGTACGATAGTTCAGCAGGACCGAATAGGGTCAATTCCGGAATGTCATCTACTTTTTCAGCACCCGGACCTGTTATATAAAGTCTCATACTTATCTCTCCGGCAGTGCTGAAACTCCCGAATAACCGGTCAATATTGAAAGATATGCTGTCACCTATTCCTGTGAAGTTCTCAGGCATCCCTTCGTCCGGAAACGGATACACCGGCAGATTGATCTCCGGTGAAATAATCTCAACCGGTTTATTGGTTGAATAGATAGACCTCCGGGCGATGGTTGTTTCCATACGCGGAAGTGATACGGTACAGGGAAACAGCGTCGTAAATTCCACGGTTACAATGTCAGCCCGGAAATAACTTTTCGGGACTCTCCTGAATTCAAGATACTCAGCCTGGTCGACAACTGTTTCACTCAAATACTCCGATGGCGTCATCTTGTTTGCCTGCAGATCGATGTTCTGATATCTCGAACAGAGATAATAGGCTGCTGTAAATGACATATCCGGATAAAGCGACCCGTCGGTATCGTAATCGACTTCTATCCAGTAGTCAGCATCAAGCGGCGCCTGAGTAACCGCTGAATTGTTGTGGCTCGCGGGATTCTCCGCGATGACAACTTCTTCCGCAGGGATTCTCTCATTACCGAGACCGGTGCCTGAAAGCAGTATCGGTCCGATGGTATATGTCCCGGGGAGACTCGAACTGAATGAGAGAGATACGGTCACTTCGGTTGATACCTGTCTGCCTGATGGAGTACTTATGCTCCTGTAAGAACTCGAAGTTGAGGTTCCGCTGTAGCGAAGTTCCGGAGAATAGTATTCCGGAATGCAATTGAATGATATTCCTGTTGTTCCGCTATAGGTTACCTGCACCTGAAACATCTGATTAACCAAGACCGTATCAGGCATTGTCACAGTAAAGTCGTGTGACAGATTTCCGGATAGCGCAAGAAAGAGCATCAACACCTGCACTATATATCACCTGCCCCGAGTACACCCGCATCATCTGTCTCTTCATCCTCATTAGCAGGTTCGCTCAGCATGTCGAGTATTGCCTGTGCCTGCTCCGGTGTCATTTCATCCATCGATGGCGGTGACTGACGATCTTGTTCAGATTGTTCGTCTTCCTGCTGCTGTGTATCCTCTTCATCCGGTTGGGAGTCGCTATCATCCTGCTCATCTTCACTTTCATCCGATTGGTTTTCATTCTCATCCGAGTCATCACTGCTGTCATTCTGTTCACTGTCTTCGTCATCCTGAGACTGACTGTCCTCAGGGGATTCGTGATTATTCAGCCAGTTCAGTGCAGCTTCGAGGTTGTGTATGTCGCAAGCCTGATGTTCACCTGAGATGACCATGTCCTTCAGTTCTTCTGACACGCTTTCGACAGAACAATAGTCATCGGTCATTATTCCATTAGCAAGTGATACCGTGGTTCGTGCAGATGCAATATCCAGTGTATCGATATCTGTGAATCCCCTCTCTTCCAGGAGTGAATCAGCCAATCCGAACTCTCCGGCAGCAAGAAGAACAGCAGAATAATTGTAGAGTATTTCTTCATTGTGCGGCATTCTTGTATATAGTTCTGTTATCAACGGTAGTGCTTCTTCGTAATTTCTATCTTCCATCAGTATATAGATTTCGGAAGCCAGTTCTGCAGGTGCGGTAATCGATGACAATAAAGATATAGTTATGATTATTGCGGAAATCATTACAGTCTCCTCTTCTCCAGAATAAGGGCTGCACCGAAAAGCAGCAATGCACCCCCGATAAACCACTGGTATTTCCTACCGGCAGTTGCACCTCCTGCTGTCAGATCGGAATTGTGTAAAGATAGCAAATCAAGGTAAGATTCAATGGTTGCCGGAACATCTTCTGTTTGTGACAGGCGCATATATACGCCGTCTGTACCTTCAGCAAGCTGAATCAACGGTTCAGAATTCAGTGTTGTTCGAACCGTGTCACCTTTAGCATCGACAATGAGATTTCCGCTCGGGTCAGGGACCGGAACTTCCAAAGGGCTGCCCATACCCACTGTTATTATGCGCATTCCATTCTGAACGGCTGCATCGGTTGCACGGCTGACAGAATAATCCTGAAATCCGCCGTCACTGAATATTATCCCGAGTGATGCTTCGAGGTCCATATCCGGAAGTGTCGTTGCCATCATCTCTACAACATCTGACAATCGTGTACCACTTCTAAGGTCAGTTGTCATTCCGGCTTGAAATGGAAGTCTCGAATAGATGTACTCACGGTCGAGAGTAAGCGGGACTGCAAGCCTCGAACTTCCTGAAAAGAGAATCAGGGCGATTCTGGTGTTCTCGAATTCCAGGGCTATCTTCCTTATCTCAATCACAGCCCGTCCCAGCCTGGATGGAATTTCATCCTGTGAAGCCATCGATTGGGACACATCGAGTGCAATTACAAGATTTCTTCCACCTGAGGAAACAAGTGCCTGTTCTGTTTCCCATCTGGGATCGCTGAGTGCGAATACGAGTAGAATCAACCCGCAGGTCCACAGTGCCCTCGACAATAACCTCGAAGGGGGCTGGGTTATTCCGACTTTTTCCCACAGGACAGGTCTCACAAAGGTCCTGAGCTTCTTGAGTTCTATCTGTCTGAACTTAACTCTGAACAGCCAGTAGAGCGGTATGAGTGCAAAAAGAATGAGTAGATACGGTCTGTCAAAAGTCATCAGTCACCTGCTGCCTTCCCGACGCTCCACTTGAGCAGCAAGCCGAGGAAGAGCAGAATAGAACCTATAAGTAAATAACGAAAATACATGTCCCGATAGACAAACAAACCTTCAGGGGGCAGAGTCGATGCTTCCAGTGAGTCTATCGAAGCATATACATCGGCCATGTCATCGACTGACTCCACACTGAATAGCCTTCCCCCGTTTATCTCAGCGATGACTGACAGTATCTCCTTATCTACCCCGAAACCCTGTCTTGATGATTCAGTACCAATTGCCACTGTATACAGTTTCAGGCTGTCTCCATGAATAGTATTTACCGCCTGCGCTACCGTTCGGGGGTCCATCTGTCCCGATGCTTCTTTCCCGTCTGATATGAGTACTATCACTCTTCGTTCACTCCGAGAATATTCCAGTCCGGATGCCGCTGAAGCCAGTCCTGCCCCGATTGCCGTCCCATCCGGAATATCACCCAGTTTTGCATTTCTGATGTACCGTTCCAAAGTGCTGTGATCGAATGTGGGCGGACAGATATATCTTGGCTGCGAAGCATAAATAACTAAACCTATCCTGTCATTACTGCGGCCTTCGATGAATTTAAGTGCCGCTTCTTTAGCCGCTTCAAGCCGGTTGGGGTCATAGTCCTCTTCAAGCATGCTGGTCGATACATCGAGGGCTATTACGATATCGATCCCCTCCACTCCGTTGGGAAGTCTTTCAAAACCGCTCTGCGGACGGGCAAGTGCGATGAAAAGAAAAAACATACCGCACCAGATGAAAATTGACGGGAATACTCTAATCAGTTCTGAACTCTCATAGGCTCCCCGGAACGGCCCGCTGAATGGCTGTGATACACCTTTCCGCCATCCGGGCAGGGCTTTGTACAGGATAAGCAGGAGTGGAAGGAATGGAATCACATACCATAGAGTAAATCTCGTCATTTTCGTATCTTCTCAGCAAGTGACGCAAGCATTCTGATGAATCGCTCAGATCTCAATCTCGAACTTCCCCAGGATGCGTAACGCTGCAGTTGTATCTCCCGCAGAATCTCATCCGCTTCCTTCAGGAACTTCTTCCCATTCTTTGTCTTGCCCAGTTCACGCTTCAACTGATAAATAGTAAGGGCTGTGTTGAAGATTGAGAATCTGCCGGCTGTGATCTCACGGAGCACCTCTTCTATCTCCCTGTAAAGTTCAGTCCAGTTGCCGCTTGCATAATTCGGAGAAGTCAATAGTTTTTGGGCTTTTTCCACCAGAGTAATCTGTGGTTTATCGTCGTCATCAAGTATGCCTTTTCGTCTTTTCCTGAATATGAAATACGCGGCCAAAGCAATAGCAATAATGAGAACTCCACCACCGATGAGGAGTAGATTGTTTCTTCCGGGCGCTGGTCCCCATTCATTCCAGAATTCAAGCCGATGAAGATAATCTTCCGGGAACCCAGGAGGAACATTCATCTCCAGAGGTACCGGGAACATCGTTATATTCCAGGTCGTATCAGGCATTGTTCTTGTAACAATCAGCAGCGGTGGCTTCACTATCATACTCATCGTATCATCGAAGCACGCCATTTCAGGCAGGTATATCGTATCCAATGCAAGGGGTATCAAGGTTAGTGTATCATTCTTCTGCCGGACTATCTCCCAATCAGGTGATGATGCCATCTTTTCTGCTGACCATCCATCAGGTATGGAATAGACTATTTCAACTGCCTGTCCAAGTCTGCATTCAACGGGATGAACAACTGCGAGAAGACTAATGCACAAAAATATGAGTATCATCAGCGTTTTTTCCGTCTTTTCCGCATTTCGAAGAACCGACGAAGCGGGAGTACAATGTCATCGGCAGTCGATATGCTGACGATATCGAGTCTGTTCTTCCTGCATAGTTCTTCTCTGTTGATACGTTCTTCCTTCACGCGCTCTGCGAATTTTCGCCTCCATCTTTTCGAACTTGTATTCACTACCTGTTCAATTCCTGATTCCGGGTTAAGAAAGCGTACCCAGCCGACCGGCGGTACATGCAGTTCTCTGGGGTCAAATACATGAATTCCTACTACATCGTATTTCATTACCATTGGTCTGAGGAGTTTGCTTTTCGGGAAATGAAAATCGCTCATGAGGAAGATGAGAGCACTTCTGTTAAGTACTCTCCCCGCAAAACGCAGGGCACCATCGATATCTGCAGGAGCATGCGTATCAGGGAGCTCAAGGATCCTTCGCACAAGTCCGAGTGCATGTGTTCTTCCCTTCTCCGGCGGGACATAATCATGTACTTCGTCCGAAAAAGTGATCATTCCTACTCTGTCATTGCTCCTCGCTGCCGATAATGCCATCACAGCTGCAACTTCAGCAGCTCTTTCTGCTTTGGTGAGATTTACGGATCCAAAATTCAAACTCCCGGAAATATCGACAAGGAGTATTACCTGAAGTTCCCGCTCTTCCCGGAATACCTTTACAAAAGGTTCTTTTGTCCGGGCATAAACCTTCCAGTCGATGTTCTTTACATCATCACCTTCAGTGTATGGACGGAGTTCTGCGAATTCCACACCCTGTCCGCGGAAAATTGAGCTGTAGTCACCGCCAACAAGCTGGTCCACCAACTTGCGGGTATGTATTTCTATTCGTTTTACACGCTTGAAAAGGTTGTGAACACTGTCCATATGAACTGCCTATTTTACCGGAACTTTGTCAAGGATCTTCGAGATGATCTCCTCCACTCCGATCTCCTCTGCTTCTGCCTCGAAAGAGCGGATAATCCTGTGCCTGAGAACATCATGTGCGACTTCTTTGACCAGTTCCGGAATTACGAAGGCTTCACCGTAAAGCAGTGCCCGCGTGCGCGCCGCGGATAGCAGCCCAAGCGTACCGCGGGGACTTGCTCCAACGCTAATGAGGTCTTCCAGGTCACGCAGACCTGACTCTCTGGGGTACCGCGTAGCTGCCACTATCCGGGTCATGTAATCCAATACGGATTCCTCCACCTGAATTCTCGATGCAAGATTGCGCAGTTCGATGACATCTGCAGGAGTCAGCACCCTTTCAGGTGTGGGAAGTTCAGCACCGCCGACTCTCTTCAGTATCTCTATTTCCTCCCGCTTTGTCGGGTAATCGACCTTCAGTTTCAGGAGAAACCGGTCGACCTGAGCTTCCGGGAGCGGGTAGGTTCCCTCCTGCTCGATCGGATTCTGAGTTGCCGTCACGAAGAATAAATCAGGCAGATAATGTGTCGTTCCACCGAAAGTAACCTGTTTTTCCTGCATTGCTTCGAGTAGGGCACTTTGTACTTTAGCGGGAGCCCTGTTGATCTCGTCGGCTAGAATGAACTCGGCAAAGAGCGGGCCTTTACGCGCAGCGAATGTCTCAGTTTCTTTCTGAAATATCATTGTTCCTGTCAGATCTGTCGGAAGTAGGTCGGGCGTGAACTGTATTCGCGAAAAGGAAGCGCTTACACATTCCGAAAGCGTCTTGGCGGCAAGCGTCTTGGCAAGTCCGGGAACCCCTTCGATCAGTACATGCCCTTCGCAGAGAAGAGCGGTCATTAAACCGGTGCGGAACTCCTCCTGCCCTACAACCACACCTGAAAACTGCTCTTTTATCTTCTCAATCCTCGGTGACTTCTCGCTAATCTCCCTTTGCAGGGCTTCGATTTCTTCCTGTGACATTATCCCTCCATTACTAGGGACATGATTCCATCGTGTCCCGTTGTTCTGTATAGTCCATCGTGTCCCGTTGTTCTGTATAGTCCATCGTGTCCCGTTGTTCTGTATAGTCCATCGTGTCCCGTTGTTCTGTAGGTGTTACTCATAGTACCATGACACTTAATTCTTCGAATTAAGGTGTCACGGTACTTAGCACAGTTGTTCCAGGTCGGTGATGACAGTTACATCGCGCTCTGTCTCCCGCTCAATATCTTCGATGCTCCATCCATCGATTGCTATTCCGTCATCATTGAACATGATTGCCGGAAGATATATGTTCCCATCGGATACCGTATCTGAATCAACTGCCCTCGCAACATCACTTCCGGCCATCAAACCGGATACAGTTACCGTTTCCCCGAGATATTTATTCTCCACCGGCACAATTCTATATCTCTTATCTTTAAGCACTTTATTCATAAAAAGTTCCACCATACTGCCGCAGTACAATGTCCCGCTCCCGCTAATATGAGAAGTGTCGCAGTCCAGCAGATTCCTGAGAAGTCCGATTCCGTTTGCCTGAAGAGTACAGTCCTCATAATACTCAAAAGATGGGATTTGTCTTTCAGCAATTCTATAGAATTCGTCTGCGGCATATATCCAGAAGGTTCCTCCTAATTCAAGCGCCTTCTTCTGCCACTTTTCACAAACATCCAGGATCACTCCTGATTCAGATTTATCCGGACACCTTATCTCTGTCAATCCATCTCTGTGTCTTGTAAGACCGACCGGAACTACGCCTAGCTGACTCACTCCCTCGACTTTGATTAGGTCTGCAATCGTCTGTCCGAGTTCATCACCGTCATTCCATCCGGGTACCACGACTATCTGTGTTTCAATTTTTATACCTGCTTCTGAAAGGAGTTTCAGCCTGGGTAAAATGGGCAGATCTCTTCCCGCTCCCATGATTCTCCCCCTGAGTTCAGGGTTTGTCGAATGTACTGACACATGAATGGGTGAAAGCTCCTTCTTGACTGCATACTCAGCCTGCTCCATACTGAGCGATATGTAGGTCCCCTGGTAAAAGGAGTACTTTACATCATCGTCTTTTACCTTCAGTGAAGCCCGTGCATCAGGCGGTAGTTGATCAACAAAACAAAATATGCACCTGCATCGGCACACAGACGGATTTTCTCCTTCGAAATGCATCCCCCATTGGACTCCGGGTCGTCTCGTAATCTGAATACACCGCTCTATAGAACTTCTTTTAACGACAAGAGATATGTTGAAACCTGCTGCTGCGCGGGCGAAATCCAGCCAGTCATCGATCTGGTATCCTGCACAGGAGACGATTCTGTCCTTTGGTTCAAGTCCCGCGAAGGATGCAGGAGAACTGGGTTCAACTTCTGTAATTGTCAGCAAGATTATTCCGAATCGCTGTTGGAATCTGCTTCTAACTCATAGATTGCATTTTTCAATTTGCCGGCAAGTTCCTGTCTGTCAGTTTTTTCGTAAATGTCGGCGAGAAGCAGAAAATACCCGACAAGGCTCTTCTTTTCTTCTCCATTACATAAGGCAATACCTTTCAGGCACTCAGCTTCCGCCTTATTCAATTCATAGAGATAGAAGAGACACAAAGCGGTATTGTATCTTGCACGAACTCTATAAGCCTGAGAATACTCTGTTTTTCTGAACTCTTCGACCGCTTCTTCATACAGTTCAAGTTCTAATGCATCAATCCCATTTTCGAAACATATCTCCGGATTGTAAAATGCCTGAATCGAGTCGACTTTCCCCGATAACTCAGCATGTATTCCATCGAAAATCGACCCTTGTCCCGGTTCAGTGTGAGTCCTGATATAATCGGATTCCAAATCAGTCGTTCTCCCGGCAGTCAGTCCGGTATTACTGTTCAGTAATTCTCGGAGTAATGCATGCTCTCTATCATCCCCGGCAGTTTCATCAACCTGGTCCAGTATTTCTAATGCTTCCGGGAAATTACCATTCAGAAGATGAGCTGCGGCAAGCATATACAAGGCTCTCGCGCTCCTGTATACACCACGAAGTTTCGAGACCCGTAGAAGTTCTTTAGCTGCCGGCAGATTTTCAGGACTGATTTCGAGAATATTGTCGAGGAGGTCATACACCATGGATTCTTTTTCTTCGCACCTGAGTAATCTGCAGGCTTTCAGATACTCCATCGCAGCTTCGTAACTGTCTCCGTTGTCTAACAGATGTTTTGCCGAATCAATATGGTTTTGGAGACTTACCGAAGAATCGGTTTCTGTATCATCGGGGGAACCCTGTACAACTTCTTCCCTGTTGTCGAGGGATTCCTCTGTATCGGTTTGCTCTGAACGAAAGCTGTTATCCGAAAGGGGCTCCACTCCGGACTCGGGGTCCGGTTCTTCTGTAGTTTCCTCTATGATGGATTCTTCTATCGTCTCTCCGACGGTATATGCGTCTTCCGGAAGTTTCGTCTTCCATGCTGCATCATCCGGATGATATTCAGATAAAATCGCGTGAACTGCCATTGCATCGGGACTATCTTCGGGAACGGTCTCCAAATACTTCAGAAATTCGACTTCTGCCTCCTCTTGCTTGTCCAAACTGTGGTATATCCTGCCCATCAGAAAATACACTCTTGAAGAGTTCTCACCTACTCTGAGTATCTTTCTTGCAATTGTGAGTGCCGGTACCGGCAGTTTGTTTTTCAGATAACCAGCGACTGCCTGTTCATAATATTCAATCGCGATCTTCGTATTTCCCAGTTTTACAAGAACATCCCCGAGAGTGCTTAAACTCGTTGCGTTGTGCGGGTCAGACCGTATCATACTGAGGAGTGCTTTGTGTGCACCTTCGTAGTTCCTGTCCTGAATGAGTTTCTGGACTTTTTTTCTGTTATGATTGTTGTTCATTTTTCACCGACCATTGTCTGGTTTCCTCTGAGAATGTCATAAACAGCTGTCTCAGCAGTGAATACATCAATAATATCCGGAACGGCAAGATGATACGCTATACTCCTATAGTCATCTGTATCCCAAATGATAAAGTCAGCATCCTTGCCTACTTCAATGCTGCCTTTTCGCTCAGCAAGTCCCAGAGCCACAGCTCCGTTGATTGTCGCTGAAACAAGTGCCTCCTCGACAGTCATCCCGCATTGACAGACCGCGAGATTGACCATGAACGGCATGGATTCGCAGAAACAGCTCCCCGGATTGAAGTCTGTGGCAAGGGCAACACCAGCACCTGCATCAATGAGTTCCCGTCCCGGAGGGAATGGTTTACCCAAAAACAGTGCAGTCCCCGGAAGCAGCGTAGCAACCGTGTTACTTTCCGCCATTCTCTTCATATTCTCCCGGGATATCGACAGGAGATGGTCGGCACTTGCCGCATCGAGATCTACAGCTATGCCGGCGCCGCCAGTATCATGAAACTCGTCGGCATGAATTTTGATACCGAACCCCATCTCCTTTGCAGCACTGAGATATCTAAAACTCTGTTCGGGTGTAAAAACACCTTTCTCACAGAAGATATCAACGTATTTTGCGAGCTCTCTCTCTTTGATTACAGGAAGCACCTTCTCGATTATCATGTCGAGATATTCATCTGCGCGTCCCCTGAATTCAACAGGGACTTCATGTGCTCCGAGAAAAGTCGGAACAAGCGTTTGCTCCCATGCGGGAATCAGTTCCGAAACGACTTCAAGACACCTAATCTCAGTATTAACATCGAGACCGTAACCGCTCTTTACTTCGGCAGTTGTGGTCCCGTAAGCGAGCATGATACCCAAATGATGAATAAGATTTTCTTTTAGAAATTTGGTCGATGTATTCCGCGTTTTTTCAACACTGTTGAGTATCCCGCCACCGGCCTTCGCTATCTCTTCATAATCCGCACCTGCAGCCCGTATTGCAAATTCATCCTGACGCGTTTTCCCGAACAGCGGGTGTGTGTGGGAATCCACAAAACCTGGAGTGACCATTCTATCTTTGCAGTCAATAATGTCGATTACATCACAAAGATCTACCTTTGATGCGATATCTTCCGATGATCCCACCCAGACAATTTGACTACCCTCAAATGCAAACGCACCATTCTCAATTATGGAAAGTTCTGCAGAAGCACTTCCGCGACGTAAAGAAGGGGAACCGGCCATTGTGACCAGTTCCCCTATATTTGTCAGTACCCGATCAGCTGAAATCATCTCATTCCTGATAATCTATGCTTGATCGGCTATTACGGAAGCGACCTTTCTGCCACCCATTCTATGGAATTTAATCCTGCCGTCAGCTTTTGCAAAAAGAGTGTCATCACTGCCTTTACCCACGTTGATACCCGGATGAATCCTGGTACCGCGCTGACGTATGATTATCGATCCTGCTGTGACAACCGAACCTGCTGGGGATTTAACACCAAGCCGACGTCCTGCTGTATCGCGTCCGTTCCTCGAACTGCTTGAAGATTTCTTATGTGCCATTTTCCGAACCTTTCAAAATAATGCCTACCTGTTTACAATAAGTCTTGTTGTTTCTGCAATTACTCCACCTGAATATCGTGCAATGTAAATCCCTGACGGAACTGAATGACCTTCTTCGTCTGCACAGTTCCACCGCAGAGATACTTCATCAGAACTGATATCCATCTGCTTTATTGCGTGACCGCTAATATCATAAATAACAAGCGTTCCTTCAACCCCTGTGACGGGCAGTGAAAATTCACAGGTTCCTGCCATTGGATTTGGGAATACAGAAAGTCCGCTTATCAATAATCCCTGCTCCGGACTCTCTTCTATTCCTACAGGGTCAAGAACAAAACTGACTTCGACCTGCTCTTCCGCTCCGACAACAACTCCGGTTACCGATTGGGGGGTATAACCGGCAACTGTTACTTCGACATCATAAGTACCGGGAAGCAGTGTTTTGTGGTAGTCCCCGAGTGTGACATCTGTTCTGCAGAATCGGAGTACAGAAGAATCAAAACCGTCTGAAGTACCTATAGATATATTTGCATCGAGAGGATCTCCCGAGCCGTTGGTGACTGTTCCCCAGATGCCGTATATGCTTGACTGAAAGAAGGAAAGGGTTGCTCCATAGTGAGCGTTTGCAACTCCGGGCCAATCCGAAACATGCTTGTCGTTGTGTACTTCTATTGTCGCATCAACTGTCCCGCACTCACCGTAGCTCCAGTCATTCACATCACCGTTGGTTTCATACCAGCTGGCTCCCGGAACATAGATATCGAAATTGCTTCCGAAGTAGGCAGTGATACCGGGGCTGTTTGCATAAACATTTGCCTGTTCCAGTATCAGGTCATAGTCTTCAGGTAATGGAGTTGTTGAGTAATTCCAGACTGAGTTGAAGCACGCTGCTCCCCCGTGCAGAGAAAGACCCGTGACAAATGGGTTTATGAAGTTCTCGACTGCAGGCCAGCTCAGCATCGTTAGATCCCGAAGACCTGCTGTTTCCGGCTCTGAGAAAGCAGTTGACCCGCCTCCTCCGCCCGGTCCCATGTAACTGCAGTTTCTGTTAAGGTCGATTCCGTTTGCATTGCTTCTGCTGTCGTGATAATATCCATCGGGATTGACAACAGGAATGATCCAGACTTCAGAGTTATTGATTACATACTGGCAAGTGGGGCTTGTTGCATATCCGTCTGTCAAAACAACAAGAAAGTTCAGGGTTGTGGTTGATGCAGCAGGTTCATCCCCGTGAATACCGCCGGTCATTCTGACTTCAGGTTCCAACTCTTCGGTGTCCGGATTAGCAGAGACGATCATAGCCTTAAGGGGTCTTCCTTCTACACTCGTCCCATAAGTAATCAGTCTGCAGATGTCAGGATGTGCTGTAAGTACTTCGTCCATCGAATCATAAATGTCATCTATCGAAGGATAAGGAACGAGTGGCTCGGTCCTTGGAACACGAACTGGAAAATATCCGAGATGATGAAGCAGAATTTCCTGTTCTGCATCTACATTCACCAAGGCTTTGTTTCCCACAGCCCACTCTATGAGTATATCGTTGGCTTCGAGAATTGCAATATCTGCCGGAGAGACATTATTCAGATGAACCGAATAGTGTGGAATTGTAATATCGTAGTCTGATGCCGTACTCACTGAAGTAACAAGAAGTACAAGGAAGAGAAAATGGAAAGTGTTTTTTATCATGTTAACCTCGCTAATTCAGGGGATTAGGAACGTGTCTATAGAAGTGTGAATTATACAAGGAAGTTCCCGTTTGGCAAAAGTGTCGTACTTCACTTCTCCCACTT
>CAYRQP010000027.1:0-16239 GCA_964426545.1 uncultured bacterium | reverse complement strand
GCCGGATGCATGGGTTCGAATCCCGTCGGGGGTACCATTACTGTATCAGCATCTTGATCATTATTCGCACATTGACGATAATACCGAATAACTGTATACTATGTCCAGTTTAGATGGACATACATGTTAAGTATTAGGATAGCATTATGATTAGTATGATAGCTGAGATTCGAAAGAGAGTTCCCGGTGAAGTCTTTGACTACCAGGTTCTCATGGATGCACTATCCATGTATAGCAAGCCTAGAGATGCTGTTACAAGGCTACTCATAAATGAGGAACTCATTAGAATCAAGAAGGGTCTTTACTGTTTTAACAGGACTTATCAGCATCAAAAGATTAGATACGAGTATGTAGCTAATCTCATTTACGGCCCTTCATACATCAGTCTTGAATATGCACTGTACTATTATGGTTTAATTCCTGAAGAAGTAACTACGGTAACTTCTGTCACAGCTAAGCGAAGTAAAGAATTCAATACTCCGCTTTGTAATTTTTCCTATAGAACACTTACGAAGAATCGATATTGCCCAGGTTATGTGCTTAACTCGACAGGAACACCTTCGTTCCTTATAGCGACACCGGAAAAGGCTCTTGCTGATAAGGTCTGGGCAGACAAACGATTTGATGGAGTGCGGATATCTGAATACGAGCAGTATCTTTTCGAAGATTTAAGATTGGATAGGGAGATGGTCAGGAAGATGGATCGAGAATTGATGCTTGAGATATCTGATTCATACAATTCGGTAAAGATAAGAAATCTGATTACCTATTTAGAGAGAATATGGAGAACTGACGATGCATGAAGCAATTCGTTCTATGCTTGATATATATAAATGTGATACAACTCAGGATTACACGAATGCATTGCGTGACATACTTCAGAGACTTGCACTCCTAGGGCTTTGGCGTGGCAAATTCTTCGAACATGCTGCCTTTTACGGTGGGACTGCTCTAGGGCTTTTGTACGGACTGGATCGTTTTTCCGAGGATCTTGATTTTTCGCTTCTCGATTCTGATAAGCACTTCTCGATGGACTTATACAGTGAATATCTTCGAAAGGAGATTGAGAGCTACGGATTCACTGTAGAGTATGAAAAACGGGAAGCCATAGTTAATAATCCTATCGACTCAGCCTTTCTTAAGACAGACACGTATAAGCAGCTTATTGTAATCGATGCCGGTGAAGAAATACTTCGGGACGTACATCCTGGAAAACTGGTGAAGATTAAGCTGGAGGTGGATACAAATCCTCCCGGAGGATTCAGCACTGAGACTCAGTATATACTACGACCGATTCCCATCCCGCTTCGAGTATTTAGCCTTCCGGATATGTTCGCCGGCAAACTACATGCTGTTCTATGCCGTAAATGGGGAGCGCGTGTTAAAGGGCGCGACTGGTACGATATGCTCTGGTATGTAGGACACTATCCTAAAGTCAATTTAGATCATCTTGAAGCTCGAATGCGACAATCCGGCGATTATGAAGATGCCGAAATATTGACAATTGCTAAACTACGCAGAATGCTGATTGATGCTGTAAATAGCTTAGAAATAGTAGACACGCTAAATGATGTACGGCGTTTTGTGAGTAATACATCTATCCTGGATGCATGGTCTGCAGGATTATTTCTTCATGCGATTGAACAAATAGTAGAAAGCTGAGTACATTATTTTAGTGTTGTGTTCTGCTTCTACCGGATATTGCGAAGTAACTCGTTCCAATAACAGGAGGGATATGAAGAGAACAATCGATATCAGCACTGAAACCAAGCCCAATATTGCTTAACGCCCTCCGTCATCAAGGGGAGAGACAATTGAAGGTGTTCAGCACATAAGGATTGCTATCACTATTCCCAACAGCAGCCCGCCAAGTACTTCAAGGGGGGTGTGACCGAGCAGTTCTTTCAGGTTCTTCTCGATTATGACAAGGCCATCCTTGTTTCGAATGTTCTCCGCTATCTTGTTCAGGACTGATGCCTGCCTACCGGCAGCCCTGCGGATACCGGCTGCGTCATACATGACAACAACGGCGAAAACCGCGCTCAGTGCGAAAAGTGGTGAACTTCCGCCTTCTGTAATGTAAATCGCAGAAGCGAGAGAGACTACCGAAGCCGTATGTGAACTGGGCATGCTTCCGGTATCCAGAAAACGGTGAAAGTCGATTCTCTTCTCTGTGAAAACGGAGAATATCACTTTCAATGTCTGTGCTGAAAGCAATGCTAGAACTACAATATCCAGTAGTCTATTGCTGAAAAGAAGACCGTTTCCCATTCAAACCTCCGTGTGAATGATTCTGAAAAGTGCTTTCAATGTTCACCGTATATATGAAGTAATCGTTTCTACTGCAATTCATCTTTCAGCTAACGTCACTTTGTGATATCAGGCTCTGAGTTGTAGTGTCGTCTGCGAGAATGTATTATATATTATTAGATAATATAGATGTTGTTCAGGACTTAAACTGGTAGAAAGGGAGTTGACATGAAGTACATAATTCCGGTAGTCTTTGTTATCTTAATTTCCGCATGCAGTGATCAGGGGTTTCTCGGTGAATGGCATGATGATACTGTTACAATGGAGATAAAACAGATTGATCCGGTATGTATGATAGAACTTACCATTGACGGAGATGATCCTTTTCCTCTCTTCACAGAAACTGAGAGAGGTGTTACGAATGACGGTGACAGTGATTGGATACTGTTAAACAACAATAACGCAGATGTCGGCATATATCTGTCAAAGGAACATGATTCCTTTATAGAATTTGTTGGTTTTGATGAATATGGAGAAGTAACACTTAATCTCACCTTCGTGCGGTCTAGATAGGGATGTAACAATATTTCATGAAGGAACTTCCACTTGTTGTCTGCAGTTTGACTGTCGGATTACTACTTCTTTCATGTTCTGCAGAACTATCTCCCGAAGATAAAATACTTGTTTTCATCGATGAAATGCAAAGTGCCGCTGAAGCCGGGGATGTATGCTTATTGATGGAGAACATATCGCAGGATTTCAGCGATGGACTCGGCAATGACAGGGACGACTTCGAATTGCTTGTCTATTATTATCTAAGACACTTTGAGAATCTGGTTATAATCAAACGAGTAGAAAGTATTGTATTTACCGATTCAGCAACAGCTGAAATATCACTCATAGCGGCATTTAGCGGTGAAGCATCTTTCTCCGATATACCGTCACAGAAAACGCTGGATGTTCTGGAATTCGAAATCCTGCTTCAGCGGGATAGCATCGGAGACTGGAAAATGAGGTATGCCGAGTGGGAGGAAACTAGCGTAGAGTTGGGATTCGCAAGAGCATTGGAGAGACAATGAAAACAGCAATTCATTTTGTATGTGTAGCAGCTGTATCTGCTCTAGTAGTATCGGTAGCCAGTGGGTTGTTTGCTTCGCAGGCTTACCATCCTAATAGAAGGTACTTTAGAAGATATTGAAGACGGAAAATCGGTATCAGATATACAATCAATGATAGTGCGGAAATTGATTTAGAACCGTTGGGCTTTTATGTGCAGTATTTCGTTCATGATCTCCTTGGATTAATCGTTTGTCAAATAATGGCAGGAAACAGGGAATCCGGGATTTCCGATTGGAATGAATATTCAGATCACCTTATGAATTGACCCGGGTGGATATTGGTTTCGATGCACTGCTTGAAGAAGTACTGGTAGAATGGAAAGTGCTGCTTATTGATTAAGAAGAACCCGGATTGCACCGGGTTCTCTTAATGAAGTGTTCTATAGCTTGATGAGTTTTAGATAAGATGAAGTTTCAGTGTCAGATACTCGTACGATGTAAGTACCGCAGGGCATTTCAGTACCTCTGTCGTCTGTTCCTGTCCATGTGAAAGTATCAGCTATGGATGTGGAACGAACAGTGGTCCCGTTAATGCTGTATATCTCGATTACGGCACGGGAATTGAATCCGGTGGCTGTTATCACAACAGAAGAGTTGAATGGATTGGTATTCACAGTAAGTTCTCTCGTGTTTAATCCTGTCGAGACATCATCGGCTATTCCAGTCGGTGAAAGGTCGATTCTGTACAGTTTGTCATTAACAATGTCGCTTACCCAGAGATATCGGGTATCCACTTCGAACGTAAGACCGTGAGCTGCGGGGACGACCGTATCCCAGACATAGTCGACGAGAGTGCCAGTTGTAGAGAATGCCTTTATCGGAGAATCAGACTCGTCGCAGGCAATCCATATATTGCCGGTTTTGCAGGCAATGTCATAATGGGAAGAGAGACCCAGGGGCTGAAAGATGTAATGGCTGCCAACGAGAGTACCGGATGTGTCGAATTTTTCGACTGTTTCATTATTTGTCTCGGTGTCTTCGCCAAGACCGAATACATAGGATGCAGTAGAAGCAAGACCAGAAACCTTCTGGTCGAGATCGCTTCCTCAACAATCCAGATCGAAACCGGATATATATGCACCCGTGTCAGAGTACATATCGCAGTAAGCGGCATTATTCAATGTACCCTCTGCAGATGCTACATAGACAGTGTTGTTCATGAAGGTAAGGCCAGTCGGATGTTTAGTGCCGTTTTCAAGCACTTCCCAGGAATCGAGAACTGCTCCTGTTTCAGGATTCAGTATGTAGACCATTTCGGTAACCTGATCTACAGCCCAGAGAAAGCCGTTGCCGTAACCTAATCCTGTAATGTTCGTATCTGGTGCATCTAAAGTGCGAACCACCACAGGGTCGGCGAAGGTTGTTAAGGGTAAAGTGAAAAGAGCGAATATAATCAGTATTCGCATATGTACTCCTTTCATTTAGAGTTATTTGTATTATAGTTTTATCGTGTTTAATCTGCAAATATTCGTGTGCGGTAGTTTCAAGGAGGGAATATGTCATTTACAATATCCTTGTCTGTTTTTCTTCTCCTGATACTTCCATTTGCGGTATCAGGGGACAATATGTATTCGCTGGATTTCAACGGAACTTCTAACTATGTCGAGGTTGCTGATGATTCCGTTCTTAATCCGGTTTATGAGATTACGCTCGAAGCATGGATCAAACCTGTCTCATGGGGGCACTATCATTACAGTAATACAATCGTCGGGAAGGAAATCTGGGGTGAAGGTGTCGAAGCGGGATATGTGATTCGATGCGGAGACTCCGGGGTGTTCTCGGCTTCTTTTGGAGTAGATACAGGTGTACCGGTTCTCACATGGGCACAGGCGCAAACAACGCAGGTACTTGAACTCGATACATGGACACATGTTGCTTCGACATGGGACGGCTCTATCATCTCCCTCTATGTGAACGGTGAAATAATGCAGGAAGTTGCTTATACCGGGACTATCATCTGTTCTGAGAATACATTGAAAATCGGAGATGTATCCGAACTCCTTGCCGGACACAGATACTTCGATGGACTGATAGATGAAGTACGCGTCTGGAATATCTACAGAAGTCATGCTGACATAATAGGTGGTATGTGGAGTGATGTTACCGGAGCAGAAGGACTCATCGGTTACTGGAAGTTCGAGACAGGCAGCGGAGTTACCGCTTTTGATTCAAGTGGATACGAGAACAACGGTGTTATTTACGGTGCATCCTGGAGTACGGATGTGCCGGAATACAGCGGACTCACTAATTCGACATGGGGAAGAATAAAAGCCGGTAATATCTGAGACAATAGTGTCAAAATGAGACCTGTTCGATAAAAAAGAGATTAGTATTATTGAATCATACTTTTCGTATTGATTTAGTATAAATTCAACTTGCCTGATACTTTGAGAGGGGAATGTTATGGGCGGTATCTTTGGTGTTGTTTCGAAAGGTGATTGCGTCAAGGACTTGTTCTACGGTACTGACTATCACTCACATTTAGGTACTATGCGCGGGGGGCTTGCAGTACTCGATAATGGCAGATTTCATCGTGTGATTCATGACATCACCAACTCACAGTTCCGTTCTAAATTTGAAGTCGATATCACTAAGATGCACGGAAGAATGGGTATTGGTGTCATCAGTGATTTCGAAGACCAGCCTTTGATAATAAGTTCTCATCTCGGACAATATTCAATAGTGACTGTAGGTGTGGTTCAGAACATCGGAGAACTTGTGGAGAAAACCTTTGAGAACAATGCGGGACACTTTTCCGAGATGAGCGGCGGGGAGATAAATCCCACAGAAGTTGTAGCAATGCTCATCAATCAGGAAGATACTTTCACAGAAGGATTGAAAAGAGCACAGGATATGATAGAAGGCTCCTGTTCTATTCTCCTGCTCACAAGGGAAGGAATATACGCCTCCCGTGACAGATTGGGCAGAACACCGATTCATATCGGTAAGAAAGACGGTGCATATTGCCTCACCTTCGAAACCTGTGTCTATCCCAATCTCGATTACAAGCATGAATATGTTCTCGGGCCGGCAGAGATAGTGCTACTGAATGAAGAAGGCTACAAACAGATGAAAGCCCCGGGTGATGAAATGAAGATTTGTTCATTCCTCTGGGTGTACTATGGTTATCCCGCATCGAATTACGAAGATATAAATGTTGAGGATGTAAGGTATAACTGCGGAAAGTGTCTTGCACAGAGAGATGATGTCGAAGTGGATATTGTTGCAGGGGTTCCTGACTCCGGTAGTGCCCATGCCATAGGTTATGCAAACGAAGCAGGTGTCCCCTATAAAAGACCTTTCGTGAAGTACACTCCTACATGGCCGAGGAGTTTTATGCCGCAGAATCAGGGGCAGAGAGATCTTGTAGCACGGATGAAACTCATACCGATAGAAGAGTTCATCAAAGGTAAGAGAGTGTTGTTCTGTGAAGACTCGATTGTTCGGGGCACACAGCTGAAGGATACGGTAAAACGGGTATTCGATGCCGGCGCTGTCGAAATGCATATGCGCCCGGCCTGCCCGCCGCTTGTGTTTGGGTGTAAATTTCTTAACTTCTCCCGGTCTCGTTCGGTAATGGATCTCGCAGGACGACGAGCCGTAGAGGAGCTCGAAGGTACTTCCGACAATGTACCGGATGCGTACTTCGATCCCGATTCGGAAGAATATGCAAACATGGTTGAGATCATCCGCAAGCGACTTGGATTGACATCACTGCGTTACCAGCGCCTGGACGACCTGATAGAAGCTATCGGTCTGCCAAAGGACAATCTATGCACCTACTGCTGGGATGCCAAAGGCTAGAAATAATTAAGGTGCCAGGCACCTTTTCCATAAGGAGCAAATATGGTTTTCGGAAAGACAATCACAGTCCAGTCGCAGGGATTTTCAGACATAGTGAATATCTCCGAAAATGTGGATGATGTTGTGCAGGAAAGTAAGGTGGAAAACGGTATTGTCTGCATCTCTGTAATAGGCTCGACTGCATCCGTCGCTACAATCGAGTATGAACCTGCGCTGGTTGCTGATATGAAAGAGCAGCTGGAGAGAATGGTCTCTCAGAGCCTGCGGTCGAGACATTCGGAGACATGGGGGGATGACAACGGTTTCTCACACCTTCGGGCTTCTCTTATGGGTCCGGGGATATCCCTTCCGATTGTCGACGGAGCATTGCTTGTTGGAACATGGCAGCAGATTGTTGTAATAGACCACGACAACAGACCGCGTTCAAGGAAGATCAGAATTCAGATTTTGGGTGACTAATCCGCCAGTATGACGAACTGCGAAGTTATCACAGCAGTATCTGACTGTAGTCTGGATAGGTAGATTCCCGGTGCAAGATCACTGATTAGAACGTATATTTCAGTTTCATTCCCGCTTAAGTCGAATTCACTCTGAATCCTGCCGTCTATACTGAAGATTTGTAATACTGTAATTGCATTTCCGGGAAGTGTTACAAACAGCTCTGCTTGAGTTCCTATACATGGATTCGGGCAGGCGGTAACTGATACACTGTTTTCAGGTGATGCAGTTTCAATTCCTGTTCCTGAATATCCAACGACTCCCATATCATTGCTTCCTGAATTCACTTCGTAAAGAAAACTACCGTCAGGTGAAGTGCAGAGTCCGTCAGGGCTCCCGAATACCAAAACGGGAGTCATAAATGTATTGTCCAACGTGCGGAGCACATGAAGCAGGTCTTCATCCGGGTCGGGAATATAAATGTATTCACCCGATGGAAGGGAGCAGAAACGGTTGGAGTCGCTTCCCGGATATGTAATCTCACTTAAAATTGAAAAATCGGAAGTTCTAATTACTGATATCAGATTCCACTCTTTGATGTTCAGATAAAGATACTCACCTGATGGAAGAATGCAGACATCATAGGTGTCACCGCCGACAAAGAATCGTGATGTCGAGTTGTCGGATGTTTCAATGACTGTTGCATAGGCTGAATTCTTGTCGCTGATGTAAACATAGTCGCCACCGGGATGGACTGCGATACCGCTTGGATAATCACCCGCCCAGACGGTTGTTTCAATTGTGTTTGTTTCAGTATCTATGACGGTTACATGCCCGGTAGGGTGAGTTACATATATCTTCGAGCCGTCAGGAAGTACATCTATCCACTGCGGCAGGTAGGGGATTTCAATCTGCCCCGATACAGTGTTGGTTGCCGTTTCTATCACATAGATTGAGTTTTCACTGTCGTCTGTCAGGTAGACATATTCACCGGATGGAAGAGCACAGATGTCTCTCGGACTGTCACCAACAGAAATGAAAGCTTCCAGAGAATAATCAGAGGTTTTGAACACAGGTACATAACCGTACCCTATTGCCAGATAGAGATAATCTCCGGAAGGCAGTGTACAGATACTTCTTGGTTCATTGCCTGTAGAGTACACTTCATAGACAGAATCGGGATATGTGCCTTCCAACGCAGGCAGGAAATATTCTGCGTAACTGACTGCCGGTATGGATGAAATTAAGAACAACGTTAAGAGCAGAATCGTGTATTTCATTAAACCCCCGTATTGATATCTGTAGAACCATCTTTACAATACTAATGATTATGGTACGAAAACAAAAGGGTGGCAGTCGAAGAATGTTATAGGAAAGTCAATCGAAATCCGCTGCTGTCGGTATTTTCAGCATGCGTGTATTATTCCTATTCCAGACAACTGCTTCAAGAGAGTCTTCTGATGTAAGCAGAAGCCCACGAAGGGTATATGGATGGTAAACAGCCTGTTCATTCAATTCTGTAATGATATCACCTGGCTGAAGACCGCAATTCCAGGCGAATCCTCCCTCTTCAACCGATATTAGTAGAATCCCGGGCGGGATATTGGAATTGCCTATGGATGTGTTTGCCATTGCGGTAATTCCGAAGCGGAAACCATCGGATGATTCGGGAGGGTTCACAACCAGTTGTGCCCACATATACCAAATCGATGTGGGGTAGAGAACCAGGGTTTCAGAAGCTGTGTCAACCATAGAGTAAAATTCCGGCATATTCGGAGTTGTCGAATATTCAAGACCGGAGATGACTCCCAAAAACAGATCCTGCTGATTGAATACTGCTGCACCCATGAATCCGTCCGAAAGAGAGGCACTAATGAGAACGGAACCGTCATGGCAGATCTGTCCCGCCGATTCTTCGATTATGACAATTCCGTTTATACCCTGTCCAATAATACGAAGCAGCTCTCCTTCGAGAGTTTCGGAATATATCGGCATCTGGTAATCACTAAAAAGCGGGTCCTTAAAAACCAGTATGCTGAGACCGATGTCCCCGTCTGTAATTATCGAATCCGGACTGACAACTTCTCCCTCGAACAAGAGGGAAACATCAGCGGGCTCCCTGAATTGCAGTACCGTTACCGCACAGGTAGGTGAAATCGAGACGGCTGTGATAATCTCGAAATGACCGGGTAGATACTCATGGCTTAGAGCATAAACACAGCCAGCAGGTGAAGAGAGATGCAGAATGAAAAATAGTACTGAGAAAAGACTCATGGCTCTATTAGAAGGAGATCATGCACGACCGCCTGCTGTAGCGAACGGGCGGTGCGGTGCGGATTGAATATTTAATCGCCTGCGATAGCGAGCTCCGCTTGTCATCCTGCCGATGCATCGCAATTGGCAAAGGATGAACATCAACTTTGGATATATCTGATACAGGTGCTTCTTCTCCTGCTGTATACATCATGGAATCTATTGAGACTTCAGCAGCAATACTGTTCTGTGCTGCAACATCAATAGACGAAAAGTTCTCGTTAGTGGTAAGAATAGCAGTTGTAAATACAGCGAATAGAGAAAGAGTAGCGGCTATTATGAAATATAGGGGAGAGCGTTTTGTGCTTTTACCTGTCTTTTGCTTTTCCAGCTTGAGGAGTACATTTGCTTCGAGGTCAGCCGGGGGTACCGGTGCAGGAAGGTTTTCCATGTGTGCGGATATGTCACCGGACATATCGAAGAGTCTTTTGCAGGACGGGCATCCCATAATGTGAAACTGAAGAGATGAGCGTTCTTTGGAGGATGCTTCACCGTCAATAACAAGACTTATTATACTGCGCGCTTTTCTGCAGTTCATTTCCATTCCTCCCAAACATCGCTGAGAAGTTCCTGAAGTTGTCCCCTTGCCCTGTTTATCCGTGATTTTACCGTTCCGAGTTTTATGTCAAGAATTTCGGAGATCTCTTCATAAGTCAGCCCTTGTTTCTCTCGAAGAATAAATGGTTCTCTGTAATGTGGGGGCAGGAGGTTGATTGCATCTTCAATGGAAGTTCCCAATTCGATCGCCCCTGCATTATAATGCGGTGCCAGGCTCAGTTTTGCAGTTAAGTTAACATATTCAAGAGGGATAGCACCCCAGCGCTGCCGTCTTCTCCATTCCTTCTTAGCAAGATTGCTTGCGATAGTAAATATCCATGTGACCAGTTTATACTCGGGATTGAACTTGTCGCGGTATTTGTAGACTCTGCAGAATGTTTCTTGAAGGATTTCACAGGCATCCTCTTCATTGCCAAGCATGCGGATGAGGTGAGAAAAGATAGGAGCCTGGAATCTCTGTATGATCTCTGAAAGGGCGTTCTCGTCACCACTGCACAGGTCACTCATCAGTTCGCGGTCTGTTCTCGGGTCTTTTTCTATCCTCTTATCTGTGATTATTCTTGTTGCCAAGTTATTCCCTCCTCATCTTTTTGAAACATTTCAATTATATATACACATAACAGATGAGTTTTGTTCCATTTAAATATATACAAAATATATACTAACCAAATCCTGGAAGACTATGATAACGAAAAATATCGTAATTCGCATACTCCGACTTGTACTGCCCTGGTGGAAATGGGTACTTGCTGCAATGGTCAGCATGATACTCTTTGCACTTCTGAGCGGCATGACTCTCGGAATGCTACTCCCGCTGTTTGACGACATTCTGCTGCCCGCAGACGGACGCACCGGAGATGAAGAATTCATGGAATCGCTCGAAGGAAACTGCTCCGGACCGCTTAGCGAACTGGCAGGTTCAATTATCAGGTTCGATTCCGAAGGTGTAAAGAGGAGTGCCGGAGAATTATCGGATGGTTTGGGTGAAACGCTGCGAACTTCCAACCCATCACAAGCACTATTTGTTGTTATCGTCCTCATTGTCATAATAATATTTCTCAAGAACCTCTTCGCCTTTTTCCAGAGTTTTTTCATTTCAAAAGCTGAACATGAAGTAGTCGCGGGAGTGCGGAATACTCTGTATCGACATTTACTTGAACTTGACATGAGATTCTATTCTTCAAACCGCACCGGAGATATCATAGCAAAGTTCACATCTGATATAACCCGCATGAACAGTTCTATGACTCAGATGCTGATGAAAGTTCCCCAGCAGATCGTACTTCTGGTCGTTTACCTGACTTTAGCACTGTGGGCATCCTGGAAACTTGCTTTTGCGACGCTGCTCATCTTTCCACCGGTGATGTTCGTTATTCTAATCATTGGAAGGATACTGAAGAAGAAGACACATTATATTCAAAGACAGCTCTCTGATTTTACTTCTCTTCTGCACGAGACAATATTCGGAATCCGGGTTGTTAAGGCATTTTCAATGGAAGAATATGAAACGGCGAAATTCGCAGGTGTGATAGACAAACACCGAAGGACCGGCATCTCTATCCGCAGGATAAAAGCACTTGCCAGCCCGATAACCGAAGTTATGGGTGCGGTTGCCACCGGTGTCATTATGTGGTATGGCGGACAGTCTGTTCTTGCGGGCGAAACACTATCGACAGGCAGGTTCCTTGTGTTCATTGCTGCAGTTCTCTCAATGATGAAACCCATAAAGGTACTCAGTAATTCTAATGCAGCGATTCAAATTGGTTTTGCTTCGGCTGAGCGTGTCTTTGACCTGATGGACAGAACTGTGCGAATCAAAGAAGTCGAGAATCCTGTTTCTCTGAAATCTGTTGAGAAAGGTATTGAATTCAGGGATGTCTCATTCAGCTACAAAGAAGGTGTAGAAGTTTTGCAGAATGTGAGTTTCTCCATCGGAAGGGGTGAAATAGTCGCTCTCGTGGGTCCAAGCGGAGGTGGCAAGAGCACGATAGCAGACCTTATACCAAGATTCTATGACCCTGATTCGGGTTCCATAATGATTGACGGAACTGATCTTCACGAGATCGACCTCAAAGATATTCGTCTAAGTCTTGGAGTGGTAACCCAGGAAACAATACTCTTCAATGATACTGTAATGAACAACATTGCCTACGGAGTAGATGATATCCCGATTGGCACTGTCCGCAAGGTAGCACAGGCCGCCAATGCTCTTGAGTTCATAGATGAGCTACCGGAGGGATTCGAGACTGTCATAGGGGAGCGCGGGTGTCAGCTTTCGGGCGGACAGAAGCAGCGCATTGCCATAGCAAGGGCAATCCTGAAGAATCCTGACATACTCATTTTCGATGAAGCAACTTCTGCACTTGATACGCACTCGGAACGATATGTTCAGGAGGCAATAGACAATCTGATAGAAGGGCGTACTACTCTTGTCATTGCACACAGACTCTCGACTATCATGAAGGCAAACCGGATTATTTATATAGATGAGGGCAGAATAGCCGAACAGGGCACTCACGATGAGCTTATCGCCAAAAATGCGAGATACAGGGAACTCTATGATATGCAGTTCAAAGATCACTGACAGCATCATATCCCCCAACAGAAATGTGGTTAGCATATGACCACACCAATGATGAAGCAGTATCTCGACATAAAAGCAAGATACCCGACTGAGATACTCCTCTTTAGAATGGGTGACTTCTACGAGACCTTCTACGACGATGCAAAGAAGATATCGAAGATATTGAATATCACTCTGACTTCACGCTCGAAAAGCAAAAGCGGCGAGCGGATACCGCTTGCAGGCTTTCCCTGGCATGCACTCGATGGCTATCTTGCCCGGTTGGTCAAGGCAGGATGCAGAATTGCCATCTGCGAACAGACAGAAGACCCCAAAACAGCAATAGGAATCGTAAAGAGAGATGTAATCGAAGTAATAACTCCGGGAACCCTTGTAAGCGGCTCCGCACTCAGCGAACGCTCTTCAGTTCTCCTCTGTTCCGCATATTCCGACGGAAACACATCGGGACTTGTACTCTGCGACATATCAACCGGTGAAATTACCGCAACTGCCCTTGAGTCGAAGGTACTTGCTGTAGAGATTGCGAGGATGTCCCCGTCTGAACTCTTAGTTCCGGAAGGTACAAAGATGATGCCGCCGCAGGGCTGTGAGATAACCGAACTTGAAAGATGGAAGTATGACATCGACACAGCAGTACAGAAGATAAAGGAAGTTCTGCAGCTGGCATCACTGGAAGGACTTGGAATTAATAAATCCCATGAAGCCACCATAGCGCTTGGAGCTCTTTTGTACTATCTGTCTGACATGAAACGCTCAGTCTTGTCACATCTCTCATTCAGGGGGATGTACTTCAGGGAGGATTGTCTGATAATCGACAAGGGAAGCGCAAGAGCACTAGGTCTTGTCGAAGCAAGAAGTGGCGAAGAATCCGCCGTTCTTGCTGATATAACCGACAGAACAATGACGCCGGCAGGTGCGAGAGAATGGCGGAAGCGTCTTTCAGCACCGCCGCGAGACCCTGAGGTCATAACTTCGAGATACGATGCCATCGACTCGCTTATATCTATTCCGTCTTCAATGGATGACATTCGTGGGATCCTCGACAATACAGCCGACCTTCAAAGGCAGGCGGGAAAACTGGGGACACTCAGGTCAGCACCCCGCGACTTAAGGGCAATAGCAGATACACTTGCCCTTCTGCCCGAACTGACAGAAAACCTAAACGGATTGAACGGCGACATATTGCAGACTGCCGGAAAGATGGATACACTCGCACCCCTGCGTGAATACATCGACTCCATGATAGTGGATTCACCACCCTTGAAGTTATCGGATGGCGGAGTGATAAGGGATGGTGTTTCAGAAGAACTCGACGAACTGTGGGAAATCAAGCAGGGGGGCAGGAAGTGGATAAAATCCAGAGAAAAGAATGAGCGGGAAGTTACCGGTATTCCAAATCTCACCATAGGGTACAATAAGGTGTTCGGTTATCACATTTCAGTATCGAAGAGTCATCTCGACAAAGTCCCTGAACATTACATAAGGAAACAGACGCTGGTAAATGCAGAGCGCTTCATTACACCCGAGCTAAAGGAAGTTGAAGCAAAGGTGCTCCGTGCCGGTGAGGAGATTGAAAAACTGGAAGCATCTCTCTATTCAGATATTCGAGAGGAAATAGCAAAGCAATGTGACAGGATATCAGAGACAGGACGAGTTCTTGCCGAACTCGATGTAATCTGCTCACTTGCGTATCTTGCCAAGGAAATGGGGTATGTCCGTCCTGAACTATCATTGAAGTCATCTCTTAAAATAAAAGCAGGGAAGCACCCGGTTCTCGATCAGATTCTACCGCAGGGGGAGTGTGTCCCGAACGATCTGATGCTCGATCTTACCCGCAGGATACTCCTTGTCACAGGTCCTAATATGGCAGGGAAGTCAACATATCTTCGTCAGACAGCTCTTCTTGTTATAATGGCACAGGCCGGTTCCTTCGTTCCTGCTGAATCCATGATCTTTTCACCTGTTGACAGGATATTCACGAGAATAGGTTCGTCCGACAGAATCACCCGTGGGCAATCGACTTTCCTTGTAGAGATGGCTGAAGCAGCGTCGCTTCTCAATGCAAGCACTTCCTCGAGCCTTGCTATACTCGATGAAGTCGGTAGGGGGACAAGCACATATGACGGGCTTTCACTCGCCTGGGCTATGGTAGAATACCTTCACAACAATGCTCAGCACAATCCAATGGTTCTTTTCGCGACGCACTACCATGAACTTACCGAACTGGGAAAACTCCTGCCAGCAGTCGAAAACGTGAATGTCAGGGTGGAGGAGACCGGAAACAGGGTAGTTTTCCTCTACGATGTGGAAGACGGATGTGCTGATGATTCATACGGCATACACGTCGCATCGATGGCAGGTGTACCGAAACAGGTTGTAAGACGCGCGAAGAAAGTACTTGCAGACCTTGAAGCCGGTAAGCACCTGATGCACGATGTCACAGACTGCAACCAGCTCGAACTGATGATAGCAGAAACTGAGTCCGATGATGAGCACCCCATCTTGGACAACCTGCGAAAGATAGACCCCAATGAACTGACACCAAAACAGGCACTTGAAATCCTCTATGAGCTGCGGGACAAACTCGATTAGAGTAGAGCAAAGGTACCATGACACTTAGTTCGCAGAATTAAGTGTCATGGTACCAATAAGACACAAGGTATACACCTGTTTACATCCCCGTAAAATTTGTTTATAGTACTCTTGGGAGGAACTATGAACAAAAAAACAACAGAATTTGCAACCAGGGGAATTCAGGATTACAACAAATGGGATATCTCATCGATTGCAGGTCAGGTCACACCTGAAAGCGTAATGGTCTTCAGAAGCGGTACAAGACGGTATGCAGTCATAGTATGCCCACGCGGAGACTCAGTGTCACAGCTCACCCGCGCTGATGCACACTGGGAACTGCAAAGAAGGATGGAATCCGGAAGAGAACACTTTTTCTGCGATCTGCAATGGGCAACTGAAATCAGGGGAAGCGACTGCATCCTGCTCATCGGAAAAGAAATTCTCACACAGTTCAACATTACTGCATAAAACCTATGTTGGATTGAATATGGTCAAGTCCGAATTAGTGTGCAAATTCATAAACCCCTTCTAATACGCGGTTCTCACGTTCTTCCGGTTGCTTAATGGTTTCCATCCATTCCTGGTATTCCCTCATATCCA
>CAYRQP010000026.1:0-17500 GCA_964426545.1 uncultured bacterium | reverse complement strand
GTATATTGTTATATATATACGAATTGGATTTAACCGGAGGATAAATGGACTGCCTGGAAATACTGCTTCGCATAACTCATGTTGACGAAACGGTTACTTCTGTGTCTTCATCCGCTGATTCCGGCTGCATCTCTCATACTCCGGATATAGAAGGTAACCATTTAACAGACCTTTTTTCATCTATACCCAAAAAGCATTCTTACTCACTCGTAACATTTACTCCGGCTAAGGTGGAATTTACGGCTGCCGCAAGAGTAGAAGACCCGCAGACAATTGCAGTCTATTATATCCCTGTTCCCGAAAGCAGTCTCTGGAATCCTGCAATACCGTATGCGAAGATAGAACGCGGACGCACTGTTCCTGTTGTCTCTCCCGGTCTGGTTGCTATCCTCGGCTACACCCCATGGGAGCTTGCTCAAAGCAGTCTTTTTGCAGAATTGCTCTCTTCTGATGTATCAGGTTCCGGCACTATTACGCTGCTCGATAAGTCCGGAAACGGACACAGACTTGTCTATTCGAAACAAAAGAACGCTAAAAAGGGGATTGATTTCATTTTCCTCCCGCAGCCGGATGAACTTGCCTTCCCCGTACGCGAATTGGAATTGCTTGCGAAACTGGAAATTGAGTCCCCACAGGCAATTTTGAACTACCTTGCTGGTGCACTTGGGCTTGACTCCGCCCTCTTATTCTGTCGCTTCATGGACGGATATCTTCTCACTGCTCAGCACAACATGAATATAGACCCTGAACATTTCGAAGCATCTGATATATTCGACCCTGAGAAACTGCAGCATCCCGTATGGATAGATATCGATGCTGATGATGGTCTTGCACTGGGTGACACGGGACATTGTCTGGTTTATCCGGCTGATCTTATTGTGCTTTTTGCGCCCTGGCGCGGGAATGCTGACATTCTTCAGCAGAAGGCTGACATGCTGATGCCTGCCGTATCGATTAAATACAAACTGTTCAGCCTGATGGATGATGAACTCAAAACAAAACTCCTGCTTGAGAAACTCGAAAATATGGTCCATTCGGATGACATTCTTTCAATATCATCACTTCGGTCCATTCTCGAAACTGCAGCACGGGGATTCAAAGCTTCCGCACTTGCAATTTTCGGAGCTGAAGAGACTGCAGCACCAATCGCAACATCTCTAATCAGTAATAACATTCGTGAATTGCTGAACTCAGACAATCCGTTTGATGAATGTTTTTCTGATGTTCACATCACGCTTCTCTCTGGCGGTTTCAGCCTGTTGGCCGTCTGGGATGATAAACGGACCGTTCCGTATGATACAGTCGATTCGCTCGGGGCTATGCTGCGGAAAAAGGATCTTTTGAACTCCATATTATACCTTGATGCGCAACCTGATTTTTCTTCTCTCAAAGCTGTGTTCATGAAAGACACCGATGTTCTGTGGCAAGGTGCTTCCCTGAATGTTAAAAAATGTTATCATTTTTACAATCGAGTGGACAGATGTCCGGAATGCCCGCTTTCCCAACTTAAGAATGCGCCAACAAAAGCTGCTATCCTCGAAAATAATAAGGGATTCATCGAAGAAATACATCCAACAGAGCACGGATTTCTTGTCACCTGGACACACATTCCCAAGGACTGCAATAGCAGTACAACTGACGCTGATATCCCGACTCCTGATTTTCCGGGTGGGGTTGCCGTTTACAGGAATACAGGAGAAATACTCGAATGGAGTGCCTGGTTCGCAAATGCAACAGGTATAGATATGAAGAAAGCACATGGGCAGAATGGTGTACGATTATTGGATAAACTGGGAATAAAGCCTGTCCTCGACCAATTTCATGATGCTATGAATGGTCACTTTACCATAGAGCCTGTAGAATTCCTTTGGCTGGGCAAGCCCTGTTTCAGCAAAATGAGATGTTCGGACTGTGATGTTATCCTCCATACAATTCTCGATTCAGATATTGCGGGCATTGGCTTAGGAAAATCAGCAATAGGTCCCGGGGTTCTTCTTTCTCCGAATAGAGAAAAAGCTTCGTGCCTTGCAGAATCCCTTTCACTTGCCTGTGAAAAAACTGGTTGGGAGTTCGATGTTTCGGGAGAGACCACAGTATCCGGCTCGCCGGTCTGGTTCAGCAAAAGAGCGGCGGCTGACATTTTGAAACACATATTGCACCTTCTCTCCCCAATTTGCCCGGAACGCTGGACGGGGTTTGAAATTGCGTTTTTGAAGAATCCCCCGCGAAACTCTGATTTTCCAATACTGCAGGGAGACTGGCATGTACTGAGATTCAGAATTCACTCGCAGGAACTTCCTGACAGAAATACGATACTTTCGAAAATTGACCAATTCATGCGAAGCATAGGGGGATGGCTGGCAGGCTCAAATGAAAAAGATGTGATTCAGATTGGCTTTCCCGTCGCACAGGTGCACGCCGGCGGAGTGGAAATACTGGTGTATTCTCCCCCCGGAGACTTCCTCGATATGTGTCGGAATGTTCTATCCGATAAGCTGTCTCGTCAGGTAATCTTTACTGACTCCCTTGAAGATTTATCGTCTGCTCAGAAGGCTTCAAAAGCACTGATTCTGCGGCTTGATCATACAAATATTCACATTGTTGCTTCCCTGGCTGCGAGAATTCCCAATCAGAATATCCTGGTTGCATCGGGTCTAAACCGGGGACTTCCGGTCGGCTTTACGGGAGTGCAGTATATTCAACTCCCTACTAATGAGAAATCCCTGTTCACTGCAATTCGCAGAATTACTGCATCCGAATAGCGGATTCCTTTATTGTAATCGGAGTACTGAGAGATAATGACAAGGTTGTGATTATGATATTTTCGGATTATTCGGTTATTTCTTGAATTTATCCAGTTCTGCTGTAAAATCCAGAATCTGAATCGGTGTTTCCTGCAGTGAAAGTTCGTGGCTCAATGCTGTATCGAGAAACACATCCAGTTCCTTCTGAAGAGAGATAATACTCAGCACAAGCTGCTGATATGCCATAAAGTCATCGCTATTGGCTGAAGGTACACCTTCGTCATTTTCAATATTCTTCCTCATCTCATCGAGGATATCCCTGAAAGCAATTGTAAATTCAGTCAATCGTTCTATTTCAAAACTTCTATTCATTTTCTTCCTGTTCTCTTTTAAATTTCAGAGTCGGAAAATTATCAATTATTCCCTTTATGTCAACCGTTCCACCCGATATCTTTTCGGTATCCATATAATCCGATATCATTCTTATTATAGACTCCAACTGCAATAAGTTCCACCGACCCAAAACAGGAGAAGGATGCCCTTCTTCTGCGAGGGTGTAATGAACTCCCTTATTCACTGTTTCTGCCATACTCATTCCCGTCGCGGGGGGTGTTATCCTGTCGTACTCTCCACTCAGGGAAAGAAAGGTTGTTTCTTCTGCAGAAACAGCATAATCGAGCGGTTTGAAATTCTCCAGCCCTTTTCTAACAGCGCGCGGAAACAGCATTTTGAACATACCAAACCTGATTTTTCCGAGTTTCCTTTGCGCTGATACAAAGAAATCATCGAATCCACCATAAGATACTATGCATCCGGGCTGAGACATTTCAAGTATCCCTGCAGTTTTCATCACGACAGCACCACCCATGGAAATACCGAAAAGCACCATGTTCGAATATTCGAAACCCTCGAAAACCAGGTGTTCTATAGCACCAACGACATCAAGAACTTCTGCAGGCCCTCCGGTTGTCTTTGCCAATGGATGTCCGTCATGCCCCCTCATCGGGACAAGCAGCACCGAAAATCCGTGCTTGTTGAATTTCTCACCAAGCGGGGCAAGTGCATTCATATCCGAATGCAAACCATGAACAAGAACCGCTATTTTGTTTCCCCCTTTTAGAAAGAGTCCGTTCAGAGAGAATCCGTCGCAAGACTTGAACTCCATTTCTTCCCAATGCCCGCCCGGATCCGGAAATGTCCGCGGCTGCCTGTACCGGAACCTATTTGTGAATCCGATTAAGCCCTGTCGAGACAATGCTTTCCCAAGAAGCATCCAGATAAAAAGTCCTGATAGTATTCCGGTAAGCCAGCCTGTGAATACATCTATCGGATAGTGTACTCCAAGGTAGACTCTGCTGAACCCTACAGTAACTGTGCTCAACACAGCGACTGGTGCAAGCGGCGGATACGCAATTGAGATAATCGTCGCAAGTGCGGATGAATTTGCAGCATGATTAGAAGGAAATGAATGCCTGCCTGAAGTGTGCCCCCTGTTTATTACATCGACCATTTCTGTGTCTTCACAGGGTCTTATCCTGCCGACTGCTTTCTTGGTCCTGTACGCAACCTGATCGGCAATACTCACCGATAGTATTAGACACAGTAGAACAATACGGGGATTCCGGATTGCCAGCGAAGATCTGAACCTGCCGCCGACAGGCATGTGGGGCCTAGTCCTGCCCATCCAGAGAAGTGCAGCAATGAGAACGAGCATGAATGGAATCCAGTTATCGACATTCGACACATACTGCATTATTGATGTAAGCAGAGGGGAATTGATTCCATTGATTTTGGAAAACAGCACTGTATCCCAATGCGGAAAATTCAAATTATCAGCCTTCGGGTATGAAGTTGTTTATTGAGAATCAACAGAGTTGTTCTTCTCTTCTTTCCACTTTTTATATTCTTCAAGGTCTTTTCCGATGAACGAAATACAGAGAGTCACCACAAAAGCATCATCCACATAACCTACAAAGGGAATAAAATCAGGAATGAGGTCGACCGGATTGATGAAATACAAAAGTGTAAATGTGATGGCGCCGGCTGTCCGTACAGGTACTTTGTATCTACCTTTGATCGAATCTGAAAGCATCTGCCAGAGAGATCTGATATCCCCCCACAATTTCTCCAGTGCATGGGGAATCCCCTTTACCTCCAATTCGAAGATCTTCTTTCCTGTATCATCAGCAGCTCGGTTGATATCCTGCTCATCGACGTTCTTTCTGCCTGAATCGAATTTTTGACTTAACTTGTTCTTCTTCTCGTCATCCAATGTATTGCTCACAGCAACCTCCTTTTAGTATACTAAACATATATAACTGACATCTGCCTGCAAACACCGAGCCTAAATTCGTTTCGCTACACTGACTGGCGAAACCATCATTTTCACATTAGCATACAATCTATGGAATATTTAATACTATCACCACCCGTCATTACCCCCGGAGAACCTCCTGCCGGTGCATTCCTGCTTGCGGGTGGACTCAAGGCAAGGGGGATCGACTCTGCATTTTTCGATATGTCGACAACTTTTTTCCACCGCACATTCAGAAACACTCTCCAACATAGGGGCTATCCGGATCCAAAACCTGCAATCGACTACCTGATAAATAACTCATCATACACACTTCAGAAACACCGTACCGCTCTCGGAATCCTGAATTCCGCACTGAAAATATTTTCATCCGGTTTCGACGGGTGGAAAGTCTCACTCATGGATATTCTCCCGCCGGATTATTCACATCAGCCGGTCGCATTACGCAATCTGCTTGCAACACAGGAGAACCCTTTTTCTGCACTGTGGGAAAAGGAACTGCTGCCTGTTCTGCAGAAATACAAGCCCAAAAAAGTGCTGGTATCACTCTCTTATCTCTCCCAGTTACCGGGGGGAATCGACATGGTACGCTTTGTCGAAGCAAACGGCTTTTCGACCCTTACGGGTGGCTCACTTATTACAAGCCTTTATCATTCGGGAAGAAAGGCTAAACTGCTCCGCGAAGTTTTCCCATCGATATCTGAAGACGGAGTCTTCGATATTCCGGAAGTATCAGATGAGACAGCATTCCTGGATGACATTGTTTTCCCTGACCTCATTCACGAATGGAACTACCTGACTGGCAGGCCGGTCATACCCTATGCATTATCTACAGGTTGCTTCTGGAATAAGTGTCTCTTCTGCCCCGACCGCGGATATGATTACAAGAAGTACAGAAAGGAGACTTTCGAGAAGTTCATCGATTCTCAACCGTCCGAAATCAAAGACAGCAGTCCTGTAATTCATTTCATCGACTCTGCAATGCCCATAGACAGTTTCCGCGAAGTTCTTCCAATTCTAAAAAAAGAGAACATCCGATTTTACGGTTTTGCCCGTCCGGATGCACATCTTCTCGAACTGATTTCTGCTCTTTCTTCTGCAGGATGCCTGATGCTTCAACTCGGTGTCGAAAGCGGAAGCAGACAACTACTCAACGTATACAGGAAGGGAATCAACCCTGACATCTCTCTACAGATATTGAAAAAATCTGCTGACGCCGGAATAAGAAATTATGTCTATCTCTTAGCAGGACTGCCTGGTGAAACTGCAGACGACCTCGAAAAGACAAAAACGCTTCTGAAGAATGCAGGTGATTCAGTCGACTACCTGAATCTCTCCGTGTTCAATCTCCCCTGCAAATGTGAAATGGCTGAGAACATGACGAACTTCGATATGATTCCTGCCAATACCGGAGTTTCAGAAGACACTTTTCAATTTTACCAACCTTTCACGGTAAACGGAAGCAATCTGCGAAAAGCTGCAAAGGAGTTTTACAATAATCAACTCATGCTCATCCCGTCTGCTGCCAATGCATCCGCGAATACTCCAAAGTGGTTCAGGACAACCCACATGGCACTTATGGAGCTGCCCGGACGAACAAAACCGTAAGCCTTGCATCACTGCACATGAATACTGTATTATTTGGCACACTCAAATGAACGGATGAAATGAAGCAACTTGCTGGATTTCTCAAAAACAAGATAACAGATGCAGGAGAAGTTAACTTCCGGGAACATCTTCCTGTGATATTCTTGATTGCGGTGTCCATCACCGCGCGCCTGCTGTTCTTAGGTAGCAAGTCTCTCTGGGTAGACGAATCCTATGCTACTGCAGTAGCAGGAGCGGGTTGGAGCGAACTATCGGGTTTGGCAGCGGCATCCACTCCTCATCCGCCTTTCTCTTTCGCTCTTATGAAGATATCTTCTCTGCTGTTCGGTTACACCGAATTTGGACTCCGCCTGCTTCCCGCACTTCTCGGAGCATCAGCTGTTTTCCCCGTATTCAGATTTACAAAACGCCGATTCGGCAAAGAAACTGCGTTTTGGGCAGGAATGCTCTGGGCTTTTGCCCCCTGGGCGGTCTCACTCGGACAGGAATTGTGGGTATATGGAACCCTTGCCGCTCTTACTTTCTGGAGTATCGATTTTGCCGATGTGGTCTGGCATGGAAACAAACGGGCAATAATCGGTTTTCTTCTCTTTTCCATCGCCGGACTTTATACCCAGCACATTTTTGTACTTGTGATTATTGCCGGTTGCTTCCTTTACTTCACCGTCCCCCGAAACACGCGTCCCTCCCTTCCTGTTCCCTTCATACTGGGGTTCGTACTTATGCTCATATATCTGCCTATCCTGATGGGAAGCATTGACAAATTTGCAGAACGCAGCGAAAGGCTGGCATCCAACTCGCAGTTTACCACAGATACCTGTTATCTGGCTTTCAGTACTTTCACGCAGCTAGTGCCGGGAGGTTTGCTCCCTTCAGACTCAAAACCGATTTTCCATAGACCGGGGATGATTACCTGGGTCGTGCTTGGGATAGGTACTCTGCTTGTTGCTGTAATCATCCTGAGTTTGGCTGACAAGAATATACCTGTTTCTTTTCGAGTCTGGATAATATCGGTTCTTCTTCTTCCATTCCTGATGTTCATCAAGGATGCCCCGTCTGCGAGACAGTTCTCTCTCTGCTGGCTTGCAGTCATACCTGCATTCGCATCTGTATTCCGGAAAGTTAAATGGTCAGGTACGGCCATGACCGCCTTGTGTGTTCTGGGTCTCACCTTCTATTATCCGTTGACTTCTTTTCCCTATCACAGAAGCGATTGGAAAGGAGCTGCCCGGATTATCAGCAATGAATGGGAAGACAATGACGGTGTGCTTGTTTCAGGCGGCAAATTTGGAAGGCTTGTCTGGGACTTTTACAATGAAGACAATCATCCTTTTTATCCGCTGAATGGAAGCAACCCCTTTTCCCAAAGTTACGGAATTGAGAACGATGATGAATCTGCCATTATCGACAGCCTACTCACCAAACACGACAGATTATGGATTGTTACGGATAACTGGGCAGGCAATACTCACTTTCCGTCAATTGAAAAATACCAGATTCTGTGCATTTTCGAAGCAGGCAGGGATTTAAGTATTTCGCTTGTTGGAAAATAACTCAGGTATCTCAGTATATAGAGATAAGCACTCCGAGACCGACGAGAAGCAAGACCCAGATTATTATGGCCGTAAGAGAGGACTTCTTTGCCGCTATATCATCTTCTCTTTTCCATGGGCGGAATCCCATTGCTATAAATGTCAACACCCCGGACAGATTAATCGATATCAGATTTATCAGCAGCAGATGTAGGGGTCCCATTATCTGTGCCCATTCGCCCTGCCCCATAAGCAGCCCTACAGCTACAAGGGGTGGCATTAGAGCAGCCGCTACCATTACCCCGATGATTGTAGCAGAGGCTCCCGTACTAATAGCTATCGCTCCTGCTGCCCCTGCTGAAAGAGCAACAACAAGATCAATACGATGAACTTCAGTCCTCTCAAACAATTGCTGAAAGGAGTCTATTTTAGATGGGTCTATATGCAGGAAATATCCGGCTATAAGGGCAAAGAAAAGGGCTGCTGAAATTCGAAGTGCATTCTCCCGTGCTGCATGCAGAATCATCTTCATGTCACCCATCGCAGCTCCAAGAGCAAGACCAACATTGGGGCCAAGAAGCGGTGCTATCACCATAGCACCTATGATTATCGCTATGCTGTCGAGAGAAAATCCAACAGCCGCCACAATTGCCGACAGGATGGTCATCATCAAATTCGGCCAGGATGTACGTGTCATTTCATTTACATCTGAGTAGAGTTCTTCCCTGCTGATTCTGTGTACTTTCCGCGAATAATGCGGAATAACAGTTCCGCCGGGTTCTTTCTCTATCTTATCAGGTGATGGTATGGAAGATTCGACAGCAAGCGAGACTATCCTTAATTCATCCCCCGAATCAGCAAGTGCGCTCCTCAGGGCATCTGTAATTTCTTCACTGCATTGTGCTTCAGCAAGGATGTGAAGTTCTGCCTGACCCTCGGACAGTTTCTCCGTCCAGATAGAAAGGACTTCTTTCCCGCCTATGGAGGAACGAGCCAGTTCCAGCCTGTCTGCCGGCAGGAATACTTCTATGAGTCTGACTGCCAATTCAAATCCCCTTTTCGTCGACTATCACGATAGAACCGCTGCTAACGGTAATTATCTCTCTGTCACTTTGCAGTAAAAGATAACCTTCTTCGGAAATACCTACAAACACTCCTTCCAAAATTTCATCTCCCATACGAACAGTCAGTTTCTGCCCGAGTTTCCAGAAGTGTTCTTCAGCACGCGTTATTGATTCAAGCGGATTCAAATTTCTGTCCTGCCACCTTTTGTCCATCTCCTTCAGTATATCATCCAGCAATTCTATTGGCCGCGGTAGAACACCAAACTCCTTCCAGCATGCGGACGGAAGTCCTTTTTCAGCAAACCGGGGGGAAACACCGAGATTGACTCCAATCCCAATCACCAATTGTCGAATAGGCTTCGAAGTATAGTTAGAGAGAATCCCTGCTATTTTCCTGTCATCGACCAGGACATCATTGGGCCACTTTATCTTCGCATCGATGCCTGACCTACCTAACAATTCACGAATTGTATCTGCAATAAGAAGGGACACACGCATAGACATGGCAGCTGGTGGAGCCGGTTTCAGCAGAATGCTCGCATACAGACCACCCCGCGGTGATGTCCATGACTTCCCGTTCCTGCCTTTTCCGGAAGTTTGTGTGTCTGCCGTAATCACCGTCCTGTCCAAATATTCATGAGAATGTTCAATGAGATGATCATTGGTAGAACCAATCGAATCAAAACAAATTACTGTCCAGTCCGGTTTGTTTGCATTCATCCGATTACTCATATTTCTTCATCTTACCGAGTATCGTGTAGAGACAGGGAAGAACAAAAAGCGTCAGGAAAGTTCCCACAGCCAACCCGCCCATAACAACTCTCGCCATCGGTGCCCAGGTTTCTCCGCTTTGCCCCAGTCCGAGTGACAGCGGCAGCATCGCAAAAATCGTAGTTAAAGCAGTCATCAGAATCGGTCTCAGGCGAATAGAACCGGCTTTCGCTACAGCCTGAACCACATCGAGTTTTTCCTTCTTCCTTAACTTATTGGCAAAATCGATAAGAACGATACCGTTGTTCACGACTATCCCCGCAAGCATCAGCGTACCTATCATGGCAGTCACCGACAGTGTTGTGCCGGTTAAAAGCAGTGTAAATACAACACCTATGAACGCCATCGGCACCGTGAAAATGATGATGAACGGTTCCAGAAGTGATTCGAACTGGCTTGCCATGACCATATAGACAAGAATCGCTGCAACAAGAATGGCAAGTCCAAGATACAGGAAAGTTTCTTTCTGGTCTTCAATCTGTCCCGTCACTTCATATCTGAGTCCACTCATGTCCATTGCATCTATTGCCGCTTCAACATCAGATGCCACATCTCCAAGCGCCCGGTTCGAGTTCTTGCAGGTAATGGTTGCACATCTCGTCTGGTTCATCCTGATGATTGTCTCGGGGGTCAGTCCTTCAACTACATTACCCCAGGAAGTTAGTTGCGAACCCATGAAAGGAATAGATGCAAAATTTTCAGGCGTTGAGCGATAGTTTTCCCCGTATCTCACAACAATGGGGATTTCATCTCCGTCCCTGCGGATGAATCCCGCCTGTGTTCCCATCACTCCGTCTGCAATCGACATCCCGAGCATGGAGCGGATTCCCCCTCTTACCGCCAATATAGAAGGATCCGGTTCGAAGATGTACTCTACCCGCTGCTGCTCCATGGAAGTAGTAACATCCGCAGTTCCTTCTATGTCATTAAGTACATCTGAAACTCTCTCTGAAACAGCCCTGAGTGTATCGAGATTTTCATCATACACCCTGATGAGAACCGGAGCTGTCTGTGACATCGCCCCCCCCTGCGTGAAGGAATATTCAAGATCAGGTACATCCTCAAGGAACACGCGAATACTATCCTTGTATTCTTCAATACTCCTACTTCTTTCGCTGCGGGGAACAAGGGTGATGAGCAAATCCGCTTCATTCGAAGAGTTTGCGCCGAAAAGTGCAGAAAAACCTTCACCTGTTCCGCCAGTAACCCAGATCTGCCGAAGGTCATCTTCATCGATAATCTCTCTGATACCCTCTTCAACCAGAGCCATCACCGAATCTGTTTGTGCCAGTTCGGTACCCGGTGAAAGATAGAAATTACCGCTGATGTAACCTTCATCAGACTCTGAAAAGAATGAGAGGGGCACTACTGTAGCAACAAGTGTGATGGAAATGCCCAACAATACAACAGCAGCAAATAGAGTCAGTTTCCTGTGGCGTAGAACTCTGGCTATCCACTTTTCATACCACTTTTCAAGATCATCGAAGAATTTAGTAAGTCTTTCTGCAACTTTGCCTTTCTGGGAAACATTGGAAATACCTTTCATCCTCGATGTCAGAAGTGGAATAAGAGAAAGAGCAACAAACAGCGAAACAAGAAGGCTGAAACTGATAGTAAGCGACATATCCCTGAATAATTGCCCTGATAAGCCCGGCACAAAGAGTATCGGAATAAAAACAGCCAGAGTAGTAAGTGTCGATGCTGTAATGGCCATTCCTACTTCTTCAGCACCATCCACTGCTGCCTTGTCCCCGTCTTCTCCTTCATCCCTGTGACGGACAATATTCTCGAGAACAACGATCGAGTTATCCACGAGCATCCCCACAGCCAGGGCTAAACCTGCTAATGAAATAATATTGATGTTCACACTGAAGAAATACATAGCTGCAAATGTCACAATAATGGAGAGTGGCATAGATATCGCCACAACGAACGAACTCTTCCACGACTGGAGAAATATCAGCAGCACAATGAAAGCAACAAAAATCGCCTGCACGCCTGTGGTAGCAAGATTACCTACGGACTGATTTATGAAATCCGCATGGCTGAACACTACTTCGACATCCATGACAGAACCGTACTCCTCCGTAATGTCATTCAGTTCGTTAGCCAGACCGCCGCATACATTAACTGTGTTGGCATCAGAACGGCGAAACACGATTGCCACCATGGCATCGTTTCCGTTGACTCTGGAGAAAGACCGCACATCCGTTCTGCCGTCCTCGATTTCAGCCACATGTTCCAGCAGCACAGGTTCCATTCCATTGGCGCCTATCACAAGTTGCCGTATATCAGCAAGTGAATCGAATGCACACCCTATTTTCAGAGAAGCATTCATCCCCCCTATATCTATATTGCCGGCAGGCTCGTCATTGCGGACACCTGCAATTGCACCCGTAATCTGTGCAATTCCAATGCCGTTCCGAATCATCCGGTCGGGATCCACATTTACATTGATCTGCCTTTGCAGACCTCCCTGGATATCAACGGAGCCAACTCCATCGAGTCGATTCAGTCGAGGCTCTATTTCATCGCTAAGCATGGTTCTCAGGTCGAAACTGTTCAACACATCACTCGTGAATGTTACGAGCATCACCGGTTGCATACTTGCATCAAGAAGAAGTACCATTGGCTCGGTAGCATCATCGGGAAGATAGTTGTCATATCTATCGAGAGAACGACGCATATCGGTTTCAGCCTGGTTCATATCTGTTCCCCAGTTGAATTCTGCTGTTACAATGCACATGCCGGGGGACGACACCGAAGTAATCTTCTTCACACCTTTAGTCGAAGCTGCTGCTTTCTCTATATACTCCGTAACAAGGTTCTCTACTTCTTCGGGACCTGCACCATATAACTGGCTGAATATCATCATCTGCGGCATCACCAGATTCGGATAGAGATCTACTCCCAGTTGCGAGAGTCCGAATATCCCAATGCCAAACAGTGCGATAAATACCATTATGAATGTTATGCGCCTTCGAACTGATACACTGGAAAGTAGCATATTACACACCCTCTCTTCTGGAACCGATTCCCTCGAACAAGAGAGAAATATTTGTATGTATCCTCTCGGTGACTTCCTCTATGGATAAGGTTCCCTGAAAACTCTGTTCAGCCATTGCATTGTGCATCATACCAAGAAATATCAGCGCAGTATTCTCGATATTCAAATCACTTCTGACAAGTCCTTCGGACACCAGTTTCTCCAGTAACTGAATAAGCTGCTTAAGTACGATATCCTTGAAAATACTTGTCCCGCCGCTCATGCTCCTCTTTAATCCTGCCGCATAGAGCTGCCGCATTGGAAGTCTCTTCTGCGACTCGGTATCACTGAGATATACATTGAGTAAGGCAAATACTGCTTCCGCAGGAGACTCATGTTCAGTTGAAATAATCCTGTCCCCTTCTTCCCTGCCCCTGCCAATCATCCGTCTCAAATGCTCGAGAAGCAGTTCATCCTTCCCATCGAAGTAGTTATACAGTGTAGCAATGCTCACCCTGGCGCGTTCAGCAATTTCAGATACCGTTATCTCCTCAATGTCCTTTTCCATCAGTAACTCACCTGTAGCACGAAGTATATCCGCACTAGTCTGTTCTTTCTTCTCTTCTCGTAATCCCATTTTTCCTCCAATTTTTGAATATATTCTAATATTATAATGTATTCTATTATTTGCAATACCATATTACTGCTTACATCTTGTCATTTTACATATTTTTCTTATCTTACCGCTTACCCTGCAGTGAGCCGCTAGCTCAGTCGGTAGAGCATCTGACTTTTAATCAGAGGGTCGGGGGTTCAATCCCCCCGCGGCTCACCAAGGTAACGTGTACATTCTGTGAAGATGTTGCATATTGACAGTAACGCCATAATGTACGATTATTGACGCTCATTTTGCGACCCCATCGTCTAGAGGTTAGGACACTGGCCTTTCACGCCGGCAACACGGGTTCGATCCCCGTTGGGGTCGCCATTTGCGCATCAGGCTTATTGAGAATAGATAAACAGATGACCGACACTTGTCTCAAGGTGTTCGAAGTCCTCATAATACTATTCTCTTTATTCTGAATCGATGTCAGATAGAGTTGAACTCATTCTGGAAGATTTCAATCACATGTAGCACTTCATCGAATTTTGGAACTTCACCAAAAAACATCTCGGAACTCATCGCCAGATAGTCCCTGTGCCACTCACTCTTTTGCTCGGGTAAAGGTATCAATCGTAATTGCCCGCGGACAAGAGTACTATAGTCCATCCATGACCAGTTGAAATAGATTCTCCGGTGTTTAGCTGTGCGATTGAAGATATCCTCTCGCTGAACGGCCTTCTCAGCAATCCCTTTTGTTATGAGACACCAGAGGTCATAGTAGTGTCGAGCCATTCTCGCTGCCCTATTCTTTGATGCCGGTCGGTATGTTTCATCATGGAGCAGCATAGCTTTTTCCCAGAATGTTCTTTCAACCGCCAGGGCTCGCACAGGAAACTTGCAGGGACCTATGATATTCGGGAAAGCGTCGCATAGATATGGATGTATCTCTATTTCATCCACAGGTTCACTATCAGATCTTGCACCCATTTCGATTTTCACAACCCGCCTGATATAACTACCCGTTTGAGGCATTGCTGTCGGATACTCGAAGAGGAGAGTTTGCCTGTCGCTATCTTCCTCTTCCGATGCGGGAAGCAGTTCCCATTTATCAGGCTCGGGAAGCGAATATCCAATCCGCTCTGCCAAAATTAGTGTCAGTTCTTCATGTATCTTCTTCTGAGTGGCTTGTTTCATTCTTTTCAGCCGTTTTCTTAGCTGTTTCTTACTCGGAGCATTCTCCGGACTATCATCTCCTCCAAAACCAAGATATTTCTTGTCAATCACTATATCAATGTCTTCAGAAAAACGATTGATGAGATTCCAGCACTTCGACAAAGATGTACCACCCTTGAAGATGATATTGTCCTGCCACACGGGGATGTTGAACAGTTCCCTGAGTATCCAGCAGACCCAGTAGTCCTTCTCTATTGAAGCAGCCGGCAGGTTTAACTTCTCAGAAGATTCTTCACAGATTATGCGTCGCTGTTCAGAACCCAGTTCAGTGTATTTATCCATCAGATTTATTCTTTTCAACAATTTCCAGCATCCGTTCCGCTATCCATACCGGTGCAAAGCGAGTGTCCTTCAACAATTGTTCTTTCTCGTCAATGCTTAATCGTCTGTTAAGCAAAGACACTGTGTCATTATCGACACACTTCTGTCCAAGCCATCTGAATGCCTGAATAACTGTCCCGCTGATTCTGCCGGCAGTTGCCATATTGCGTGGAGTGGTTCGTTTAAGCAATATGAGTCTATTCCCCACCTGTAATCTGCGAGTGGGTCCATCAGTAAGAAACACAATCCTCATTGGAATCTGGTCACTCAAACCCAATAAGTTGGCAGCATAGGCTCCGGATGGCTGAAGTCGCACAACATCGCGTCTTTCCAGAGCAGCCGCAATTTTCTCGACCGCCGGAGCCAGAAGTCCCAGATGGACATCTCTTCTTGGGTAATCATACAGCCCCCTGGCAATCCGGCGGATAACTCCATCGTTCTTATAACGCATAAGAGCCAGGGCAACGGCAGTCCTGCTGCCTGTATCTTTGAAATCTGCAGGTGTGAAGACCCATCCCCTACCGCGTCCAGTAATGCGCTTAATAACTTTACCGGCAATAGAATATTTCATTGTTCCTTCCTTATTTACGAAACAATTACTACCTACTTTTTGTTTCATTGTCAAGGAGTTCTGTTTTCTTACCAAAGACTGAATCTCATGCTCTTTTCAAATAAGCAAGGTAGGTATCTATGCGCTGATTCTCAGCCTGTATTGCTTTCAGCGCGGAGAATCTTTTCTTTCACTCGTCTCCTCGAATCTCAATCCCCCATCATGCTTATACGGCTCCCTGTGTGATACCTCATTTACTAACAATTTTCTTGGAATTCCGTTGGGGTAAGCTTTACATTTATCCCAAGGTGCCTCCCAAATTATATGCTTACATCTATCACATTGACTAGCCTCCGGCTTATATCCAAAATCTTTCACTATATTACCTCACATACCAATTTAATATGTTCTCCTAAGTCTCCCTGCACTATATCCACTCCAATAACTCGAAAATTCACACTCCTATCCAATAACATCTCACCCTCTATTGGGTGTCTAGATATGTCCTTTAACCATATCCCTCTAGTATCAGCAGTACAATGTATCTCCATTACCACCTTATTGGTACCCACATGCTCTACCGCTTCAGATGCTCTCAGTTATCAAGTTCAGACCTATGTGATGCAATCTGCCTTTCATAAATTTCTTTGGGAATCTCGTCATTTACATACTTCATGGTCAACTTATCGATATTCTGTCATCCGAAATTTCTATCCCGCATAACTTCTCACTTCGCCCCGTGATAACAATTCCATCGAAACGATGCGTACCGGAAGATGAATCTACACGAAGTAGTCGACCAAACCAGCCGTCATATCATTTGTATAGTAGGTATGTCTTGCAGAATTATTGGTGGAACCTGCTGTCCGTATCTGTTCTGCATTGATCTGAATAATCCTCTCGATGTATCGGTGATGATGAAACCCCACCTACATATTGTGCATCTCCAAATCCCAGTATCGGGTAAAAGATAACTGGAAGCAGAATCAATCCGGCTCCAAATCCACCCGACTGACCGAAAACCCTGGCAAGCTCTATAGATATCCTTATTGCTATTACAAAGTTCGCTACCGGAACAAAAAACAGTATTATCCACCATTCAGGTTGTCTAGTTACCCGTAGCAAAATGATGATATTGTAGATAGGTACAAGGCAGGCCCAACCGGGTTGTCCTGCTTTCTCAAAAACTTTCCATTGAGCAATCGCCATAACTACACTGAATCCCATAATGAAAAGCCATAGCATTCCACCAAACGCAGCTTCGTTGCCGTACTCCATACTTCCTCCTTCAGGTTATTTGACCAATTTATGTTGAAAAATACCGAGTCCCAGATATATTGACAAGTATGCTCGAAAGTTAGAATGTTTTTTGATGAAACTAGAGTGACTGGATAGGCTAATTGATTAGCAACTTTTTCGGGAATTCTAATTGTCGCCATTGCATTATAGGATGACGCTGATCAGATGACTTTAGTCGTTGATTCATTCTGTCGTCGCAAACGGGTTTCAATTGAGCAGCGGGGTTTCCCCCGCTGATACGGATGAGGTCATAGCCCAGGCCGCGGAGATAGCTAGGTTGTTTTCTGGTAAGTATGATGTTCTTGCTTTCCATGCGGTATCTTCAATGCATACAACCCAACAATAAGGATTACCAATGGTCTTGTTGATTCGTACAGAATAATCCAAATATTCGTAAAGTCGATCGAGATGAACGGAGCCAATGTCCACCAGCAAAAACCCAGCAGCAATGTTATTCCCAGACGCGTGTAACAC
>CAYRQP010000025.1:6095-19191 GCA_964426545.1 uncultured bacterium | reverse complement strand
GGCTATACAGAACAACGGGACACGATGGGCTATACAGAACAACGGGACACGATGGGCTATACAGAACAACGGGACACGATGGAATCATGTCCCTATGATATAGAGGTGTTTATAGGCCAGATATCCAAACTGAATGCATACTCCTGCAATAAGCCCTGCAGCAAGATCATCGAGGAGTATTCCTGACGGATGTTTCATTTGATCTGCTTTCGAAACGGGCCATGGTTTCAGAATATCAAACAGCCTGAAGAGAATGAATGCTATGACTATCCCGGCTATACTCCCGTTTTCCGGTACGAACAGACAGGCAATCCAGCATCCTGCGAATTCATCGACAGTAACTCTCGACGGGTCTTTACCCCACATGCGATGTCCCATGATGCAGCCCCAGTATGAAACAATAAGAATCGGGAACAGGGCGGCAAGCAGATAATTGAATGATATTCCGAAATGGAGGAGAAGAAAGAACACTGCACTTGAAATCAGACTTGCAACCGTGCCCGGTGCAATGGGGAAATACCCGGCTCCCAGAACGGTTGCCACGGCTGCCCCCAGAATCCTGCTCCTTTTTTTCATAGCATAAGACGCTTGAGTATGATTCTGTTGCGCCAGAAATAATCTACCCCTGAGATACAGGTGAGAATGACTGCCAGGAACATTAAACCGTCAGCTATTCCGATAAGAATAGTCTTGCCTGACAATGATTCTGTCAGGCCGGAGTGAATGAGAAAGTATCCATCGGGATTCTTGTAGTTGAAGAACAGCATAGAAAACAGCAGATAGCAGAAAATGGAAAGCATCTGCATACTTGTTTTCAATTTGCCCATGCGTGAAGGCAGAATTAAAACACCCGCATAAGCAGCAATGGATCTCAGCCCGGTGACAAGAAGTTCTCTGCCGATAATAATGAATACCGCCCATACCGGTACGAGGTTTATCTGATTCAATCCGATAATGGCAAGTGCTACAAGTAATTTATCTGCCAGCGGGTCGAGGAACTTCCCCAGGTTTGTGACCCATCCGTATTTCCGGGCAAGATAGCCATCATACATATCTGAAAAAGATGCAATGAGAAAAACAACCAGAGCGGCTATTCTGGATTCATATCTGCCATTAAGCAGCAATATCATAAAAACCGGACTAAGAAGAATCCGAAGCAGGGTTATTCTATTCGGCCAATTAAGCAAGCGGTCAGGCTTTCTGCCTTCCTTCGAAGGCCTGTAAAAGTGTCAGTGAATCTGCAAATTCCACGGAAGCACCCGGCGGCAGACCTCTTGCAAGTCTTGTTATCCGAAAACCTGATCTCTCGAGAATCCTTGTGAGATATGCAGATGTAGCTTCGCCGTCTGTTGTGGAATCCAGTGCAAGTATTAATTCATCAGGGGGCATATCCGTGGTCATTTTCTTTAATTTGTCGATGCCGAGTTCTTCAGAACCTACTCCGTCGAGCGGAGCCAGAAAACCATGAAGAACAAAGTACTTTCCACGGAAGAGTCCAGCGTCTTCAATCACCCGGAGATCAGCTGCATTATGCACAATACAAATCGAATCATTGCGGGAAGGGTTGGAACATATTTCACAGATATCGTGTTCCGTAAGATTTCTGCAGATGCTGCATTCTCCGACATTTTCGAAGGTCTGCTGAAGTATCTCCGCCAAATCATGGGCAAGTTCTTTGTTGTCCACAAGCGAGAAAGACAGGCGAGTTGCTGTTTTTCTTCCTATTCCCGGTAATCTGGCAAGGTTATCAACCAGTTTGTCAAAGAGAGAAGAACTCACATCAAACCGTCCAAACCCGGAATTCCAAGAGAGTCCATTTTGTCTTTCGAAACATCCTTGCTGCGCTCTACTGCATTGTGTATCGCAACGAGAATCAGATCTTCGAGAATTTCCACATCACCGGAGCCAACAACTTCGGGATTGATGTCAATTTCAACAACATCCCCCTGTCCAGTTACCGTTGCCCTGACCATGCCTCCTCCGGATTCTCCCTCGATTCTCATTTCTGCAAGTTCATTCTGCATATTCATCATGTTCGACTGCATCTGCTGAGCCTGTGCCATCATCTTCTTTAGATCTTTAGGTTTCATTCTTCCTCCATTTAACCTGCATCGAACAGGCTTAATATTTCAACTGTCGCTTCTTGTTCTTCCTTGTGTTTTTTACCCGTATCGCTTTCGTTCTTCTTATCTATACTCTCTGTCTGATCGGATTCTCCTGCAGCCGGTTTACTTTTCTTCTGCCTGTTACTTTTACTTTCGGTATTTTCTTCCACGGGTTTTTCTGCCTTTTTATCTGATTCGGATATGGCTTCAGAACTCTCCTGACTGATTTCTTCCTGCTTTGATTGTTTTTCCTCTTTTTTAGCCGTCGCTGTTTTTTTCGCTTTCTTAGATGTCTTCTTCTCTGCTATTCTGAAGGACACTTCAGGAAGATCATCCAGTTTCAGTGCCACGGACATCTTAGAAGCAGTAATAACAGCACTCTCGAAAGTCACACGGGGTAAATTACTGTTTCTTATACCGGCGGATGCACCTGTAATAATCCTTAGAATGTTAAGAACCGCTATGTCGGAGACACTTTTACCTATCTTCTGCAGGAATTCCATCTCCGTTTCCGATATATCGTCGAGTCCCTTCTTCGCTCCTGAAGCAACAAGCAGAAGGTTCCTGAGAAATACCGATAGAGCGTCAATGAGTTCTTCTATGCTGTAACCACGTGCTAATGCGGTTGAAACACAGTCTACGGATTCAGCGGTCTTCCCGGCCAGCATCAGGTAGCTCAATTCTGCAAGAATATTGGTTTCTACAAGTCCCAGCAGTTCAGATACCTCATCACCTTTGATATCTTTCCCTGCAAAACTCACGAGTTGGTCCATAAGAGAAAGCGCATCTCTCATACTTCCCCCGCTTGCCCTGCAAACAAGGCTTACGGCTCTTTGATCAAGCGTAATCCCTTCGGATGCCGCTTCTTTCAATAGGTATTCTGTCATGTCCGATACCGGGATCCGTCTGAAATCGAACCTTTGGCATCTGCTGAGTATTGTATCCGGAACTTTTCTCGGTTCTGTTGTGGCAAATATGAAGATAACTGAATCGGGCGGTTCTTCGAGTATCTTCAAAAGGGCATTGAAAGCCTCTTTTGTCAGCATGTGCACTTCGTCGATTATGTATATCTTGTATTTTCCAAGTGCAGTGGCATACATTGCCTTTTCGCGCAGATCTCTAATTTCATTGATTCCGCGGTTGCTTGCACCGTCGATTTCCATAACATCGATATGACTGCCGTTTGTAATTCTTTTGCAGGACTCACAGGTCTGGCACGGTTCCGGAGTAGAACCCTTCTCGCAATTAAGGGCTTTTGCGAGTATTCTTGCGGTTGTTGTTTTTCCCACTCCCCTGGGACCCGTCATGAGAAAAGAGTGACCAATGCGTCCGCTTGAAATCGCATTCTTCAATGTAACGGTAACATGTGCCTGCGACAGCACTTCATCGAAAGACTGCGGACGCCATTTCCGTGCAAATACCAGATAACCCATCTATACTCCAATCTATCAGTGCCGGCCGTACATCTCTGTTGGACACGTTCCACAAACTGCACGAAGCAGCCAACTCAAATCAGGTTTACCCATGTCACCCGGTTGTCACCGCTTACCGCTGCTACCTTCCGGTCCTGACGGGGTTCACGAACAACCGCCGCACAAGTCCTGGTTATCAACATCGCTTACAACGGAACGAATTCGCTTTACAATGCCGCACAGAGTCTATCCAGCCCCGCTGTAGCGGATTGCGGGTTCAGGGCACCGCTAGTTCCCCGCCTGGCACGACCGACACAATAATATATGATATCTTTAGTCAGCATACTACCCCGCAGCATACTCATTTTGCAGTAAAACGGGGTTATTCTACTTTATATTCAGGTTGATAGTTTTCCACAGGTAAAACACTCCCCGAATCTTCCGTAATGACCGGATGTTGTATGTTTAGCGGCAGTACCGGCACCTCAGATTCTTCCGGCCCGGCGATATTGTTCTCTCCATTATTACCGAAACAAAGAAACACCAGCAATAGAAGCAGAAAGACAGCAACCACCCTGAAGACCATTGTCCCAAGCCTTTCCGGTATCTGAATTTCTTGTTTTTTTCTAAATTCTCCCAGGAGTACGACTGCCCCCCCTGAAGTCCTGTATTTTCCGCCGGTTTCATTGAGCAATCTCCGTATACACTCATCGGAAAACTCACGCTTCTTCAGCTTGAATTCCCAGTCTGAACCAATATTATCCACCAACCTGCCAAGGGTTGGTGAAAGCAGGATAACTGTTGTCCCCTCCTTAATGAGAATAGGTTCTGCACCAAAGCCGGAGTCTTTCTGCGGTTCGAGTCCGACACCCACAACAGTGTTTGGGATAAGCATGCGACAGCCGCCGTGTATTACAACCCATGCATTTTCACCAGCATTGGCAATTGTAGCTATGGATAGGATTCCCTCTCCCGAACAAGTCACCTTCTCCAATGCTTCCAGCACTGAATCCTGAAGAGTCTCCCCAGGCTCCCAGATAACACCTTCGCTGAAAGTATCCCGCACGGTCGCAACTGCCCTTTCGGCAGCATCCTTGTCTCCATCGGAACATTCCGCCAAAACAGCAACGCCGGCATACGGATGCTTTGCAGTATATCCATCTGAGATTGCTGATTTATGAGACGATGATTTAGCTGAAAATTCAAACCACTCTAGCTTACGACTCATCCTGCTCCTGCAAATAACTGGTGGAGATGAGCGGGGTCGAACCGCCGACCTCTGCCTTGCGAAGGCAGCGCTCTACCAACTGAGCTACATCCCCGCAGTTAAGAAATTTCGGGAAAGAACAATGAAAAAGGAACCGGCTTCATCAAGTGGCGGAACTCAGATAGATATATCCGTACCCCGAAAACTCCAGATATCCGGCTAAATCCGCGTCTGCTACTTTCACTGTCTTCTCGAATGCCATTAAACATCTCGAATCAGCAACAAGAGATGGATTTGGAGAAGAAGCTTCCAGTATACTGCATTCATTTATCTGCATTATCAATGGAAGTGAATCATTTGCATCCAGCTTAATGAATTCTGCATCGGGACAGATTTTAACACTCTCTTCCTTGATTTTAGGGTCTTTCAAGACAACAGCACTTTCCCTGACAGTGATGCAGCCCGGTTTTTCGATAACCACGAGTTCTTCTGATTTCCCATGAAGTAGAAACCATCCTGTGCCACTGATACTGACTAGTTCGGTGGCAGATTCGACAGTCTCAACCCGAAGTTTGTGCTCAAATGCCTGAAGACGATCTCTTCTCAATATAATTATCCCGGTATGCAGCGTTACTCTTTGGAAATATCTGTTGTCCGAAGACTGTTCGACTGTGTAATCAACGGATTCCGTTTCGTCTTCTTCGTCTATGTCATCCGATGCCTGAGTTTCTATCGATTCGACCTTCTTTTCTTCGTCTGCGTCTTTATCTTCGGTGTCAGTTTCCCCGAACAGTACCTCTATACTTGAATATGTGCCTTCTTCTTCATCTTCAACGACAACTTTTTCATCTGCGGTCGGAATTTCTATCGATTCCTTCTCTTCTGTATCCTGTGCCGTTCCGGAGTCAGTCTCATCATCATCATCTTCTTCTTCCTCTCCCCCAATGACCATTTCTCCCGAACTCTCATAGTCATCAGTTTCCGCGTCCACATCCTTCGAAGACACACCGAGAGAGTTCAGGAGTTCAGATACGGAGTCATCTTCTTCAGTATCACTGGGATTTTCAGGATTTTCAGATGAAATCCCCAGTTCCCGGAGGAGGTGATCTACATCTATATTTTCATCTTCGCTTTCATCCTGGTTAATCAAATCTGAAAATGCTTCACTCGGCTTAGTTTCCTCGTCTATAAGAACAAAACTTTCCTCTTCCGGCTCATCCTCATCAGTGTCATCATCTGCATTTATGATTTCAAACTCGACGTTCGTTTCCTCTTCCACTGCATCAGCAGTCGACTCTGAAGATGCGAATATCTGTTCGAGATCGAAACCTGTGCTATCTTCATTCTGCTTCAACCTTTTCAGGGCTACTTCGGGTATGTGATTATCAGGTTCCATTTTCAAGACGACTTCATAATTGTCGATTGCCAGTTCTTTCTCTCCCAGTTCTTCAAGCACCTGACCAAGACGCAGAATATTCTTCGGATTATCTTCGTCTATGGTTAGAAGTGATTCAAGCTGGGTTCGGGCTTCTGACCAGAGTTCCATTCCCATGCAGGCGTCTGCAAGCAGACTTCTTGCACGCGCTCGTGTGTGAATCAGAGAAACCGCCTTGATAAGCTGTTCCCTTGCCTGTTCTATAGAACCTTCAGCAAGACATTTTTCCGCATCATTGCATAATTCGTCATAAGTATCGCTTGAAAATGAATCCGGCATTATCAACCTCCTGTCCGGAAGTTTTCGCATGGCTATATAAATTTCTGTACTTCTTCTGTGGCGGAGAGAGAGGGATTTGAACCCTCGAGGACGAATACACGCCCTACACGGTTTCCAACCGTGCTCCTTCGACCACTCGGACATCTCTCCGCGGTTTCGCTAATATAGTAAATCCCTTATACTTGAGTATAGTTTGAAACTTATGTTTTAAGGACTTATATTTCATATGTTATTAGTAAGGATATAACAAATTCAATCTAACCGAAAGGGAGATCTTCATGAAAACCATCATCATAACTTTGCTGCTGCTTGCTTTGCTTACAGCCGGTGCTGCAGACAGGGTTATCCTGCTGGAGGACTTCACTAACTACCAGTGCAACCCTTGCTGGAGTTTCGAACCGGATCTTAATGCATTTATCAATTCACATCTCATAGCCGGGGATCTTGCTGTTATTCGCGTACATGTAAACTGGCCTGGTTCAAACGATCCTATCTATCTGGCAAACACTCCCGAACAAAATGCCAGAAAGGGATTTTACGGCATAAATTCCGTCCCGACGATTAAATTTGATGGAGTAATAACATCACCGACAAGTTCATCAGGACTTACCAATTCCTTTAATACGAGAAGTTCGGTGCCCTGCTATCTCGAAATTTTTGTCGCCAGAAACGGTGACGATGAAACCGGTACTGTAAGTGTCGGACTTGTTGCAGAACAAGATCTGGGCGCACAGACTACATTGAGGCTTTTCGCAACACTTGTGGAAGACGACATCCCCGGGTCAGGATACTGGGCGGGTTCTACATTCGAACAGGCATTCAGGGATAATCTATTCGGTCCCGCCGGTCCAATTGTAACTTTCTCTGGTCCATACCCCGATACTCTCTACTTCGAAGCTGATTACGATATTACCGAGTGGGTGAATGACAATCTCTATCTGGTAACTTTCGTTCAGGAGTACGGTGCTGATGACAAGGAAGTAATGAATGCCAGTTATGATAAGTTCATGGACCTTACCACCGGGATTGAAGGAACATCTCCCGCCCCCACGGAACCGGTATTAACAATTGGCCCATGCCCTTCCGCCGGTAGTTTTACCGTGCAGGCTGCATTTGCAGGAACAGAACAAGCTAACATTGTGGTTTATGACATCAGCGGACATACCGTTGGGACAGAAACAGTTTTCTCAGGAAGCCGTGTTGATTTTTCAGCAGAAGAAACCGGAATCTACTTCGTCCGATTGACAACAAACGACGGTATATCCGTAACCGAATCAATCGTAGTAATATAGGGACACGATTTCTTCGTGTCCCGTTGTGCTGTTTGACTTTAGTCGTGTCCGCTTCGCGGGCATTGCATTGGTGTTCCCGTTTACACGGTGAATTTGGAGAATGTCCCGATATTGCACCACCTTATATTCTAGCACAAGTGTCGTACTTCACTTCTCCCACTTTAGACTGCGGCAAAGCAGTCCGGACTAAAGAGGAATAAGATGAAGTACGACACTAAAACTGTATTTCACATATAATAGAAACTCTGTTTGCAGAATAATAAGGGACACCATAGAAAAGCCGCCTGTCACCATTTCTATGGTGTCCCTCTTTATTTGTTCTTGTTTAAGCGCTCAATGAACCGGGAAATTGGAAGCCCCATTACATTGAAGTAGCATCCATCGACTTTTTCAACAAGCATCGAGCCGTAGCCCTGGATCCCATAAGCCCCCGCCTTGTCCATAGGTTCACCGGTTGCGATATATGCTTCTATCTCACCGGCAGATAATTCTCTGAATTTTACTTCTGTCGATTCTGCAAAGGTAAAGCTTATGTCTCTTTTGTTCCAAACAAGGCAAACCCCGCCAAAGACTGTGTGCCATCTTCCGGAAAGCCTATTCAGCATTGCAAATGCACCGTCGTGGCATTGCGGTTTGCCAAGAAGTTCTTCATCCAATACAACAAGGGTGTCAACACCAAGGACAGGGCTTTCGGGGAATTTTCCTGCTATATATTTTGCCTTTTGAGAAGCCCAGTGAATCACGGTATCTGCAGGAGTACCTTCAAAACCGGTTTCATCGATATCAGCCGGTGAGATAACAAGAGGGATATTTGCGGATTCGAGGATTGTTTTTCGGCGGGGAGACCGGCTCGCCAGTACAAGCGGGACTTCATATGGATACCACCAGTTACTCACTTCCCGATTTCCTTTCCGACGGAGAATCGAGCAAAATGGTAACAGGTCCGTCATTTACAAGTTCCACCTGCATCATTGCCCCAAACTTTCCGGATTGTGAAACCAGTCCTGAGTTTTCTATCATCTGTACAAAAAGGTCATATAGAAGTTCAGCTGTCTGAGGTTCAGCAGTTTTCATAAAACTGGGCCGCTTACCCTTTCTGCAATCCGCATGAAGGGTAAATTGACTTACTGTGAGCAGTTCTCCTTTAATGTCATTTACCGATAGATTCATGTTCCCAAATGCGTCGGGAAATATCCTAAGTCCCAGTATCTTGTTCAGCATCCAGCGGAGATCGTTATCTGTATCGTCTCTGCCAAAGCCCACAAGGAGAAGAAGTCCCTGTTCTATCTCTCCGACTCTCGAACCTTCTATCTTGACAGATGCTCTCGATACCCGCTGTAGGAGTGTCTTCATTCTGCAGGTTCCTCTGCTTCGTAATCAGCAACCGGAAATTCTTCCCTTAATGCTATCGGAATCCCTGCAACCACAGCAAGCACCAGTCCCAGCAGGCTGCCGAATGCAACCGGCAGTCCGATTAACAGAAATATTCTCCCTACTCTATGATAAGTAAGGATTCCTTTTCGGGATGCATAGACACGGGATACGATACCCAGAACGAATAAGCCCAGGCCAGCCCATCTGAAGAAGTACGACTCCTGTATAACTGTTAATTCAAGTACAAAACTATCTACAGCACTAATGACAAGAGCCACTGTAAATACTACTTCCGGAAGACTGGAGTAGGGACTGATTCTACTACGCGATTCAATTCCGCTCCATATAATGAAAGCCAGTAATGTAAGTCCAATAATCTGAAAATTCCTGTTCTGCCAGGGCAGTTCCGCAGGATTAATCGCACCCAGCACCCAGAGAACAGCAAGCACTACAATAACAATTCCTATTCTCACAATCATTCTACTTTTTCTCGCATCCGTAAATTCACCTTACTACCGAAAACTTCATAATTTCAATACTCTCCCCTATTAACAGCCGTGCGATATATACCCCGGAAGCAACTGCATTGCCACCTTCATCCCTGCAATCCCAGATTATTGCTTCACCTTCCAGCGGAGCACGGTATGATCCTGCAGCAAGTGATTCCCGTAGGATTGAATATACTCTTACCCCTGTTACATCATATATGTCTAATAAAACATCTTCAGTGCCTGCTGCAACATCAAAGCCAAGATAGACTATTCCAAAACAGGGGTTGGGATAAATCGATGGTGAAACTGCTCCTTCAACCGAATCTACAAATACTTCTATTTCGACACCTGCAGTATCCAGATAGCCGGACACTTCGATTATTTCTCCGAATCCGTTTCTGCCTTTAATGGTGAAATCACCGTAAATTCCGGGGCAGAATGCAAAGTAACCCGATGGATTCGTCGTGATGTTGAATTTCGAACCTGCAATTTCAAGTTCGAGCGGATATCCACCGAGATACGATCCGTCAAGACTCCACCTGACAGATCCTGTGACTGAGCGACAAAGTAGCGCAGAATATGCATCGATTATTCCCCGTCCATAAGCATTATCAGGCGTGGCACTGCGAGAAGCAGTCACAAGCAATGCATCCATTACATCGAATATTGTCCATTCCGAATGAGCTTCCAGGAGAAGTGCCGCTGTCGAAGATGTAAGCGGTGTGGCAAAGGATGTACCATTACCTGCATTGTAGGTGTGTTCTCCATGATATGCCAGAACTGTACTGACTCCAAGGGCACATGCCTGAGGTTTGATTCTTCCATCGAATGTGGGACCGCGGGATGAAAAGGATGCTATCTCACCATAAATATCTACCCCACCGACTGCAAAGACGGAATCCCCGTCTGACGGAGCATTCAAGGTTCCGGAAGCCGGACCGCCGTTCCCGACTGCGTTAAAAACAAGAAGCCCCCTGCTTGCGGCAGCGTCTGCAACAAGCGTTGTAACTGCCGTATTCCCGTCGAGGTCTTCATAGGTATACCAGTCCAGATATCCAAGAGAACTGCTTACAAGTTCGGCTCCATTTTCTTCAAGCCATTCAAGTCCGGCAACCCAATAGTCTTCTTCTGCCTGATATTCATCGCTGATATCTTCAGTCTTTGCGAGGAGAAAGAAGGCATCCGGTGCACCGCCGCTGAATGTACCTTCGTAATAACCGCCCAGTATGGACAGCACTGCCGTTCCGTGATTAGACTGCCCGGCAGGGTCGCCGGACTCCCATGAAACTATCGAATCCGAATTTATAAAATCATAAGAGTCTATTATTGAAATATCACTAAACACTTCATGTACGAGATTGAATCCTGTATCGAGAACCCCTATTACTACTTCTGATCCATACCAGCCGCGCATGTGCAGTTCATCTGTCCCTATCTGCGAGAGTTGCGGATAGGTTATACTGCCATCCGTTTCGAATACTTCCTGAAACGAAGGAGTCTCGAAAGTGCTTGCACATACCGGTTGCACATGTGATACGCAAACTAGGTCTGCAATCTCGGTAATTTCTCTCTCCGTTGCAGAAACGCTGACTGCGTTTAGATACCGTGAAGTGGTTCTCATATTTCTATCCGGGATGATTGCTTCAACTTCCTCCACATATCCGACCCAGGGTTCAAGGTCGAGTTCATCAGCTTCGTACAAGTCGTTCTGTATTCTCCTCTCAAGGGATGGTGAGTCCTGCAGTTCGATTGTCTTTTCTTCAAGACGCTGTTCTAAGTTCGGTCCCCTGTCATTAAGAAAGACCCACCAGACATCAGGCTCGGGAAAGGCGGAAGGTAATGTAGTCTGTAAAATAATAGAGAAGATGATAACAGCCATTTTGACTATGTCTTAAGTATCCGAATTATCGAACCATTTCCAGACATACCAGACATTGTTGGAATCAGGACGGCATATGAACAGCGCTGAACCGGCTGCGCGGTATCCCGTTGTCCCTGATGCATCGAGATACACCTTTAGGTCAAATGTACGCTGAAGTTGCTGCGCAATCCCTGTCGAATCTCCGGTCCAGGGCTGCTGTGATGTCCCGGAAAGAGTAAGTTCGATTGATGAGACTGAATTGAACATCGATTCATGAAACAACTCTTCGAGGTCCAGTCCCCAATATGTATCCTCTATACCGTCTTCGTCATAATCATCATAATCGCATTCAAGAAGATGAAATTCGAAATCATCTCTGAAGCAGGCAAGATAATGATCTATATCACGACTGAGATAAGCATATTCGAGATTCTTCAAGACTTTATAAGCACTGTCCGGAGAATTGTAATATTGATATTCTTCACCCTGATCAGTTTCCGGTGCAAAAGGATTCCAGCATGCAGAAATCAGGAATACCGCCAGAAATGAAATGATAACTGTTTTCATACGAATGGTCATAAAACCGAACTCACTTTCTCATATTACATTCATCGTTGGTAACAATATAACACAAAGGAAATATAATTGTTCCATATATTTTATGTAAGGGATACATGCTGTTGACGAAACGATAATAATGCTTATTTTTACCGCAGGGGGCTAACTTGATTACAACTGCTTTAATTCTGACTGCATTGATTTCAGTAATCAATTCCGTCGATGAGGGAATTGACCTTTATCTAATTGGAGAAATGGAGGCATGTGTCTCCTCCCTGGAAAACTTTATAGCTGCAGAAGATCTTTCTCTTGATGACCTGCTTCGAGCTTATCACCGGCTTGGAACCGCTTACTACGGGCTTGGAGAAACTAACGAAACCAGAGAATCTTTCAAGAAAGTCTTGCGGCTGGATCCGTATTTCGACCTGGGTCCATGGGAAAATCCGGCGCTCCAGGAAATTCTGGATGAAATCAGAGATACTGAAATGACTTCAATAATGATAGAAGGCTCTCCGGAATATTCAATGGTTTTCTATGATGATAAATATATTGGCTCTACTCCGCTGCAGAAGGATAATCTTTTCATTGGTGATACATATTCCTTTATTGTGCTGGCAGAGGGATATAATCCAAAAGAGATAGTCATTACCATTCAACCCGAGACACTCCAAACAGTCAGTTTTTCCCTTACACAGCGGTCACTCCTGGAAATAGATGTTGCAATGGAAAACCCAACCGAGGGTGACGGTCCACCGGTGCAGGAAGATATCCAAGAGGAAGACATTCAGGTTGCACAGGACATACAAGCACCTAACGATATGCCGGTTCAGGATGACATTCAAGTTGCACAGAACATACAGCCTGCTGATGAAGTACCTGTTCAGGAAGACATTCAGGTTGTACAGGACATACAACCTGCTGATGAAGTATCCGTTCAGGATGACATTCAGGTTACACAGGATATTCAACCAGTTGATGAAGTACCCGTTCAGGATGACATTCAGGTTACACAGGATATTCAACCAGTTGATGAAGTATCCGTTCAGGATGACATTCAGGTTACACAGGATATTCAACCAGTT
>CAYRQP010000025.1:0-5995 GCA_964426545.1 uncultured bacterium | reverse complement strand
CCGTTCAGGATGACATTCAGGTTACACAGGATATTCAGGCACCTGTCGATATGCCCGTTCAGGAGGATGTGCAGGTGACTGACGAATCTCCGGAACGCAGTGAGATTTCTGAAAGCATGGCTCTGCTTCTTGGTGATAATGTAACTATGACATCACTGGAAAATGTGAGTCTGCAGTTGCCTTCTTCGGAAGGCACGCAAGTACAAAGCACTCAGACTGACAGGGACTATAATCAATTCAGGGGAACCGTCACCCCAATCGAGATTGAAGCCAATACCCAAAATGCTATGACCTTCTCAGAAATTACATTCGAATCTCACACCAACACTGCTGCAGGTGATGCTGTTTTCAGTTCGAGAACATCTGAAGAAATCATGCAGGTACTCTCGTCCAAAGTGAGTACAGTCACTTTCATCTATAACAAGCACATAAGGAATGACCCGCTTCTTTCCGGTACTCTTCTGATTGAGATCACAGTCGAAACAAGTGGAAGGGTTTCCGAAGTGAACGTACTTGAATCCTCGACATATAATCCCGCATTCGACCTTGAGCTTGCCGGAGCTATAGAAGGATGGCGCTTTGGTGTTGTTGATGAGGATGAAGACCCTCTTGTAATACAGTATCCGTTCACTTTTTCACGGTAAATCGGATTCTTTATCCTGTCAATTCAAACAATAGAAGGAGCTAAATAGTGAGTGAAAAACGCGTAATTGAAATTCTACAAAACTGCGATGCAATGCTCGAAGGACATTTCAAATATACTTCCGGAAGACACGGGAATCAGTATTTCGAGAAAATAAAAATAATCAGACATCCGGATATGGTCGATGAACTTGGAGAAATGATGACCTTGCAAATGAGCAGTGTACAGAATGACTTCGATATTGTCTGTGCCCCCGCATTCGGAGCAATTGTTTTCGGGTATTCCGCTGCTTTTCATCTCGGTAAACCCTATGCTTTTCTTCAGAGAGATAAAAATGGTGTAATGACTGTCCGGGGAGGATTCAGGGATGCAGTTACAGATAAACGGATTCTTCTTGTTGAAGACGTAGCAACAACTGGTGGAAGTATACGGGAATCGATAAAGTCGCTTGCTGAATATGGTTCTGAAGTTGTTCGGATCGGCATCATTGTGGATAGAACCGGAGGAAATCTCGACTTTGGGGTGCCTTATACAGCATTGTTAACCGTTCAGGCAGAGAGTTGGGAAAAGGAATTATGCCCGCTATGTGAAAAGGGAATTCCAATCACTGTACCCGGTTCATCGAACAAGCGTTGATAATCTATAATCGAAATTGATTTTCTTTGCTTACTTTTCGACATGTCATAACTCTATTTTTCCCACTTTCTTTTGCTTCGTAAAGAGCAGTGTCAGCCGCAGCCACAAGCGCAGATGAATACTTGAGGAAACTTGTGGATGCACAGATCCCAATGCTGCAGGTTATTCGCATTTCTTCGATGACATCGTCAAAACTAATATCCTCTATTATTCTGCGAAGCCGCTCTCCAATTTCCAAACCCTGTTCAAGCGTTGTTCTTGGAAGAACTATCAGAAATTCTTCACCACCGTACCTGCCAACGCGGTCATAAATTCGACAACTGTCTTTAAGAGTATCCGCAAAGCGCTTGAGTACCTTGTCGCCTACCTGATGACCATAAGTATCGTTCACTGCCTTAAAGTCATCTATATCAAGCATCATTACACCGGTTGTGGTATCTTCCCGCTTACTTCTGTTCAGTTCCATTCGAAGTTCCAGTAATATGCTGCCGTGGTTCAGGAGTTTTGTCAGACTGTCTGTGGAAGCGAGCAGTGTCAACCGCTCATTCATTTCTTTCATCTGTTTTTCGAGTTTTGCAGTCCTGATCCCAACATTTATTCTCGCTTTGAGTTCGATGGAATTGAATGATTTTGTCAGATAATCGTTCGCCCCTGATTCAAGTGCCAGACGTATGTTCTCGGTTTTCTCGTCAGAACTGAGCATTATTATATAGATATATTCAACCCCTTTCTGCTCCCTGAGGTCGCGGCAGATCTCACACCCCGGTTTATCCGGAAGCTGCCAGTCTATGATAGCGATACTGTACTCTTTTTTACACAGCAGTTCATATACTTCTGTGCCGCTCGCAACACAGTACGGCTCATGGCCTATTTCGTTGACTAAATTCGAAAGTTTTGCCAGAACAGCCGGATCATCGTCAGCTATAAGTATCTTCATTGAAATGAACTCCTCTTAAATATCAGCATAAGAAGTATAACAGGATTCTCTTTATTTGCTACTTTCAGGATCCTGCTGAAAAAACTCAACCAGTTGTTCATAAACCTCCGGAGCTTTTTTCTCGAGCATATCCGGTTTTTCAAAGAAAGCCTCTACTGCAACAGCAAAAAATTCTGCTTCATTGGTTCCTGCATATTGCCGGAGTACTGATTTACCTCTGTGTACTTTTTCAAATTCCTTCTGCATTATCTCTATCCATCGTCTTGTTGTTCCGAGCGAAAGTCCATCAGGTATTCCATTCGGTCTGAAACCATCGAGGACATGAGCAAATTCATGATAACCGACATTAAAACCATCGTGCTTGTGTTCGAAACTTCTGTAAAGATGCGGGAGTGAGAGAATTACACACCCGACAGAGTGAACCATCCCTGCTGCAGCTGAGTCGCCATTCTGAACTTTAGTGGAATATGTCCCGTCGGTTGTAAAACTCCCCGGATAGATAAGAATATCACCGAAATCGCGGTACTCCCATTGCGGACGGCGGAAGATCAGGCGAATTGCGCTTGCAGCAACCAGAAGTTCAACTTCTCTGGTAATCTCAACATCATCGATTCCCTCTATATGATGTTCATCGAGAAATATCTGTATATCAGCTTCATAGAGTTTCTTGTCAGATGGTGACAGTCCGCTGTAAAAGGAAACCCACTCATTGAGTATGACCACATCCTCCGCACTTAATGGAGACTCTGCAACTTTGCGCCTCCGAAGGTAATGCGGTAGGTAGAATACAAAAAAGTAAAGCAGTCCTATGCCCCAGGTGACAAGAACCATGAAAAGAGCCTTGTTTAGTACAAAGAATGGAATGCTGAACAGAAAACAGCCTACGGCTACAAGAGCCAATCTGCCCTCTATTTGTCTCTTCGGAAATATCTGCATCAATTAAAGTTCTGTGAGAAAATGCCGCTCCACTATGATGCGTTTGAGTTCGCGTGAGAAGATCTCCTTATCCCGCTCTTCTGACTTGAGCTCATCTTTTACTTCATCGAGCTTATGCTTCTCGCGCCGGAATGCTCTCCAGGATTTGCTGTATTCGGCATGTAAGACTTTTAATTCTGCCGGTTCGAGATTGTCCTCATCTGCAGATTCTGCATTGGCTTTTGCTTTATCGAATGCTGCTTTTGCTGCTTCTGCAAGTTTTTTGTCAGTTTCAAGTTCTTTATGGAAACCTTCAACTTCCTTTACACTAAACTTCATCTCTTCCTTAATGTTGCTTTCGATATCGTCAAGATGTGCAGCCAGGTATTCACTGAGGTTATTTATGAATTCCATGTGCCGTGCAATAGAGCCCCGAAGCTTTTTCTCCTTGCGGATATTTCTGAGCCCTGCAAGTCTCGTCTGCCATTCATGAAGCAGATGCACGCTTGCAAGAAGATCCCTGAAGAGGGTATTCTTATAGTGAATGTCAGTTTTTAGTTTTCGTTCGACCTTTGTGTGATCACTCATTGGTATCTCCTTTTGATAAGTATTTTACTTCGTCAATATATAATAGAAAACAGTCTCGATACATGCAAGCATATACGTTCTCTGTCAAGGATAAAAGAACCTGCATGTTATGGATGTATGCGGTATTTCTCAGACTATAACAATGATTAGAAGAAAATCCCTGCACCCGCACGCACTCCCTGGAGAATTTCTCCTTTACAATTCCGCAGGATTCCCCATCCTGTCCATAATTCGAATGGTGGCAAATACCATGATATGTGCATTTCACCATCATGGAAAGGAAGCTGATGTATCCATGACAGTCTGTAGTCACCCGATACTCCAAGATTATCGAGAAACAGGTATTCGATACCCAGATGAACTCCGCCGCCTGAAATTTGCCATTTCCCCTCGTCCTGAGGAAATACATAATGCGGTCCAATTTCCAGAGAAAGGGGCTGACTGAATAAGAACTGCATAGGCATTTCAATATAGAAAAGAGAGAAATCGGTGTGATCCTCCGGTTCTACTTCTTCATATCTAACGGCTATTCCGAGCGGACACGGAAAGAGCAGTCTAGCGTCAAGAAGTAAACCTTGACCGCTGCCGGTTCTTGTGACTCCTGTAAGCAGCGAAAACGCAATGGGCTTTCCTTCATCTCCCATATAGGAGCGTACTCCAGCGTTTTCAAATGGGTTGGAATTGTAGCGCACATCCTCAGCTGCTAATGCAATCAACAAGTGAAACACTGCATTGTATGCGGAGTCCCAGCATCCCGGAGAGTCATCTTCAGATTCGTAATAAGGTTCAAGGAATGAGTCTTCTTCTTCCTCATCTTCTTCTTCATCTTCCCCGTCGTTTTCTTCGTCCGACTCGGGCTCTTCTTCATCTTCGGCCGGGTTTTCAACCGAATTCGTAACCTCTGGAATATCTACCGCGGCTAATGCAATAGAAAAAGGAAAGCAAAATAAAAGAAACAGAAGAAGTAGTTTGTTCATTGATCTTCTCTTTTTGCATCTTCCCGGGCTTCAGTTTCCAGAGCGGGATAACTGAGCCGGATACCGTCGGAAACATCGAGCCCGAGCAATTCAGCAGCTTCCAGCAGATCTTCATCTGAAGTTGCTTCTATTTCGATGAATCTCCCGAACCATAGTTCATCCAGACAGACTTGAGCGTTCTTCAGCGTACATTCTCTCCTTATTTTCTCGTATGTAAGAACAACTCCATATCCAAGATGTCCAAAGAGTATAGCAGCATCATCAATAGTGCAATCGAGTACCGTCTTTATCTCATTTCTCACCTTTAGAAGTGAACATGGAATCGGCTTCTTGATAGTAAGCAGAGTACCTTTTGCATCATTCCGCAGTCGAAACACTATATCTTTGAAACGAAGGGGAGTTCCGGGCAGGTCAAGAATGAGATTAGTCTCTTCGACCGGTTCTCCCGGAGTACAGCCAAGTGCTTTTAATTTAGACCTAATCTCATTGAAACTGGTGACTTTGAATTTCAATTCTATTTCAAGCATATTTTGCCCCAAACTTCAGGATTTGACCACAGGACAAATATAACTTAAATTTGAGGGTTACGGAGGACTAGTCTAATTGGCAAGGCAGCGGATTTGAAATCCGCCGCGCTTTATCGCGCTTCGGGGTTCGAGTCCCCGGTCCTCCGCCAACGAGGGAGTACTGGTACTGAGGTAGATGTCAGTATCGTACTCCACTTTTTCCACTATAGAGTCAGCTCCGTAAATCAATTGGAATAGATGAAGTACGGTACTTTCGCTAAAGCGGTGTAATCTCTTAATACTACTATACAAACAATAAAGGATGATTTTACAAACCACTAGTTATTATACACATCTTGAAGTATAATGTTTATGTTAAATATTCAAACTCTAATTCATATTTTACATAGCGAAAGGTCTACATGAAACTTTACACAATTTTCACTTTACTTCTTCTGGTTACCGGAGTCTCTTTTGCAGATTCTGCAGCACCTGCTGATTATGCACTATCTAACATTGGTGACGGATTAACCGACCGGATGAGCCGTAGCTCTTATCCCGACACTGTAGTTGCGACAGTGATTGTTGGAAATAACCCTAATGGAATCGTCTCCCTTCCATCAGGTAATTATGTGTATGTGACGAATTATTATCATAACACTGTTTCCGTAATCCGTACTTCAGATAACACCGTTGTTACTACGGTGAATGTTGGAGGTGGCCCACAAGACGTCTGCTCCCTTCCATCAGGTGATTATGTGTATGTGGTGAATGGGGGAGATGATAATGTTTC
>CAYRQP010000024.1:0-20705 GCA_964426545.1 uncultured bacterium | reverse complement strand
CACATAGCTTGAGACAGCAATATTATAGTCGTTCCCGGCAATCACCTTGTTGTCAACCAATTTGGTAAAATACTCTATATCTTTTCGCTCGATAAATGCGTCCAGGATTTTTGAGCGGTTCTCCCCCGTTAATTTGTTTTTACTGCTGCTTCTGACAAATTCAGCCGAAGCATCAATAAAGAGTGTTTTGTTATCCTTCTTACTTTTTTTTAGTATGATTATGCAGGTAGCAATGCCGGTGCCGAAAAACAGATCTGGTGGAAGCTGGATCACCGTATCAATATAGTTGTTCTCTATCAGATATTGGCGGATTTTCTGCTCTGCACCGCCACGGTAAAGAACCCCCGGAAACTCAACAATAGCCGCTGTACCGCTGGTGGAGAGCCATGAAAGCATGTGCATTGTAAAAGCAAGATCCGCTTTACTCGGCGGTGCCAACACACCTGCCGGGGAAAAGCGCGGGTCATTTATCAAAAGCGGATTATTCTTGCCGTCCCATTTGATTGAATAGGGCGGATTTGAGACAATAGCATCGAAGGGCTCGTCGTCCCAGTGTTTTGGTGCGGTGAGGGTATCACCATGAGCGACATCGAAATGGTTGTAATTGATGTCGTGCAGAAACATATTTATACGGCAGAGGTTATAGGTAGTGAGGTTAATCTCCTGTCCGTAAAAACCCTGACGGATCTTGTCTTTGCCCAGTACTTTTGCAAACTTCAGAAGCAGAGATCCGGAACCACAGGCAGGATCATACACTTTGTTGACCTCTGTCCTGCCAACGGTGGAGATTTCAGCCAGCAGTTCGCTAACCTCCTGTGGTGTAAAATACTCGCCCCCGGACTTCCCTGCTTTTGAAGCATACATAGCCATCAGATACTCGTAGGCATCTCCAAAAGCATCTATTGTGTTATCGTCATAGTTACCGAGACGAAGCCCGCCGATGGATTCCAGTAGTTTGGTCAGTCGCTGATTACGCTTTTCTACCGTACCTCCGAGTTTATTTGAGTTGACATCAAGGTCATCGAACAACCCTCTGAGGTCGTCTTCACTCTCTGTGCCTTTGGCGGAGTTTTCAATATTTCGAAAGACACTACTCAGGGTTTCATTCAGATCAGGGTTGTTGCGGGCTTTTTTAGCGACATTCACAAATAGTTCGCTCGGGAGGATATAGAAGCCTTTTTCTTTGACAGTATCATTTCGCCCAAACTCAGCTTCCTCGTCCGAAAGCACCGCATAATCAAAGTTCTTATCAGAACTTCGCCGTTCGTCGGTATTGATGTACCCGGTTAAGTTCTCACTGATGAAACGATAGAAAAGCATCCCCAGCACATATTGTTTAAAATCCCATCCGTCCACAGCTCCACGCAAGTCATTGGCAATCTGCCATATAGTGCGGTGTAGTTCAGCCCGTTCTTTTTCTTTGGTTGTGTCTGCCATTGTTCTCTCCCTTAACTTAACACTTGCAGATATGGTAATTATTGCCCTTATTCGTCCGCTGTACTGTTTGCTTTCTTCTTCAACTTTTTCTCTCTGTGGTAAGATTGTCCAAGTACGCCCGTTCTACTTCACTTTTAGTTTGCGTATGGTATTTTCTGTACTGTACTTCTACTCTTTTCATTGCTTGAGCATGACTTACCGTACCGGCATCGGTCAGGACTTTCCTGTCGAAGATTTGTATCATTCTGTCAAGCTGAACAATCCAGTCCTGATATGCATCAGTTTGCGGTTCATAGCTTTAACTTCTGCCATATCAAAGTAGGCAGAGACGATATTATTCAGCACCTTTTCACTGGAGCGAATATCACGAATACGATCAAGGAGTTCTTTCCAGTAATTTCCGCCACCCATTTCTTTGAGTCTTTTATCGTCTATAGTAAAACCTTTGATGATGTACTCTCGTAGCCGTGTGGTAGCCCATTGCCGGAATTTGGTCGCTATTTTAGATTCTACCCGGTAACCCACTGAGATAATCAGATCAAGATTATAGTATTTTGTATTGTATTTCTTGCCATCTTTGGCAGTATGTAAGAAATCCTGACATACTGCCTGGTCATCCAATTCTTGCTCTTCAAAGATGTTTTTAATGTGTATGGTGATGTTTGGCCGAGAAGTGTTAAATAGTTCAGCAAGTTGTGCCTGCGTCAGCCAGACCGTCTCTCCTTCAACACGCACTTCGATATTCGGCTTGCCGCTAATACCTTCGTAAATGATTATCTCATTGTTTCCTTCTACACTTTTCATTGCTGTTCTGACTATCTCCTTGAGTTTCTGAAAAGATACCTTCTGAATGTACCGAATGCTTTGAAGGTTCTTTTGCGCTCATCCCTGTCCAGTAGGCTTCTCCAGAGTTTCTTCAATATGTATGAGGATCTGAGATAGAATCTTCTTCTTGCATGGTCGCAGAAATCGACAAGTTCTTCGGATGTAAGTTCATCCGTTCGTACCACACAGTTGTGAAGCCCGTCCGGCGTGAGCCAGTCTTTCCAGTCTTTTGCAGTGATATGCCCTGATGCGAGTGCCTGTTCGTATGCGTCAGTTCCCGGATATACCATCATGGGATAGAACTGAACCGTATCTGGAGCGATTTCCAGTGCGAAATTCAGGGTTTCTTCCATTGTGGAACGGGTCTCCCCGGGTGTACCAACCATGAAACAGCCGTGTACGAGAATTCCGGCTTTCGCAGCATCTACTGCGAATTTCCGCGATGAAGCAGTAGTTATTCCCTTCTTCATGTTCTTCAGCATTCTGTCGCTGCCGCTTTCGAAGCCCACGCACACTGAGCGCAGTCCTGCTTCTCCACAGATTTTCAGAGTTTTATAATCGACATTTGCCCTCATGTTCGAAGTCCAGGAGATAGTGACACCTGCTTCGATCATGCATTCAGCAAGTTCCCGCAATCGTGCCTTATCGACTGAAATAGTATCATCCTCGAAGAATATTGCCCGCACCTGCGGCATGTTTTTCTCTACCCAAAGCACTTCATCGACGATGTTTTCTACTGACCGATATCTGAACTTTCTGCCTTGTATAGTCTGTGGAAACACGCAAAAAGAACATCTGTGCGGACATCCCCGTCCGCCCATGACCATCACTTGGGGATAAAGGGCATTCGGGTTGTTATACTTTTCAGGAGTAAGATACTCCTTGTATATCTCGCTTACAAACGGCAGGCTGTCGATGTCCTGAAGTAGCTCGCTCTCTCCTGTGAATATGATTTTGTCGTCTTCACCGCGGAGATATAGACCTTTGACATTACTAAGTAACTTATCCGCTGATAGAGCTTCTGCAAGTCCGGTCAGCGGGAGTTCATATTCCCCCTCGACAATTGCTTCGAACGATTCACCCAGAGCCATTGTCTCATTTGGAAGTGCAGTGGGGTGTGTGCCGACTAATACAGTAAATACACCGCTTTTGGAAACTGCATCTGCGAATGCAGCATCAGAGACAATAGATGGTGTAGATGTTTCGACTATGACAAGTTCAGGTTTGAAGGTGCTGATTCTCTGCAGGACATCATCATTTGAGAGACCGTCAGCCGGTGCATCAATCAGGTCAACATCATGTCCCTTCTGCTTCACTGCCCCAACCGCATAGGCAAGCCAGATTGGATAATACAAAGTGCCGCTTTTTGTGACAGCCGGACTCCGCTGACCTCTGCTGTAGTGGGTAAGGTAAGGTGGGTTAACTGCTGTTATCTTCATGAATTACACCTCTAAGTACATTCCATGTTTTGTCAATATCAATCTCCTCCATGCATCTCACGGAAGACTGTCTGCAACCGGGGAAAATCATGTTCGCATAACATGGTGAACATGATGCTCCGGAGACTACCGGCTCTATCAATCCGAGAGAATACAGATCTTCAGGAGCAGTGGGGCCGAATATAACAACCGCTTGAATCCCAACCGCTGTTGCAAGGTGAGAAGTACCCGAATCGTTGCCTATGAAACATCGGCATCTGCTTAATACTGCACTTGACTGCCCCCATGTCGTCTTCCCTACAAGATTCAGTACTTCGACACCAGCTAATCTCTCCAGTTCAGCAGTTACTTCAATGTCTCCGGGGCCACCCATCAATACGATGTTACACCCCTCAGATACAGTTCTCCTGACTATCTCTGCATATTTGTCGGTCTGCCACCTTTTTTCCAAAACGGTATCACGGGGATTTATACCGCCGCCAACCGCAAACACGGCATACGGCTCTGCAATGCCGAGGTTTTCAGCCCATTTCACATCTACGGGTGTAATATCGAAAAGCGGCCGATTAGCTTTCTGTTCTATATCTGCAAGTCGAGCGTAAGTCGCACCTATATACTCACCCGGTACAGCAGGATAAGTCCTGTCCCATGCTTTGAGAGATTTCTCACCAATGCTTTTTACCGCTCCGCCTGTAAGAAACCTTATCCAGCGGCGTACTGCGGGTGATGCCTGAAATACATACGACTGCTTTACATTCCGAAATTTCTTCCGATTCCTGATACTCCACAGGAACAACTTCGCATAATCAGAAACAGATGACGGCGGAAAAGGTGCAATAAAAACCTTTTCGATGCCTGGCATCCGCTTCCAGACGGAAACAGCCGATGTGCCTGTCAGTACGATCCACTTTCCCCCCTCTGCAATTAGTGCCTTCACGGCAGGGGTGCAGAGCAAAGCGTCACCAAATGCATGAGTTTTTACTATCAGAGATACATCAGGCTTCATCGGAACACTTCTTTCTGCAATTGAAGCGTCTGACGACATATTCGATTCCGACTAACGCTGCAATTGCCATCGGAAAATCGATTGCAGTTCTGTGCGGGGTTCCTGAAGCCGTCAACAGATGCATGAGAATATATCCAAGAACTGCTGTACCGAAGAAAAACCCCTGTGGTCCGTTATTAAATAAAACACGGATAATACCGCTGCCGAAAAAGATCAAGACCCAGAAGAATGAAATAAGACCGATGAGAACATAAATTAACGAAAAACTGTTGAGCGGAAACGGCTTGAAGAACTCTGCAAATCGAAGTGAAATTAATCTAAGAGAAAGAACGGGGTTCTGCATCATGAAACTTAGGTTTCGTTCGAATAATATTTCATCCCGCTCCCACTCGGATTCATCTGTAAATGTAGGAAATTCAGCAAGTTCGGGAGAATTCAGTTTTCCTGAATACTCCTCCCTTAAGCCCCCGTACAAGAGCATTGCTCCCTGCATCTCGCTTCCAAATCTGCTGCTGAATATCCTTCCATTGTACTCCCAGATGTTCACTCCGCCCTGAGTCGGCATTATCCTGAATTCACCGCATACTTTGTCATTTCGGAGACCCCACGGAAGAAGCACAAGAAGAAATGCTGCAAGGAGAATAACCGACGCAATTAACCTCTTGCCTGAAAACAGTCTCTTTCCTCCACTAAATGCCACTCCCCCGCGTGTAAACTGCCTAACAAGCGGAATGAAAGGTAAAAGAAGAGCAAGCCAGACAATGATGGGTAGTGCAGCAGGTCTTACAAAAAATGCAACTCCCCATACAACACCCGCAGAAATAGTGACAGTCACTACTTTCTTGAACCCGCCGCGTGTATCTATGAGTTTCAGCGAGATAAGTATCCCGCATAGAAACACTAGTGAAAAAAGAGCCTGTGTTGCCGGGATAGCTTCATAATAGAGTTCGAATGGGTCGATTGCCATGAAAATGCCCGCAAGGGTAAGATACCTGCCCTTCAGGAACTTCCCCGCTATTCGAAAACCAATCAGCACTGTAATGAGACCAAGTAGGAGCTGAATTCCCCTGACGGCAAGGTAGTTCTTCATTCCGAATACTGCAAATATGCCTGCCATGAATACAGCATATCCGGGCACAAGGAAGAGTGTCGGTTGGTCCGGCCGCAAAACACCATAATAACCGTCCACACTCCTGTAGAAACTCATAGTCTCGCGGAAGAGATCATCTCCGTGTGCTTCTTCAGGCGGATTCAGCATCTCGCCTGACAACATGAATCCCCTGCCCTCCAGCAGATTACAGGCAAGGTCGGCTTCAACCCTTCCTTCACCTATCAGGAACATTCCCTTTGCGGCGGCAATGAAGACTACTATCCGTACCAGAAATGCCAGAGTGAGGATCTTCGTTTGTATTCTCATTCAGCCATCTTCTCCCGCCACTCCGTGAACCATTCGGAACAGAGAAGCTCCAGTTCGCCGGGCTGCCCGCCGCTCCATTCCGGTGTTTCCGAAGGATGCATCACAAGTTCCGCTGTATCCATGCTCCTGACCGCAGATTCGTATTTTAGAAGATATTCCCGCGAGACATTTCCGCTCTTCGAGAATCCAAGCATTGAATCAGGAGTTTCTATACCGGATTCTGCTGCAGACTTCTCAAACTTTCTGCCATAACTGTCGAGAATGAAACCCGAAAATCCCGTAAACCTGTCCGGAAGTACTGCTGTCCTCACATAACCGATATTGTATTCATCAGCCAGTTCCAGAATTGCATCCTTGAGTCCGGGTAGGTGATGAATGTGCCTGTGGCTGTCCAGACCGGTTACTTCGAGATTCTCATTCAACAGTCTCTCTATCTGCGCTCTCCATTCTCTCTTTGCGGTTTCTGCGTGCTTCTTCGAATAAAGTACCCAATTGGGGAAACCTGACGGAAACACCCCATCGGTGAGAAATGGTGGTTCTATGCAGTTCAGGTGTGCCGATAACTGAATCTCCCTTATACCCGGTATTCTAAGAGCACCATCGAATGCGCTCCCGCTCGGGAGTATGCTGATGCGGTCGACACTCCCGGCTTCGATGCACTGTACGGCAGCAGCATTAACCCCGGTAGATATCCCTGCATCATCGATTGTGACAATGAGCTTCGTCATCGGTTAAACTCTCCGCACCTTCAGGAGGGTTCTTTTAAGATATTTTGGGCTGAGAAGTGTCTTGACGGTTGTGAAAAATCTCGAAGGGTGCATGTAGAATTTCCAGAATGCCCGTTTCTTCATTCTCTCGATACCCTCGGGAGTGATTCCCTGAAGCGTATATACTGATGTGTGAAAACAGTCGAAATCGGTATAGTCCCGGTTTATGAGTTCCTTTGTCTGCTCCCATATTTCCGTGTGGGGAAATGGTGTGGTGATATCGAAAAGAGCATCGTCGAAAGGTTCCTTTGCTGCAAATTCTATTGTCTTCTTCATTTCTTCGACGGTCTCACCCGGTGCGCCTAACATGAAATACCCCTGCACAAAGATGCCCCGTGCCTTTGCAAGACACAGTGCTTCCTTTACACCCTCGACTGTAATCCCCTTGTGATAGATGTCATCGAGTACCCGCTGGGATGCTGATTCCACTCCCATATTGATCTTCGACAACCCCGCTTCTTTCATGTGGTCGATGAGTTCACCTGTAAGAAGGTCTGCGCGGACATTACAGCACCACTTTAGATTGAGTTCCTCTTCGATCATCAACCTGCATATCTCATGAACCCATTCCTTATCGAGAATGAATGTCGAATCTTCGAACATGAATGCGTCTATGTCAAATATTTTCTTCAGATGCTTAAGTTCGCCGATTATGTTGGAAGGTGTTCTTTTTCTGATTCGCTTCCCGAATATCTCTGACAATGTGGGCTGACAGAATGTGCACTTGAACGGACAGCCCCTTGTTGCCATTATGGATGTTCCCTTGAATGAAGGGTCAACACGGTCCATCGAATACCAGGTATCGAAGTAGTTGTCCATTTCGAATATCGAGCGGTCGGGGTAGAGTATTGTATCGAGGTTATCTGTGATTAGAAGCCCCGGATTGCGATGGATTTCTCCGTCTTTCATATAGCATGCGCCGGGTATGTCTCTGAAATCCTCACCCGAAAGGAACCTCCCGAAAGCTATTTCACCTTCGCCTGCATAGACAATATCGGCACCTGTCCTTTTCAGCGTATCTTCCGGCAGTACAGTTGCATGCGGGCCGCCCACAATCAGAAATGCATCAGGTAGCAGTTCCCTGACAATTTCACATGTGCCCACGGTCGCGTTTAACTGGGGGGTCAGAACTGAAACTCCGACAATATCCGGCTTGAAATCAGTGATAATTGTCCTGAGTTCCTTCATCGGTTCTTTTTCAAAGGACATGTCACAGAGAGCTGTCTCATGTCCGAGATCACAGGCTATTGCGGAGAGATATCCAATTCCAAGCGGCGGCTGTCCGGAAGGATAACGGGTTTCGGGAAACACAAACAGAATTCTACTATTTTCCATTCTGCCCCTCATCTACCGGTTCCTTCCCTTTCGCCAATCTGCGCACGAGATACAGTGATGTTCCAACCATGAGAACCATATCAACCGGAAGCCTGTACCTGATTCCCCCGTGTGCAAATGTGTGGAGCAGTGCATAGAGAACAAACAGCATGATAAGCAGAAGTACATTTCTGTCTTTTCTTCGTCTGAAGAATTCTATTGCACTCATGACCAGCATCGGGATATAGAATATGAATCCTGCAGCTTTCGCGGGTATTCCGGATGTTGTGTTCCCGACTGGTGAAATGAAATTCAGGAATCGCAGTGCAGAGAGATAACCGAACAGAATAGGGTTCGCAAATATGAACTTCGTTGCCCTTTCGCCGAGCATGGAAGTTCTTTCCAGCTCCGTCTGAGCCTGTTCCATGGATGGGTATTCAAGGAGTTGACGTTCGGTAATTGAATTCTCTACCCATTCGGGAAGTGCCACATCTTCTATTTCAAGTATTTCCGGGTTGTTCCTCATCCAGAGATTAAGAGACCCCTTTGTCGGAAGCAGAACAGGACTGCCCATTACCATCTGATTGCGTACCACCCAGGGAATGCAAACTAAGATAAATCCTGCAAGTAAGAGCAGTGTACCTTTCCACTGTTTCCTGAACAGGATAAACAACAATTGTAGCGGTATCAGAAATATTGCGGTACTCCTGAATAGAAAGAGAATTCCGTTCACTGCTCCGGCGTTGAATCCCCATTTTCCTTTATCCATAGTTTTGTAAGTTAACCAAACGACTGCCGGAATAAGCGAAATATGTATTGTTTCTGACATGGCGTAAGCTGAATAATAAATGTAATACGGATACAGCGCCCAGATAACTCCCCCAATGATCCCTGCTTTCTTTCCCCAGTTCTCAGTGACCATCCGCCACATGGCTAAAGCTCCGAGTATCGCAAATAAAGTGTTCAGTAAGAATACCGAACCGCTGACCGGCCCCATAAGCATGAACAGTAATCCTAGAATAACGGGATAACCCGGTTCGATGGCCGCAGTAGGAGTCTCGACAGGTACAATTCCGAACATATATTCAGGATCACCGCTCCATGCTTCTGCAAGTTCATCATCGCCTGATGTGCGATACTTGATCCATGCCATGTCTCTCGTGAAGGAAAGCCCCCTGCCTTCAGCAACCTGACCTGCCATCCGCAGATAAATTCCCTGATCTCGCAGGGGTCTCGGAAGCGATCCACCAAGTACAGAGAACCAGATTATGCGCGGCAGAATAACCGCACACAGGATAATTATGAGATATTTTCTTCGAACTATCTTGTTTTCTTCCAAAGCGCCTTCCTGAGTTTCAACGGTGGTTCCCTTCTTTCGTCGAGAAGCGTCACAGGATAGAAGAAATCCTGCCAGTGATAATCCTTACCTGCTTGTGGGTCTGTAAGGGCAAGCCCGAGGAAATAAGTTCCGGGTTCGAGTACTTCGAGATCCAGTTCGAGGATACAGTTGGCACTGCCTTCTATATTGAGAAGTTCCTGATTCATCTCGAGATTATTGCAGGCAATAACCGTTTCTCCGTCATACCTGTGAATTGAAAAACCAAATACTACATCCGACACTACATCGGGAAGCACAGACCGTACATCGGCATCGATAATCAGTTTTTCGCCCTTCCTGAATATCCTCGAAGGAACTCCGCTTTCTGTCTTCAGTGTGACGGAATCGAACTTAACCTCCATGCTTCCCCACTCACGGGGAGCGCTCGATGCCATCGATACTCTCCTCTGCGAATTTGAGGAGTATTCAGCAAGCACTTCATTGACATCCCCGTCTCTGCGCAGGTGCCCCTCGTCCAGCCAGATAGCCCTGGTGCAGAGCCTGCTTACAGCTTCGGCATCGTGCGAGACGAATACGATTGTCTTTCCTCGTTCCCGGAAATCCCATATCCTGTCATAACACTTATCCTGAAAACGGCTGTCACCAACCGCAAGCACTTCATCGATAAGAAGAATGTCAGGGTCAACAGAAGTTGCAAGACTGAATCCCAGTCTCATGAACATGCCTGATGAATAATATTTTACAGGTGTATCCATGAATCTTTCGAGTTCTGCAAATTCCGCTATTTCCGGAATGAGTTTTTTCATCTCACTCCTGTTTAACCCTATAAGTGCACCGTTCAGAAATATATTCTCTTCACCCGTTAGGTCAGGATGGAATCCAACCCCAAGATCGAGCAGCGATGCGATTCTCCCAGTGGTATTCACAATCCCGGATGTCGGTTCGTAGATATTCGCAAGCAGTTTCAGGGTACTCGATTTACCCGCTCCGTTGCTTCCAATTATTGCCACCTGTTCACCCGGTTCGATAGTGAATGTCACATCACTCAGTGCCCTGAACCATTCTCTGGTAGTCTTCCTGTTGAAAAGATTCAGAATAGTGTCGCGCAGGGTGACAGTTCTGTCGTGATAGAGTCTGTAGTCGAGGGTAACATCTCTCAGTCTTATGCTGCCGTCCGGATATTCCATCTACAACTCCTTCACAACAGTCGGTTCCGCCTTCTTGAATACGAAATAGCCGATGGAAAGAAAGAACACCGTCCAGCATCCGGTTGAGATCCAACACCAGGCATGCGGCCACTCACGCATGTACAATACAGAATGCATTATCTCCATGAAACCTGCGACAGGATTGAACTTCACTATGTTCATGAATATCTCTGAAATGCCAAGACTCACGTTCAGGGAATCCAGAGGGTAAATGATGGGTGACGCATAAAACCAGGCAAGCAGGATCATCTCGACAAACTGTTTCACATCCCTGTAAAACACATTCCATGTAGATGTCAGCATTGTGATTCCAGCGGTCATCCCTGCAAATAGAAGAATAGCAGGTACCAATGTGATAATTGTGATATTTGGGGCATATCCGAATACAGACAGTACGACTATCAGTACACCCAAAGCAAGAATCAGATGGACGATATTCGCAAGAACTTCAGCAACCGGCAGCATTATCCTCGGGAAATAGATACTTCTTATCAGCCTGTGATTATCGAGAAGACTGGTTGTGGAAGCTGAAAGCGACGATGCAAAAAAGTTCCATGGCAGCAGCCCGATGAGAAGAAACAACGCAAAATTATCGATAGCCCCACCGAAACGGAGAACTCTCGTAAAAACGAAATAGTACACAACCATGCTGAAGAGGGGTTTCAACAGGAACCATGCAAAACCGAGAACAGAACGTTTGTATCTCACTTTCAGGTCCTTTGCCACCAGACTCTGCATCAGAAGCTTGAGATGCCTGAAGTTCTGCAGTCTATTCATCTTTCCGCCTTTCGGAAACTGAATCTGTTCTCTTCCCCATTCAGAATTTTCCTGATGTTTCCCAGATGTCTCAGAATTACGAGTACCGCGACAACACAGACAAATATCTGAACCGGTAAGTATTTGCTTCCGCTTTCGAATATGAATACACCGGGGATGAGCACTGCTGATGCAGTTATCGAGCCGAGAGAGATATATCTGAAAATCGAAACGACAATGACAAATATCACCGATGCAGACAATACTGTATAAGGACTTAGTACAATCAGCACACCGAGAAAAGTCGCCACACCCTTCCCGCCGCGAAAACCAAACCACGGACAGAATACGTGACCAAGAACTGCCAGCAATGCAGTGAATGCTCCGACCAGGTACGGAGATGATACATCTCCAAACGGCATCCAATAGAGAACAAACGCAACAGGAAGTGCACCTTTGGTAACATCGAAAACAAGTCCGGTAACTCCCGCAGACCGCCCGCACACCCGCAAAAGATTCGTGGCTCCCGGATTACCCGAGCCGAAATTCCGTATCTCTACACCTTTCATCTTACCGATTATCCATGAAAATGGTATCGAACCGCATAGAAAGGCAAACAACAAATACAATGCGTCTGGCACAAAAGACATCAATGCTCCCGCCTTCTGTACAATAATCTCAGCGGAACACCCTTCATGGACAATATGTCCATCATTCCGTTCATCAGGTACTTCCTGTAGTTATCCGGAATTTCAGCCGGCCTGTTCACGAACACAAGTATTTTAGGCGGCTTTGTACCAATCTGGGTTGCATAGAAGAACCTTAACTGTTTTCCCCTTGGAGAAGGCGGCGGTATTTTCTGTGTTATCTTCTCTAGCATCCTGTTTATCTCAGATGTCGAAACTTCGCTTTCCCGTTTCAGTCCAACACCGCTTATTATCGGAAGCAGTCTTCCTACTCCGTCTCCATTCAGTGCAGATGTGAAGACGATGGGAATCCATTTTGCAGGATGGAATTTTTCCATGATCTTTTCCAGCCAGTCATTCCTGTCTATGCCGAGGTCGATTTTGTTGACAACAATCACAACACCTTTGCCCATCTCCCATGCTTTTGCCAGTATTCGTATGTCCTGCATAACCGGCTGTTCAGTACCATCCATTAGAACAACCGTAACATCTGCCCGAGCCATCGATTTCCATGCTCTCACTGTGCTGTAAAACTCGATGTCATCCATCTTCCTGGATTTACGCCTGAGTCCTGCAGTATCTATAATTCGGAATTCCTGTTCATTCCATGACACAACTGTATCGATTGAATCTCTCGTTGTGCCTGGTGTATCCGTGACGATGTTTCTATCTTCGCGGCAAAGTCTGTTGACCAGTGAACTTTTACCGACATTGGGGCGACCTACAATTGCAACCGCCAGTTCTGATGTTTCGACGGTCTGTATCTCAGGCAGCACGGCCATGACGGCATCGAGAAGATCTCCTGTTCCGGTTCCGTGAAGTGCACTTACCGGATAAGGTTCACCCAGTCCAAGTGCATAGAACTCAGCGCACTGAACCCGTCGCTCCGCATTATCTGCTTTGTTGACTACAACGAAAGCCGGTATATCAGCTTTTCTGACAAGTTTTGCAGCTTCTTCATCGAAGGGATGTATGCCCGTGCTTACATCAGTGACAAGTATAGCTGCATCCGCTTCCGTAACTGCAAGACGAATCTGTCTTTCGATGCCTTCCTGAAAGACATCTTCACTGCCCGGAGAGAGTCCCCCTGTATCGATAACAATAAAATCATATCCGCACCACTGTGCAAGAGCCATATTCCGATCTCGGGTTACACCGGGCTGGTCATCTACAATAGCTATCCTCGACCCGGCAATCCTGTTGAAAAGAGTCGATTTCCCGACATTCACGCGTCCGATTACAGCCACCACAGGAAGATTGTTCAAACATGACTCCTTTCAGGTTAACTATGAAATATACTTCTGAAGAGTGAATTCTGAAAGTCAAACCGAATTGAAACATCAAATAACCACCGGTGTTTAAAGAATACTCGATTGGTTATTACGGTAAAGCAATTATATTATACTTCATAAGCGAATATGAAGAGGAGAAATTATTTCTATAAAGAGCAGTGAAACTGAAAAATTCAAATCGCTTCTCAGAATACTGACCGCATCCACTAAGATGCGTGACCTCCACTCTCTGATTACCCTTCTTGCTTCTGAAACCAGTACCATCCTCAATTCAGAGCGTTCGACTGTATTTCTCTATGATTCCAAAACTAATGATCTCTGGTCATTTGTCGCCGAAGGAGAAGATAATCAGATCCGTTTCAACTCATCTGTCGGAATTGCCGGACTTACATTTCAGAATCAGAAGGCATTCACTATCGAAGATGCACAATCAGACAGCCGTTTCAATAAAAATATCGACCTGCAGACAGGATTCCTGACAAGAAACATCCTTGCTGTGCCCATAATCAATCCAAGCAGTCGATGTATCGGTGTTTTTCAGGTCATCAACTGCAAAGATGGGACTTTCACAGATGTTGATCTGGAGTTTCTGGAAGCTGTTGCAAGCGAAGCCGCTGTCATCATCGAGAATGTACAGCTCCTCGAAAGCCGCAAGAGAATGTTCGAGAGCATGATAAAGGCACTTACAACTTCAATCGAAGCAAGAGACCCGCTTACTGCAGGACATAGTTTCGATGTTACATTCTATGTTCAGAAAATCACAACCATCATGGGTATTGAGAGCCCGATGAAAGATGCAATCTACTACGCTGCACTTCTTCACGACTATGGCAAAATTGGTATACCTGACAGAATACTCAAGAAGCCCGGAGCACTTACAGATGATGAGTATGCCATTATAAAAACACATGTCGAGCACACCAGAAATATTCTCTCCTCCATCGAGTTCGAAGATGACCTCGCCGATGTTCCAACATTCGCAGCCCAACACCATGAAAAACTGGACGGAAGCGGATACCCGCTTGGACTTAGAGGTGATGAAATATCTCTTGGCGGAAGGATTATTTCGGTTGCAGATGTTTTCGAAGCCCTTACTGCAAAACGGCATTACCGCGATCCATTCCCAATTAACAAAGCTCTGTCAATCATACTATCAGGAGTAGACACGGCATTCGACAGGAATGTCGTCAAGGCACTTCTACAGTATCTCCGGGATATCGGAAAGATCGACGTGGATGAGTTCCATCTGGAATAGCTCACTTTGAAATACATGATTCGTCTGCACCGGTTTCTTCCCATCTCAATTGCGGCAGTTCTCTCTACCATTTCATATCCAACTCCCATGCCTATGCTTCCTGCTTATCCCGATACACTTCATGTTCTGGTTCTCGACTCAATCTCCCACGACACATCATCATTCACACAGGGACTTGAAATGCACAATTCTCTGCTTTATGAGAGTACGGGAAGATATGGACACTCGGCAATCAGAATACTTGATCCCGAAACAGGAAATTTAATCGACAGTGCTAATCTGCCTTACTTCATATTTGCCGAAGGAATTACTTTCCTGAATGAAACCCTCTATCAACTCACATGGAAAGCCGGAATTGTATTCGTTTTTGATGAAACAATCCATGAACAGCCCAATGTTCACAGTATCGATACAGACGGATGGGGCATCTGTGCAATGGACAGTATCCTGGTAACCAGTGACGGCTCATCACTTCTCAGATTCAGAGACCCGAATGACGTGCTTACTTATAAGACTCTAATGGTCACAGCTGCAGGCATCCTGCAGGAAGGCTTGAATGAACTTGAATATGCAAACGGGTTCATTTATGCGAATCAATGGCCTACAGACAATATACTCAAGATTAATCCGGGTACAGGCTGTGTTGAATCAATAATTATGACAGAAGGTCTGCTCAATACTGATGTTTATCCCTATTGTGATGTCCTGAATGGTATTGCCTGGGACTCGCAGAAGGAAGTATTCCTATTAACTGGTAAGTTCTGGCCGTACATCTATATTACCGAGTTTGTCACGGAATAAGATCAAAGCGTCAATTTAAGGCTCGCCACTGGCTGAACAGTGAACCCCAGAACTCCATGTGATAAATGAACAGCAGAGAAAAGACCAAAAACACTGCAAATGTCCCGATTACTGCCAGTTTATTTTCCCGCTGTTTCCAGAGTACCGCGCATCCACCCACAACGAGAATAGTTTTTACTATCATGAACGGGATCATGTTTGATTTTCCCATTATCAATTCTGCCATATAGGGATTTCTCTCGACCGCATGGCCGTTATTCACCCACGCTATGGTCATCACACCATCTATCGTACTCAGCACAATGACAAAAAGTAATATGTGAGCCATAATTACATAGTCTTTAACGGTGCCAACCTTCACTATCGTCCTTTCCGTGAGCTTAGAACATAATCTAAAATTACTCCTGCGGGGATACCTGCTTGACATCACTTTAGTATTTGCTAAATTACTTATATGAATAATACAAAAGACATCATCTCTATTTTGAAGGCACTTTCATGCCCAAACAGGTATCTGATTGTTCAGTTCCTGTCGAAAAGACCGCGGTGTGCAGGTGCTATAGCAACGCATCTCGGTATCTCCCCCGGTGCTGTTTCACAGCATCTTCACAGGCTTCTTGAATCGAGAATTGTCGATGCTAGCAAATGCGGTAATTATGTTCACTATTCACTGAATCATGAAACACTAAGAACAATCGGAGATCAGCTCATTTCTATTTCAGAAGTGACAGAGAATTATTCCGACTGCAAAAGAAAGGAGCAAGACTGTGTGTGATACAGACAAGGGTAAGTGCTGCTGCGGTGAACCTAAACCAAAGCCAAAGGTAAAACCGAAGAAATGTACTCCTGAGAAGATCAAAGAATGTCACGGGGAAGATGAAAAGCACCCGTGCGAAGACACGAAGTGCGAAAAGGAATAGAAGAAAGAACTCCTAAATGCAGAAAGAGGGAAGCGTTGCCGCTTCCCTCTTTCCTATTTTAGCAGATTGTACTAAAAGTTATTCCGTCTTGGGGGACGGGGTTTGCTCTGTGAAGATTCAACCCTGACCTGACGTCCTTCTATTTCCTGGCCGTCCATACCCTGTACTGCTGCCTGTGCTTCTTCTTCTGTAGAGAAGGTTACGAAACCGAAACCACGGGATCTTCCCGAGTCTCTTTCGCGCACGACATTAGCTTCTTCAACTGTACCGTACTCGTCAAAAGCGGCCTTAAGGCCTTCGTCAGTTGTTGACCAGGGTAATCCACCCACGAATAATTTTGCTGTCATTTAGAACTCCTGTTCGGGCTATATAGCCCTATTCTTGCGGCTGAGCCGCAGTTACGCCCCGACTTTCGGGACTTAATGCACCGGAATCCGGTCCGGTCCGCGCCGAATTATCCGGCGATAGTATGTTAACCAGCTGATACGATAGTTTTCTCATAATTCAATCTTTTTAATGAGAACGCATATGCGTAAAGGAAATTTAGAACTTGAATGTTTTTGACCTCACAGTACGCGGAATATTAGCTCATTACAATGCTCCCTCTTGGGAACTGAGAGTATTATACAATGCAATTCAGATTAATGCAACCCCTGAAATTCCGAGTATTTCCTAGATGTTTGATAAGTTTTTTTCATTATTCTTTTCATATATATATTGAGACGAACATATAATGAAAGGAGTTCAAATGCGAAAAGTTCTTATCTGTCTTCTTGTGATATTCTCGCTTGCAACGGCAAAGAGCATAGTGCTGACTCTCGATGCACCCGATACGAATATCAGCGGACTGGCGTGGGGTGACGGTAAACTCTGGTGTGTCGATCAGACAACCGACTATGTTTACAGCATCAACCCTGATGACGGTACTGTTCTGAGTACATTCTATTCTGCACACCCCTCCAACATCTACCCGACCGGACTGGCTTTCAGCGAACAACACGATTACGTCTGTGTCGGCTTCTGGGACAGCGGAACAAACGGATATGTCTACAAGTATGACCCTGATGGAACCTATGTTGGCCAAGTCGACATGTGCGGTGGTTGAGGCGATCCAATCTCGTCGGTGACGGGATTATCAGCATATGGCAACTACCTTTATGTGTCTTCGAGGGCTCAAAACAGATCGATGTGCTACACAATGCCCGGAATTACAGGACCTGTTCAGGCAAATCTCTATACCGGTTATAGTGAGACCCGCGACATTGCCTGGCTCGACAACAACATTGTCTGGGTGGCATCCGACTGGTCTTCAGTAACACTTCGTGCATATAACTCATCCGGAACCTGGACCGATTACATCACAGCAGACCTTGTCCCTTCCGCAACCGGAGTTGCTATCGACCCCGACGGCTATCTCTGGGTCAGTGACATGGATAATGACAAGCTCTATAAGATCGACCTTGAGACATCCCTCGATAGGAGTACCTGGGGAGATATCAAAACAGAATTCTGATAAACACATTATGATGGGGCATTTCGAAATGCCCCATCTTCCTTGCAAGATTCCATTTCGATTAGATTGAAGTGAATTAGAGTGTCAATATATCGACATTATTCAACCGTCTCTGCTGTCACTATAATGACATATATCCGGGAACAGAAGTATTCTGTCATTTTATATCAATTACACAGCGACTTATTACATGGTATACATTATGCATCAATATAATGTAGAATCAACATATTGGAGGGTAGCCATGAGACGATTAACGATATTCATTTCAGTACTTTTCTTCTCCGTCACTCTTGCCGTAGCGGGAGTGGCTGAACAATCTGACTGGTCGGGAAGCGATGGAGTTGCAGGACCTGTCTTCGACTGGGCAAACAACTACAGCACAGCAGACCATATCAACAACAGATCGGTACCGGGAGCTCTGGAACTCTCAATCCCCTACGGTGAACATCTCATTTCCGATGAGGTTACCACTCCGTCTGCAATCATTTTCGACAACTTCACAGGAGACACTACTGATGACTGTGTCGTCTTTACCTGTGAGGGTTTATTCCTTTTTGAAAACCTTAACGGTGACGGTACAGAATGGGCAAAACACACTATCTACTCTGATTCCCAGGCAGCACCTATGGGTTGGCTTTCCTCTTCGGATTATGACAATGACGGAGACCTGGACATCTCACTCTCCGAGAGTGGCTTGAACCTCTCGTGGTTCGAGAACACCGGTAACGGACTTACATGGACACTTCATACGATCGTCGATGCAGATGTAAGGGAATCCCGGGCAGCCGATTTCAACGGTGACGGTTATGACGATATAGCAGTTCTGATAAACAACACTGCCGACATTGTGTGGTACGAGAACCGGCTTGCAGCCGGTCTCAGCTGGGTTCCGCACTATATCGACGGCGGATACATTGGCGGTTATTCATGTGACCCGGGAGACTTCGACGGCAACGGGACTATAGACATTGTCGTGGCATCATACCAAACAGGGAACATCTCTTACTATCTCAGTTTCCCAAACACCGATAACATCTGGGAGAAGCATGTCGTCACAGACTGTTTCGAACATCCCTACTGCGTACGCGCCGCATATATCGACAGCGATGATCTAATTGATTTCACAGCAGTCTGCTATACAAACAACTATCTGTCCTGGTGGCGGAATGACAATTGGACCACCTGGGAATTGAAAACTGTCAGTTCTGAACTGGACTGCCCAACGAAGGTTCTTCCCACCGATATGAACAATGATGGTGATATCGACCTTCTTACTACCTCGTACGGTAGCAATCTAATATCCTGGTTCGACAATACAGACGGGACTGGTGATACTTGGGAGCTGATCGAAGAGTTTTCCTGCTCACAGCCCTATGACCTCTCGCTCTGTGACATAAACGGGGACGGAATCAATGAATTCGCAGCTCCTTCGTTCTGCCAGAATAAAGTCTACTACTGGTATTTATACGGTTTCGACCAATCAGGTGAACTCACCTCTTCGATATTCGATACAGGAGAAGATGAAATCTTCTGGGAATATATCCATTGGGACGCTTATCTTCTTCCCTACACCTACGCGGTCATATATGTCAGGGGTTCGGACAACCCTGACAACATGGGCACATGGTCAATTCCCTTAACATCTTCGCAAACCCTCGATGACCTCCTCGAAACAACCGACCGCTATGTCCAGTACAAGATTGAACTCTCAACCGAAAACACCCGTTACACTCCGGTCTTCAACGACATCTCACTCATCTGGGGTATCTACGGACTTGAATCAACTGAGCAGGATGATAGATTCCTTTATCTGAATACCGCCAATCCGGTACCTTCGAGCTTTACAGTATCCTTCCGCTTAACCGAAACAGGAACTGCAAACCTCGCCATCTACGATGTCACCGGGAGACAAATAAGGACTCTCGCAAACACCACTCTCGAAGAAGGAACCTACTCAGCAACTGTAAACTCCCTCCCATCCGGAAGATATGTCTGCATCTACACCGCACCGGGTATCTCCGAATCCCTCAACTTCACAGTAATTAGGTAACCAAACCAACAAGGGGGCGAATCAACATTCGCCCCCTCACTTCATCTTGACGAAACACAAATGATAACCTATTATTCGCATCTCTTTAAAACTGTGTGCCTCGATAGCTCAGTTGGTAGAGCGGGTGGCTGTTAACCACTAGGTCAGAGGTTCAAGTCCTCTTCGAGGCGCCATACCACCATCCAAGTGCAACATTCCAGTTTGGTTAACAGTATTACTGGTAGCAGCTCTACACCATAGAGGGGCACTCTCAAATCCAAGAATCGTCATCATATGCAGGTTATATCAATTATCATTATTTTCGGTCTCATCTACTACATCGTTACGAATTCTCGCATTGACATTCTTACTAATAAGGTTTTAGTTTATAGTGTTATAAATATTAAATATTGTTTAGACTTTTAAAGGAGAATTCCATTGAATTGCAGACTTTTACTTTTTGTGTTTCTTACCTTCCCTCTCGCCCTTTCATTTGCAACTGCAGATGTATCTCTAATACGCAGTTCTGATAATGATACAATCCTTGTGACAACTCCACAGGTTGGGTCTGAGTGGCTTCATTACCAGGCTGACACTGAAGTCAGGTGGGAGTACTTAGACGGCATACTCGCTGAAGACAGCGTAACCATCGAACTGTATAAGAATGATGTATTTGTCGATATCTATGCCGAGAACGT
>CAYRQP010000023.1:5475-20754 GCA_964426545.1 uncultured bacterium | reverse complement strand
CATTATGCTGCTATAGAATCGTTTAAGAGAACCTGAATTGTTCAGGAAACCCTATAATACTGTGGGTCCTTTCTGAGGGAAATCTAAAATCAGGACCTTTTATAAGAGTAGACCTTTTTAGTTTGAAATGTTGTTTTGCCCCGACTAAAGTAACGCCGCCATATATCCGTCTACCTCATTATGATTCAACCGTTCATGGAACATTTTGAGACAGACAAGATAATAATAGTAAACTGCGTGAATAACATATATTGCTAACAGCTTTTTTAAAGAAAGGAAGCGAGAGCAGATGGGAGATGATATCCTAGACGAACCGACACTAGAAGAACTTATAGAAGACGGCGATTAATTTTATAAGATTTCTCAGAGTTAAAGAGAGGGTTGCTAAAAAGCAAATTATCTTCCATTAACTCTGAAAGTATGCCAAGAGATTCGTCTTTCAATTGACGAATGCGCTCAAGGCTTAGTAGATATATCTGGGATATGTGTTGTAAGGTTTGAGCATCACAATAGTGCAGTAAAAATATAACGAGTGAGAAAAGGGGAAATCCGTGAAAAATATACTGTTTATACTTGCCACTGTACTTTTAGTGATAGCGTTTCTGTCTGACTGCGGAATAAAGAGACACACCACTTTAACCGACAGACATGTGGCGGGGCCGATTGCGGGCATGGAATTCGTCACTATACCGTCGGGCAGTTTCAGTATGGGGTCGGATTGCGGTGATACCGATGAGATACCAATACATGCTGTTGATGTTGAATCGTTTGAAATCATGACGACAGAAGTAACACAGGGTATGTGGGAAGAAATGATGGGTGCAACAATTCATGATCAACTGGACTCGGCAATATTTGGTTACGGTCTTTCGGGTGTGGGTGATACTTACCCTGTCTATTATGTGTCATGGGAAGAATGTCAAGATTTTGTTTCCCGGACGAATGAGTTAGGCGCGGATTACACATATTACCTGCCGACGGAAGCTGAATGGGAATATGCCTGCAGAGCCGGAACGACAACGGAATACTACTGGGGCGATGACAATTCTGACTCAACAATGGATATCTACTGCTGGTATGACATGAATTCTAATTCTACTTCGCATCCCGTAGGTCAGAAAGAACCCAACGAATGGGGCTTGTATGACATGAGCGGTAATGTCTGGGAATGGTGTGAAGACACTTATTCCGAAAGTTATGATGAAGCACCAACGGATGGAAGTGCTTATGTGGATGAAAATAGCGGATACCGCATTTTCCGCGGCGGAGCCCGTAATTGGGCGGCAGTACATGCCAGATCAGCACAGAGATGGTGCGGGTCTTCCGATGACGCTCAACATGATGTAGGATTCAGGCTGGCAAGAAGAAAAAATTAAGAGTTGAAAAGGAATCGTGTCAACTTTTAAACAAGAAGGTTGATTTATAAACAAGAATAAGGCAATAAATAAATTAGTGACTGTCACTAATTAAAAGGGTTGTTTAGTTCTTCAGTCCCTTCTAAAACGAATCTGCCGTCCCGGATAATATCGATACTCTCACCATCTTTTGTAATTGCAGAAATAAAACCTATTTCTTCGTATGGCAGCGTAATGTCGGTATGGACATTCGTATATGCCTTGTTGAAATCTTCTTTTCGCAGAAGCGTTCTTTCATTATCACGGGCTGTGATCTCTTTGCCATTAAGGGGATTGTATATTTTCATGTCCTCTTCATGAGAGAAACATGTATCGCCGATCGCAAAGTGCGGACCCATCTTTTCAATAATCAATACCGGTAGAACATCCATGATATTATGTTTTCGGGCAATCACATACGCCAGAGCATTTGTTCCGATGGCAAACTCACCGATGGGTAGGGTCTTGTGCGGAAAGAGAAGGTTCTCTTCAATGTATTTCTTGTTGGTTTCTTCATCGTCGAAATTTCCGCAATTATAGCCAGTCACATATCCGTCTTCGAAGATCAGTTCCAAATCGATAAACAGCAAACGATTCAGGAATGTTTCGGATATGTGCAGAATGCCGTTGGTTCCGGTTAATTGAGGAGATGTAAAAACTTCACCAACCGGGATATTCACATCGGCACCGCAGTTCACGAAGTTTGTCTGTTTTTCAGGAAGGTCGAGTTTCTGCATCTTCACCTTAATATCAGTTCGGCTTCCGTCTTGTCCTTTCACGTGTACATAATCTGCGAGATCGAGCACATCTATGATATTCTGCTGAATTCCTTCATAGACTTCCGATTCCAGCATGTTCACTTCTAAGATGTCTTCGAAAATTTCTTCGTATTTGTCGCCTATTTCAGGAGATGGAAGGGCCATTACTGAAAAACTGGTGTCACTTCTGGGCATGTATTTTTCCCTGAGCTGCATGTGGATATTCTGAAAAACCTGAAACAACTGCTGTTGTGAGTCCGCTAATTTAAGATTTTCCTTCTTTTCAACCGGCTTAAAGGGTTTTTCTCCGAACTGGTCGAGAAAGATAACACCGGAATATTCTTTAAGAATGTCTTTGCAATACTCATAAGATGTTTTGGACGATTTGTTGTAAATATCAATAAACTCCTCATCGAGCCATAGAGACATATCGAAACGATGATCATAGCCGTATTGCCTGTTGATGGCAGTAGAGTGAGGTGAGCCGATAATGGGTGTCAGACCTTTTTTGCGGATTGCATTGACTATTTCCCGCGCAATGATTTCCTGACCTACCCTGTATATGAGAATAACATTCTTTTTCTTGAAAGGGTCCTTATCTTTGAGTTCAAAACCCTTGATGTATGCGTATACTATTTGTTCAGCCATTTTGTCTATTTTGTTTTTTGGATATTTTTGCAGAAACTGTGCCGTCTGAATTTCGAAGTCAGTGATGTACTTCCCGTATAGATACAGGTATTCGAGAGAATTCAGATCAGATTCAAGCAGGACATCGAGATAGAGAGTAAAATCAGGGTTGTAGCCTTCGTTTAGTCCTTCGGTGATATCTTCCGTCCTGTCTTTTTTGCTGTGTGCTTCGATAATGCTCTTCATTCCGGCGAAATTGCAGTCTTTTCCATTTGTGAAATCGAATAACCGAATGAACAGACGGTTGATCTCTTCTATTTTATAAATTCTGTGCATACAGGCATGAAATATCAGCCGGCGAAGAAGGTTGTAGAACATCGAGAAGAACTGACCTTCTTCCATGCCGAACAGTTTTACACTGTATTCGGGATTTGAATAACACTCTTCATAATTGGAGGGAAGCAGTTCAGAAAAAAGAGCGCTATTCTCTCTTTTCAGAAGAAGGAGGTCTTTCGACAGAAAATAGTCAGCATCCCACTTCTTTTCATTACCGACCATATCGAGGATGAAATTCGCAGCATGGTTGAAAAAGCGGTGTTGTTCTTTCTTCTCTTCCGGAACATCAGATCTGCCAGTTTCATTTCGAATCTCTTTGATACGGGCTATGGTATTTTCGTAACTTTCCTGTATTTCATCGTTCCTTTTTCTGTACTTTTTCCTAAGATTAAACATGGATCTCCTTTATTGTGTTACAATCCAAGATCTTCGTTTATGATTTTCATTGCATCCAGTGCGATTTGTATAAAGTCACGCAGTTCATATCCCGCCTTTTCGCATTCGCGGATATTCTCGCGGGAGACAGACCTTGCGAATGCAGCCATTTTCATTCTCTTTGTAATTGACTTTACTTTTACATTTCCAATTTTTCTATCGGGATAGACAAGAGCAACCGCTACAATCAAACCCGTAATCGATTCCCCCGCTGACAGAAGGAGGTCTAGATCTGATTTTCGTTCAACCCCTGTGTGTTCGAAATTGTGAGATTTGATGGCGTATAAAGCACTATCAGGCAGTATTCCGGTCAGCATTTCAGCGGATTTTAGCCCGTGAGTTTCGGGGGTGTCAGCGGTAAGTTCGTAGTCGAGATCATGAAGCAGTCCCGTCCGAGCCCATAGTTCGGCATCTTCACCCCTGTCACAAGCCAATGCCCGCAGAACCGCCTCGGAGGCAAGGCAGTGTTTTATCAGATTTTCGTTCTTTAGATTGTCTCTTAGCAGAGAAAGAGCATCACTTCGCGAAGTTAAAGAATTTGTCAACAGCCGCACCTCCAAAAGTCAATAAGCCGGATTTTTCGGGATTTTCAAGAATACCCAAAGCAGTTCCAAGGAAACTGGCAACATCTGATGGAATAATTGCCCGTTCGGATTGACCGTGGGCGGATATCTCAGACGAAAGACCGTGTGAAAAAGCCCCAAGAACGGCAGCGTCGTCAGCGCTGAGCCCCTGAGCAAGAAAAGACCCTATTATTCCGGTAAGGACATCTCCGCTGCCACCTTTTGAAAGCCCTGTATTTCCTGTTGGAATAAGAGTCTGTGTTCCATCCGGAGAGAATACCATTGTCGGCTTACCCTTGAGAAGAATGGTGATGCCAAGGTCTTCTGCGTATTTTGCAGCCGTTTCCCGTTGTCTCTTTGTATCGGCACCGTCTATTCCCGCCAGGCGGGAAAATTCACCCGGATGCGGGGTTATTACAAGTGGCGCCGCATGAGATTTCAGAACATCGGGAGAGTCGAGAACATTAAGGGCGTCAGCATCGAGAACAAGCGGAATTTTCCAGTTTTGAAGAATATGTGTAATTAACACCTTCGTATCAGAAGTATTTCCCATGCCAGGACCGGCAGCTGCCGCCGTAAAGTCATTGCCATCGAGAAGGGTGGAAATATCGCAGGGATCATAAGGGTAATTTAGGACTTCAGGAATGTTACCGCGGATAACCTCTTCCACGGAATGCGGGGTGGACAGGGTAGTAAGCCCGGCTCCTGATCTGAGAGCCCCCATGGACATCAACTGCGGAGCTCCGGGCATGTTCTTCGAGCCGCCGACGAGCAGAAGTTTGCCGTATGTTCCCTTGTGCCCGTCTACCGGACGGTCGAGCAGGAGCCGGGAAGCTGTTTCTATTCCCATCACAACCCTGGTTTTATCAGACCCGGTCTTGATTCCAATGTTAGTTACGAATAGAGCTCCTGTATATCCGCATCCAGGAGGCAGGAGGGTTCCTATTTTAGGAGCAGCGAAGGAAACGGTTGCATCGGCTTCTATGGCAGAGGGGTCCGCTTCTCCGGTTAGGCCGTTTACACCTGATGGGGTGTCTATTGCCAAAACGGGGAAATTCATGGCTTCCATGACTTCCAGGCATTTTTTGAAGATACCCTTAATCTCTCCTCTGAAGCCTGTGCCAAGAAGAGAATCGATTATAAGCCCACGAAAAGGAAAATTATCAGTAATATCAATATCAGTCAGCCCGATTATCTTACCGCCGAGATTCAGAAACTTGTTCTTGTTGAGTTCGCAGTCGGGAGATAATGTGCTTTCCGGTGTTGTTGCGAGGATGGCAACGACATTGTATTCCCGTTCAAGAAGGTGTCGGGCAACGACAAAACCGTCGCCACCATTATTTCCCGGCCCTGCAAAAACATAAACGGTTCCCTCGAAAGGAAGTAATATTCTCATTGCTATCTCAGCAGCAGCTGTTCCGGCTCTCTCCATAAGCACATACCCGGGAGTACCAGATTCGATTGTCCTCTTATCGCACTCCGCCATCTCCTTCGGTGTCAGCCAGTAGATGTTTTTCATAGAAGTTCTCCTGTTAGTGTAATAGAATGACTGCTGCAACAACAGTAGTGTCTGTGCAGGTTATGGTCAGATGTACTTTTCTTGAACCAAGCAGAGATTCTGCTTTTCCTGAGAGAGATAATGTAGGTAGAAGAGCATCCGTTGTCTCTACAGAAAGGTCAAGCCAGGTTATTCCTTCGGCAAGTCCGGTTCCAAGTGCCTTCAGGAAAGCCTCCTTTGCCGCAAAACAGCCGGCAAGATGTTTGTAATCATAGATATCAGTTTTTTCTTCGGGGGTAAATACCCGCCGCAGGAACATTTCACCGCTTCGGGTACAAGCTTTCTTCATCCTGTCTATCCGTACCATATCTATACCAATCGAACTTATCGACATTGTTTAATACCTTTCGATGTACTGAAGATAATAAAAGAGCCGTTAAATAGGACAATTATCAGATAACAACGGTTTCTAGTCTTGTTCCCTGCCACCTCGCAAAAGCATTACAGGAAAGAGAAGAATAAATTTCAGGATGATGTTCAAGCCACGCAGATGCCGCGCGGCCTACCATCACCGCATTGTCGGTTGTGTATTTGAGTGGTGGAAGCAGAATTTTCAAGTCGTTTTTACCTGCGGCTTTAGTAAGTTCGCTGCGGAGAAGGGAGTTGGCGGAGACACCGCCCGCAGCGAGAATGGTACCGGCTCCGTGTTTGTCTGCCTGATACAGGAGTTTTGAAACAAGTATGCCCACCACTGTTTTCTGAAAAGATGAGCAAAGGTCATTTAAGTCAGTTCCCTTTTCCCAAACCAGTCTGACAGCAGTTTTCAGACCGCTGAAACTGAATTCAGGAAGAGCAGGGTCAGATAAAGGAGAAGGTAGAGTTATTCTATCGGGATTACCCGTTACTGCCGCCCTGTCGATTGCTTCTCCGCCGGGATATCCCAAACCCATTAGTTTTGCCGTTTTGTCGAATGCTTCTCCCGCTGCATCGTCTCTGGTGGAACCGAGAAGATGAATGTCATCCCACGAAGTCATTATTAAAAGACAGGTGTGCCCGCCGGAAACAAGAAGAGCAACTGTCGGAAATGTAACGGAAACCTCTTCTGTGTAATGTGTGTGCAAATGTGCGGCTAAGTGGTTAATCCCAAGAAAAGGACGGTTTAGAGACCAGGCAAGAGCTTTCGTAAAAGAAAGGCCGACAAGAAGAGACCCGACAAGTCCGGGACCTGCTGTTGCCGTAAAGACATCTATATCAGCAAACGAAGTCAGTCCAGCTTCCTTCAGACAATCTTCTGCTAATCGGGGAAGAATATCGAGGTGCTGTCTCGAAGCGACCTCAGGGACAACGCCACCGTGTTTGCTGTGAACTGACTGTGCATGAGTCAATTCCGCAATTACCTTCGGGCCTTCAAGTACGGCAACCGCGGAATCGTCACATGATGTTTCGACTGCGAAGATGCGCAAGAGCTACTCCCCGCCTTTTACTTCGTCTTCCGGTTTCTCTTCTGTTTCTGTCGGCTCTGCAGGTTCTTCCGACTTCTCAATAGTATGAAGACCTTCAAGAACCTTCTCTGCTTTTGAGTCGTTGCCAGGTGATTCATCTTCCGCCGGAGCAGAAACTTCTTCTTTAACAACCGGTTCGGTCTTCGGCTTCACTATGACAACATTCTTGTTATCGGATTTTACAATGATCTTCATTTCAGCCCTTATATCGCCGTAAACCTTGATAGGTACTATAAATTCACCAATCACCTTGATGTGCTCGTGGAGAAGAACATGTCCGGAATCAACATCAAAACCGGCTTCTACGAGTTTCTCTGAAATGGTTCTTTCGGATACGCTTCCGTAGAGGTGTCCGTCGTCGTCTGTGGAGCAGATAATTTCACACACATGTCCGGATATCTTCTCTGCAAGGAACTCTGCTTCCGAATTAATCTTCTTCTGTTCTTCGAGAGCTTTCTTGTGAAGTCTATCAGCCATGAGCAGGGAACTTTTTGTTGCTTTCAGGGCTAATTTGCGGGGGAAGAGGAAGTTCCTGGCATAGCCTCGCGAAACATCACAGACATCGCCGCCAAGCCCAAGGTCTTCTACATTTTTTAGTAACAATACTTTCATTGAGTCAGTTTCCTTTCTATTCGGAGTCTTATTTTTGTTCTAAAATCGAACCAGGTATCTAGTATTCCAAGGAGTGTCGTGGCTGTGACAAGGAAAGGGAGCATGAAGACGGCAAGAATGACAACAGGCAGCACAAATTGCGTTGAAGTCCGCAAAAAGCGATGTACAACGATTATCCCTACAATACTGTAAAGCAGCAGGATGTAGAGCGCTATGTTCAATGCGGCGGCCGGCAGGAAAGAAGGAAGAGAAGACTGTACCGCAAAAACAAAAAGAGAAAGTATCAAAATCCAGGCAGGAACCAGTCCGAGGTGGAAAGATTCGGATGGTTTGAAAATTCTCTTTTCCTTCATTGCATAATAACTTTGTATTCCGATTGAAGCGGTGAGAGTGCCTATAGTTGCCCAAATAGCGAGAAGTCCCGGGAAAATGCGGAGAATGAGAGAGAAACCGCTTATAATCTCCCGTTCGCTTAAACCGGCAGTTCTGTAGAATTCCAGAAAGAGCAGGATATGCTCGCCAAGAAGGGGAAAACTCTCAGGGAAAAGAAGTACGCGATAAACAGCGACAAGCGATAGCAATGCCGAAGCCGCAGCTATTATTACGTGCTTTTCCCATTTCAGTTTTATCCCCGTCACAAGGATTCCTGCCCCCAGGGCAGCAATAAGTGCGGAATTGAAGTCATAATCGGAAAACAGGTAAATACCGACGAGAACAGCCAGAGCAAGAAACAGGCCTTTTCGGAGTTCCTTCAGAAGCAGTATTGTCATCATAGTCATACCCAGAAATGGGGTGCCAATAAAGAACAATACTATTCCCAAAAAGAACATTGCCAAAATTCCGGGCTTTCGGGCAGCCGGTGTTACCTTGTTTTCCATTAAGTGCATCTTCTATCTGTAATGTTCCCGGACATATGGAACAATAGCAAGAAAACGCGCTACTTTTACGGCATTTGACACCTGTCGCTGGTGTTTGTCACAGTTACCTGTTACGCGGCGGGCGACAATTTTACCCCTGTCGGAAACATGTCTTTGAACAACTCTTTCATTCTTGTATGAAATTTTGATGGATGGGTTACCACAGAATTTACATTTCTTCTTTCTCTTGAATCTCTTCGGTTTTTCGGATTTTCGGTTACTTCTTTCGGGCATTTAATTTCCTTTCGTTTCAGTTGCGTTTAAGATAGTTACATTTGTAGCTTTCACTACCATTGTGTGAAAGACGTTTACAAGAGTTTTCTTTCCCGGGTCATCACCGGGAACATGTTTTTGGACCTTGCGGGTTCTGCTTGCAAGAGAACCTTCTACTGTTACCATAGACCCTGTACTTAAAATTCTGTCGAGACTCTCTGCCAGCCTGCCCCATGTTTCGACAGCGAGCACATAGTTTGTCTTTTTTTCCTCGCCGTCATAGGAGTGTCCCGTTATCGTATTAGTTACTTCGAATGATAACTCATAGATGTTTAGTTTTGTCCAGGAAAGGTGATTTCTTTTTGTCACCTCTCCCGTAAAAGAAACATAATTGAGTTCCGGCGGAACAATAGAATGAGCAGTCATAAATTTTACCTAAAAAGGTATGTCATCAACCGGCATTGATGGCGGGGGTGATGTGGTTTTTGCAGGTGTATCCGGTGTATTGGAGGTGCCTTCGTCAGGCTGATATCCACCGTCGCCCTGAGCGCGGCGTTCGAGGAACTGAATCCGCCGGACATTGATTTCAAGTTTGCTTCTCTTATTGCCGTCACTGTCTTCCCAGCGGTTCTGAACAAGTTCTCCTTCAATAAGTACAGGAGATCCTTTGTGACAATACTGGCCGATAAGTTCGGCTGTTTTCCGCCAGCCCACAGCATCTACATAACAGGTTTTTTCCTGCCAGTCTCCATCTTTAGTTCTAAAACGGCGGTTATTTGCAATGATCAGTTTTGCTATATGTACTCCGCTTTCGAGAATACTGACATTCGGTTCGTCAACAAGGTTTCCGGTGATGATTATCTTGTTCAAATTAGGCATACGCAGATTTAGCATTATTCCTCTTCTCCTGAATGAGGTTCCGGTATTTCACCATCATCCATACGAATAGTCATATACCGCAGACATTCCTCCTGCAGGCTCAGATGTTTATCGATGGCAGCAGTGGTTTTTTCTTCCCCGCTCCATCTGACAAAACAATAAATGCCTTCGGTTTGTTTCTTTATGGGGTATGCAAAGATCCTCTTTCCCCATTTTTCGGTATTGGCATAGGTACCTTTGGCTTTACCGATGATTTCAACGACCTTTTCTATTTCGGCATCAAGGTCGCTCTCCGGAGTAGCGGTACTCCAGATGATAGCAGTTTCATAGTTTCTCAAATTAAGAATCCTCCCATTCGGTTTGAAAAGGTCTCCGAACGGAAGGAACAAATAAGACGATATTTGAGCTGCTTCCGGTCCGGCGACACTAATCGCTTCGGGCTGCGAACTACTCGCAGCAAACAACGGCGGTATTATCTTTAATTACTGATTGCAGGTCAAGGAGTGGTGTAGTCCCGTGGGCAGGAGAGGGAGTAGAGCGAGTTGTGTTAAATCAAACAGTATTTGAAAAAACAGGTTCAGATGTGGTGTTTATTCCGAGTTTACGAAGTCCCGCCTCATCTCCCTGACTTGGCATATGTGAGAGATGCAGTTCGCATCCCTTCAGCAAATGCAGCATACCCATGGTTTTGGCAGCATCTTCACCGGCGGCAGCACAGACGCTTAAAGCAATCAGAATTTCTTCGAGGTCCAGGTATAAATCAGCATATCCCGTTACTTTTTTCATGGTTCTTATTGCTTCTATCGTAGACGTTGCAAGGATATGTTTCTTTCTTGGAATTCCGGCCAGACGCTTCACCGCATTCAGGACAGCCGCTGCCGGAGCGTGCATGATATTGGAACCCCTTCCGGTAACAATAGTCCCGTCACGAAGCATCAGCGCACCTGCTTTTCCATCTGAATATTTATCTGATTTTTCAGATTCGCTTAGTGCTTTGTTACGCGCCGCAGGAACAACCGGTCTATCGAGCGGGGTAAGCCCGTATTCACCAAGCAGTAAGTTTATCCGGTTGACGGTACTTTGTTCTGCCAGCCCCAGAACATATTCGCAGTTGTATCTAAAATAACGTCGTACAATTTCCTGTTTAGCCGCTTTACGGACTATTTCGTCATCGATTATTCCGAAGCCGGCACGATTAACTCCCATGTCAGTTGGAGATGCATATGGAGACTCCTCCCCGGATATCTTTTCCAGTATTCTCTTTACCAGGGGGAAAGCATCTACATCCCGGTTGTAATTTATGCACACTTCTCCGTAAGTTTCAAGATGAAATGGATCGACTAAATTGTAATCAAGCAGATCAGCGGTAGCGGCTTCATATGCACCATTAACGGGGTGCTTCAGCGGAATATTCCAGATTGGGAAAGTCTCGAATTTAGAGTATGCTGCTTCGATACCGTTTTTGTGATCATGATATAGCTGTGAGAGGCATGTAGCGAGTTTTCCGCTTCCCGGGCCTGGTCCCGTAACAACAACGAGCGGCATGGTGGTAGGGATATAGTCATTCTTACCGTAGCCCTCTTCACTTACTATTAAATCTACATCAGAAGGATATCCTTTTGTATAATAATGTCTGTAAACATCTATACTTTTTCGTTTCAGTTGTTTCTCGAATTTCAGTACGGCGGGCTTGTCTTCGAAGCGCGTTATGACAACACTGCTTATGGATATCCCGTGAGAGCGGAAGTTATCTATGAGGTTAAAGGCATCGGCTTCATACGTGATTCCAAAGTCCCCCCGGATTTTCCTCTTTTCTATGTCACCGGCATAAATACAGAGAATGACCTCGGCCTGATCTTTTAGCTTTTTCAGAAGCCTGAGTTTCACATTCGGGTCATATCCGGGTAAAACGCGTTCCGCGTGGTGGTCGAACATGAGTTTTCCGCCGAACTCGAGGTAGAGTTTGTTTTTGGAGTCATTCACGCGCTCGAGAATAAACGAAGTCTGCTCATCTAAATACTTTTCATTATCAAACCCTGTGTACTTTTCCAAAATCCCCCCTGTTCAAAGCGGAGTATTGCATTAACCCCAGTTAGTAGATAGACAATAAACTGAACTCAATGATTAACCGCCCCAATTATCATAAACCAATGTGTAATTTTAATAGAAAAAAAAGAACTTCGCAATAGAAAGAGGGCGGGACAAATGCCCCGCCCTCCAAGTAAAGTCAGTAGTTATCTGATGACCAGAGCGCGTCTCGAAACAATATTTGCTTCATTTGTAAACCTGATGAAGTAAACACCGCTTGAAATACTCTCATCCGGATTCCATACAAGAGTATGTTCTCCGGCTATTATCTCATCGCTGAGTATTGTTTGAACCCTGTGTCCGGCAATGTCGTACACAGCAATATCAACCATTCCGCCAGCGGATAAGGTATAACTTAAGGAAGCGGTAGCAGAGACCGGATTTGGAGTAATCACACCTACTTCGAAATCAGCAACAAGGCTGCCGGCATTTTCAATACCGGTCATTACAAGAATGCTGTCCATATCATAGTGATAATCATGCAGGTAAGTCCCTGCATAGACAATATCATCTTCAATAACGGTGATATTGATAGTTGCTTCTCCGTTTGAATCCGTAGTTCCCTGTTCATAGAAAGTCATCTCGTCAGTATAAATGTCGCAGCCGTTTGTAAGGGTAACGAGGACATTTTCAACAGGTGCGCCGTCTGCGGTAACAGTGACGGTGACGTCCTGTGTGCCGGGGTTTATCTGTCCGGGAGCAGATATGTCGAGAGAAAGAGGTTCGTCTGCGGTGTCGAAAGTCCAGATATCCTGTGCGGCATCACCAAACCAGACGTACATTTTAGCATTGGCTTCGCCAAAAGAAGCGTGATGATTCACAATATAAACAGTGGCAAGCATGATGGATTCACCCATTCTAAAAACACCGGAATCATAGGTAGCGATATACATCTGCTTCATATAGTCGTGATTGGCATCGGTATAGGAAGGATCGATAGCTGCCAGGTTTCCACTGGCTCCGTTGGTTGCAAACTGCCATGATTCAGCAAGGCAGTCGCTACCGGAAGTATAGGCGCCGCTATAACAGCAAATATTGAATACCGGGGGCATGAAAGTGTTTGTGAGAGCATTGATGTTCGACGCATTCCAGCCGGGAGACCATGACCAGTATGTAACATCTCCGTGTCCTCTGTAACCCACGGTACCGACTCCGTTATTGATGGCATTGGAAACCATAGCTGCTGTACCGCCTTCAGGAGGATATACCTTAGTGAAAGTAATGTCACAAAGGCTGTAAGGATATGCTGCTATTTCATTGCAGCACTGAGTGTATTTACCAGGGTATTGCTCGCTGTGTGCAGCAAGGACAGTTTCACTCGGGATTATACCGGTTTCATTACCGTCATCGAAGTTGTATTCCATGTATCCGCTGATGATTTTATCTACCTGATGTTCTATCTGGGCTGATGTGCCGGTTAGCCTTCCTACAGCTATTTCAGGCATTAAATCTCCGCCCAGAAGGCAGGCATACCAATAATCACCCAGCTGCCCACCCCAGGAATAGGAAGGCATTTCGCTGTGCGTTCCGACTATCATTGCGAAGCGGGTAACACCGGTATCATAATTATCAGTTATTGCTGTTTTGATGGCACTGGTTGTTGCAGGATTCGGGAGTATTTCCACAGTACACTGCAGACCGGTGATATGATGGGTTCTTATAAGATTTTCTACCGCAGCGACATTATCATCATTGCAGATAAAGACATACTCGACACCGTTTCTCGACCCGTCGGTAGGCTGAGTATAGGTTTCGAAAACATCCCAGTTGACAATACTGTTTTCCATTGCCTTTATCATTCCCGGGTTTACCGGAGCGGCAATGATTCCGGGAGAACCCTCGAAATCTATTCTAACAGTAATCGAAGATGCTGCATCAAGATGTCCGCTAACCGGATTCCATGTGAATGGATTTACAACGAGTCTGGCAACATTCAATCCCGCCCAGTTTGCTTCATTGTCGACATAAGCAGTTTCGGCCGGATATGTTTCAGAACTCTGATAGATATCGTCGTTTATCCTGAATGCATAAGGGGCATGAATCATGTCTATCTCAGCTGTCTGTGCCGGGAGAACGGTGAAATTACCACAAGACAGAGTTTGAATGTCTACAACAGTCACAGATGCATTTGTTTCGAACGGAAGCGCGAACATTACCGGGATTGCAGGAAGTCCAGGACTTCCAAGCTCTCCCTGATAATAGCATTCAGGGAGTCCTATTTTGTTCCAGATACTTCCGCCAGCGGAATATTCAGATGAATGAAAACCCGCAATTTCTATCTCAAGAATAAGGTGAGTAAGCCCGGATTCAACAACAGTGATATCCGGATTACTTCCGTGAGAACCGCCCAGAGAATGCCATACAGCAGTGTTATCTACACCGGCCGCAAAGCACATAGCGGTTACTGTTAAGAGCAGAAAAAAGAATTTCATGTTCACTCCATTTCATTGTTAATTGTTTTTCACTATCTGTTTAAATAATATCAGTTTCTGAATTTGTTATAATAGTTAATGCATAGAACAATAATATATCTCACTTATATGTATTTAACAAAGAGAGACGAAAGGAGTTTCAATGAAATACGTAATTACACTATTCCTGATTAGCGGAATTGCCCTGGCGGGTGTTCGGTTTGGTGGCAGAATAGGCTATTACAATGGCAATGACCCCAGAACCAATCTCGACGAAGGTTGTCTTGTTTACGGTGGACAGGTTGTTTTCTCTTTTGTTGATATGATCCAATTAGAGTTTAGCGCAGGATATGCTTCTAGCGAGAGTGAAATAACTATGGAACAATATCTTCTGAGCTACTTGGAAGATAATGTGCCGGACTTCGTACCCGATTCTCTTGTGGGGTATCTCGAAGAACAGGGCTGGAATCCTAGTGACATAGAGGGTGACTTGTTAGGTGAATATACCGCTACTTTTTACGATTTAGAACTTGGTGGTACAGTTAAGGTCATGCTTCCTTTTATTCCTCTTCCGGTTTTGAAACCATACATTGGTTTAGGTGGTGGTGCACACATCATTTTTAGCGACGCAGATGTATTAATGCAGGTTGCATCAGAGGAAACCGGTGGTCTTATAGAAATGGATCCATATGACCATGTTCACCCGGGTATTCACGGAGTGGTCGGGCTGCAGTTCAAGCCGCCTCTTGTTCCCCTCAGTGTATTTGCAGAATACAAATATGCAAAACCCTTTGGTTCCGATGAAAACGAAGCCGAAGGTATCGGTATGTTCTACGGCGGAATTAACATAGGTTTCTAAAGGACTAAAATAGGGTAATAAAAAAGAGGGACATCTTAACCCCAAAAATTAAAAGGGACAGTCCCCTTTAATTTGAGGCTCTAAGGTGTCCCTACTTTAATTCCGCTCCGAGAAGTGACTGACCCCTGTTTTACTCAGCGGTGTTTGTGACTTGTGTATCGTAGAACATGGGCAGAACTTCCCCTTG
>CAYRQP010000023.1:0-5375 GCA_964426545.1 uncultured bacterium | reverse complement strand
AACTAACTATTGGTGGCGCTCCCAAGGGGGATTGAACCCCTGTTTTCATCGAAATAGAAATTGGTAAGCATTGCTGAGAACAGGCGATAGGGCTTCCCCTTGTAACTAACTATTGGTGGCGCTCCCAAGGGGGATTGAACCCCTGTTTCCGGCGTGAGAGGCCAGCGTCCTAACCACTAGACGATGGGAGCATTTATTTGAGTCGCAAATATCTAGTGAAAGATGTTATCGGTCAAGTCAAAGAAAATTCCCGATATTATTAGAATAGAGCAGAATACCTTTTCTCTAACTTCTTTAGTTTCTTTTTGCCTAGACCACCGAGCTCTTCGATAGCATACCTTAGTCTCATCCGGCTCATGTCGCTTCCGAGAATTTCCATCGATTCGAACAAGGGAGTAGATACCTTTTCGCCGCTGATGGCAACATAGCAGGGAAGTAATAGGTGTTTGAACTTTAAATCAGTTTTAGAAGCAATTGTCTCAAACATCTCTCTGATGTTCTCTCTGTTGAAGGATTCTAACCTCTCCATCTCCCAGATTATCATCTGAAAATATTCTGCTGATTCCGTATCGTCTTTACCGGAAAATAACAGATCATCCCGGCTGTTATACAGCACCCTGTCGCTGAAAAAGTGAGAAGTCATCTCTCCCCAGTCTGAAAGAGAAGTCATTCTTCCAATACACAAATCCGCGATTTCACAGAAACTGTCGACATTCAATCCCCATGCTACAAGTAATTGTGCAAACTGTTCAGGAGTATAATCTTCTCTGATATATTTGCCGTTCAGCCAGTGAAGTTTATCGACATCGAATACGGGTCCGCCAAGATTGATATCACCAAGTTTGAAGTTCTGAATCATATCTTCGAGGGTGAATTTTTCCTTTTCATCAGAGAGATGCCAACCCAGCATGCCAAGAAAATTCAGAAGAGCTTCGGGAAGAATACCGATCTTCTTGTAGTAATCCACGGAGGTGGGATTTTTCCGCTTTGATAACTTGCTTTTGTCTTTGTTTCGAAGAAGGGGTATGTGGCAGAAAACGGGCAGTTCCCAATCGAAATATTCATATAGGAGAATGTGTTTAGGAACAGAATTGATCCATTCTTCGCCGCGAATAATGTGTGAAATCTTCATAAGGTGATCATCTACTACTACCGCAAGATGATATGTGGGGAAGCCATCAGCCTTGAGTATCACCTGGTCATCGATGTGTTCCCAGTCTATTTCGATTGTTCCCCTGAGAAGATCTTCGAAAACACAGGTCCCTTCTGTTGGAACTTTCATCCTTACTATAAAAGGTTCTCCCGCTTCGATGCGTTTGGTAGCTTCTTCCGGCGGGATATCACGGCAATGTCTGTCATATCCGCGCAGCCCTTCTTTCTGTCGCTCTTTTCTAACCTCTGCAAGTCTTTCTTTCGTGCAAAAACAGGGATATGCATGTCCTTTCTTTAAAAGGATGTCGAGGTGTTCATGATATATCTCCAGACGTTCACTCTGCCGGTAGGGACCATATTCCCCACCAACATCAGGACCTTCATCCCACTGCAGTCCCAGCCACTTTATAGAATCGAGAATAGCCTTTTCGGAAGTTTCAGACGAGCGTTCCTTATCCGTGTCTTCTATCCTGAGTATGAATTTCCCATTTCTGCTTTTGGCAAACACATACCCGAAAAGTGCCTGATATGCAGTTCCAACATGCGGGTCTCCCGTTGGGGACGGGGCGAGACGCGTTCTTACTTCTTTTTTGGACATTTTTGCCTTTCTATTTGTTCAGAATACTATTTCATTAATATAGACATAGAAACCGTTACAAAAAACTCCAATAATCCCTGTTCATATTTTCTCATTGTTGTATTATTCAATGTACTATTTTTCAGGTATTCGTTCATTTTGGATTAACCGGGCGAAGTTCTATTCGCTGAACAGGAGGAAAGTGAAACTCGAAGAATTCCAGGCGAAAAAGCTGTTTGCGGAAAAGGGAATTCCAATCCCTGAAGGTAAAACAGTCACAACCCCTGAAATGGCAGAAGAAGCCGCCGTAGCAATTGGAACAGCCGTTGTCGTAAAAGCACAGGTACAGGCAGGCGGAAGAGGTAAAGCCGGCGGAGTTAAGCTGGCAAAAACACCCGCAGAAGCAAAAGAACACGCCGAAGCCATTCTCGGCATGACCATCAAGGGACTTGTCGTCGAGCGGGTGCTTATCGACCCGGCTGTATCTATTGTGGGGGAATATTATGTCGGTATCACACTCGACAGAAGAAAGAAAATTCCGGTGATGATGGCATCAGCCGCCGGAGGAGTGGATATAGAACAGGTAGCAAAGGAAACCCCCGAGAAGATTATCTTTCAGGATATCGACCCTGAACGCGGACTCCGGGCATTTGAAGCCAAACAGTTAGCCTTCAAACTGTTCGCAGACAAAAAGAAAGCACTTGCAGCAGGTTCCATCATGCAAAAACTCTGGGACTGCTACAAAAGCAATGATGCTTCTCTTGCCGAAATAAATCCGCTTGCAGAACTCGCTGACGGTTCCATCATAGCCCTCGACGCGAAGATAGTTCTCGATGACGCTGCATTGTACAAGCACCCCGAACTCGAAGAACTGCGTATAACCACCCCGGCTGAAGAAAAAGAACTGAAGGCAAAAAGGTTTGGACTAAGCTATGTACAACTCGACGGTGAAATAGGATGCATGGTCAACGGAGCGGGTCTTGCGATGGCAACAATGGATATCATAAAACACTATGGCGGCACGCCGGCTAACTTCCTAGATATTGGCGGAAGTTCCAACCCCGACAAAGTTGTAGAAGCTATGAAACTGCTTGTTTCCGATCCAAATGTTAAGACAATATTCATTAATGTCTTCGGTGGCATCACAAGATGTGATGATGTTGCAAAAGGACTTCTCACAGCTCTGGGTAAGATAGACCTTGAAATTCCGCTCGTAGTACGGCTTACAGGTACTAATGAAGAAGAAGGAAGAAAAATTCTATCCGATGCAGGCATTCCTGCAATGATAAATATGACAGAAGCCGCAAAGAAAGCCATTGCACTTGCCGGAAAGGGGGCTGAATAATGAGTATCCTGATTGATGAAAAAACACCTATTATGGTTCAGGGGCTCGGAAGAGACGGTTCCTTTCATGCACAGCAGATGATTGCATACGGCACGAACATAGTTGCCGGCGTTCATCCGGGTAAAGGCGGCACAGTATTTGAAGGATTCCCCGTTTTTAATACAGCCGATGAGGCGGTCAAGGAAACAGGCGCCAAGTGCAGTATCATGTTTGTCCCTGCACGCTTTGCAGCGGATGCAATGAGAGCGGGTGCAAATGCCGGAATCAAACTAATAGTTGCTATTTCAGAGGGAATACCGGTACTGGACATGACCGAAGTAGCATCTGAATTAAAAGAACTTGGAACGAGTTTCGTGGGACCAAACTGTCCCGGACTAATCTCTCCGGGAAAATCCCTGGTCGGTATTCTTCCCGGTAAGATATTTAAGCAGGGGAATGTAGGGGTAATCTCCCGAAGCGGAACACTTACTTATGAAGTTGTCAATCAGTTAACCGTAGCTGGTTATGGCCAATCCACTGCTATAGGTATGGGCGGAGATCAGGTAATAGGGTTAAAGTACATCGATTATTTGAAACTTTTCGAAGAAGATCCGCAGACAGAAGCAATGATCATCGTGGGTGAAATAGGGGGCAATGATGAACAGGATGCAGCTGATTTCATCAAGAAGAATCTCAGTAAACCGGTTGTCGGCTATATAGTCGGCAGAAGTGCACCACCCGGAAAACAGATGGGACATGCAGGAGCCATAATATCCGGAGCTGACAGCACAGCCACTGTAAAGGTAGACTATCTCGAAGAAAAAGATATTCCCGTTGCAGAGACCATTGATGACATTGTTGGACTCATAAGAAATAAATTAGGAGGTTAAGTTGAGAGAGCTGAGTGTAGCAGAGATAACCTCTGCAGTTAAGGATATGTGCATAGAATCCAACATATATGTTGGGGAAGATGTGAAGATAGCTTTGGAAAGCGCTCTTAGAATAGAAGAATCTCCACTGGGAAAACAAATCCTTCAGGTCGTACTGGATAATCACAAGACAGCTGCCGACAACAATATGCCGATGTGCCAGGATACCGGAGTGGCTTTCATTTTCATTGAAGTCGGACAGGATGTTCATCTTGTGGGTGGAGACCTCGAAGACTCTGTTAACGAAGGAGTAAGACAGGGATATACAGAAGGATTCTTGAGAAAATCCATAGTGGACGACCCTGTAATTCACAGAAAGAATACTACTGACAACACCCCTGCGGTCATCTACACAAGAATAGTGCCCGGAGAGAAAGTAAAATTGCTGGTTGCTCCTAAAGGCGGCGGTGCAGAGAACATGAGTGAAGTTAAAATGATGGTCGCCGCCGACGGGATAGAGGGAGTGAAGGACTTTGTTGTCGACAGGGTTAGGCGCTCCGGAGGTAATCCTTGTCCGCCGATTATTGTTGGTGTGGGTCTTGGTGGTTCTTTCGAACGTGCTGCATTGCTTGCAAAAGAAGCAGCACTTCGCCCGATTGGAACACCCAATCCGGATCCCGAATATGCCGCGGTTGAAGATGAACTTCTCGAGCGCATAAACAATCTTGGTATCGGACCCCAGGGATTAGGCGGAAGAACAACAGCCCTTGCAGTTCACATAAAGCACCTGCCGTGTCATATAGCATCGATGCCCGTAGCCGTAAATATCCAGTGTCACGCAAGCCGCCACGCGGAGATAACCATTTAGGAGGGAGGATTTCCATGAAGACAGTAAAACTGACAACACCGCTGAACAGCAAAGAACTTGAAACTCTTGATTCGGGGGATAAGGTTATTCTCTCCGGGATAATTTATACCGCAAGGGATGCCGCACATAAACGACTGGTCAATCTCCTCGACGAAGGCAAAGAACTTCCCTTCGAAATAGAGGGTGCATGTATCTACTTTGTAGGACCCGCCCCCGCCCGACCGGGACAGATAATGAATTCAGCAGGACCAACAACCAGCTACCGCATGGATCCCTTCACTCCGCGTCTACTCGATGTAGGGCTAAAAGCCACCATAGGCAAAGGACCCCGATCAATGGAAGTAAGGAACTCAATGGAGAAGAACAAAGGAGTCTATCTTGCAGCAGTCGGCGGAGCCGCCGCAGGTATAGCATCCTGTGTCAAAGAAGCAGAGGTAATTGCCTATGAAGACCTCGGCGCCGAAGCAATCAGACGGCTTGTTGTGGAGGACATGCCACTCTTCGTCATCAACGATACGAAGGGCAATGACCTGTTTGAATCAGGGATTGCGGAGTATAAGAGACAATAGTATTAGGGGTTAACGC
>CAYRQP010000022.1:0-26124 GCA_964426545.1 uncultured bacterium | reverse complement strand
CTCCCACTTTAGACTATTGGCAATGGTGTTTAGCGACTAAAGAGGAATAAGATGAAGTACGACACTGATAAGTGACGCTTGTTTTTGGGGCTGTTTGTGTTAGAATTCACCTTCATCGGGGCGTAGCGCAGTCCGGTAGCGCACCTGCTTTGGGAGCAGGTGGTCGCTGGTTCAAATCCAGTCGCCCCGACCAAACTTTCTTCTGATCTTCTCGAGAATACTCAACTTTATTTCACCGGGACCATCCGAAAGTATCTTCTCAATTTGCAGGCGGTCATCCTCAGTCCCGAAGCCTATAAGCGCATCACCTGCATGGACCACGTAGTTCCGCTTCGGGTTGTAGACTATCCTCCCTGTGCGTCTTCTAATTGCTATAATGACAACCCCGGTCCTCTCCGTCAGATGAAGGTCGTCGATTCTGTGTAAAGATGACGGGCTTCCTTTCGGCAAAAGAACTTCGAGATAACCCTCCCCATCTGTCTCGGAGTACAGAAGACTGTCGATGAATTCCACAACTTTAGGCCGGAGCATCATGTTGGATATTCTGCTCCCTTCCGCTACATTCGGGATTATTGTCTTATCGACGCCCATGAGTTCGAGCTTTCTCTTCGCTGAAATATCGACTGCTCTTGAATAGATATTCAAATCCGAATTGAGCCTTTTAACTGTGAGACTCAGGAATACATTCATTCTGTCATCGGGTAATACAGCAAATAATGCCCCGGCATCTTTGATGCCGTTCTGCATGAGAACATCCTCCTTCAGACAGTCATCGTTGACAACGGTCACTTCCAGATACTCTTCCTTGATGCTTTTCAGGGCATCCATGTCCTCGTCAATAACTACAGTCTTGAATCCATGCTTGAGAAGTTCCCGTACAACGCATACTCCCGTATCACCGCTTCCGCAGACTATGCACCGTGATTTTTCAGCTACCATTACTTTTCCTCTTCATGGTTATCTTGTAACCGGGTGAAATAATATTCGCTAATTTCAGCAGTTGGTGCGGTTCGGCAATTGTGAGAAGGAATATTCAGCGCCAACATATTTTGTTTGGCTATACTCGATGCACCGGTAGCACGGCTGATAATCTGAATGTCACTATTGAGAAGCGTGCTGTAAGAGTGAGGTAAAGGTTCGAACTGTCATCCGGAAGCAGTGAAACAATCCCTCTGGCTTTCTCTATACCTGCATCCAGCAGGGTCTTTTCCTGCAGACAGTCACAGTTGTCCAGAAAATGAAAAGTACTGTTGTTCTTAATCCCGGATAACATGGAATCCTTAAGGTCTATGGCTACGACTGACGCGCCTATGTGCATGAATTCACGCGCGATAACTTCTCCGGTTCTGCCGAATCCGCATATGATGAAGTGTCCTGACAGTCTTCTTATAGTTTTCAGAAGCGTTTTCCTGCGCATGTTTTCGGCAATTTTGGAACCAACGAGATATGCCACGAAATTCGCATTTACGAACAGTATGACCATATAAGCAGCAATGACGAAGAATGTAATCCAGATATTGTAGGCACGGCGCCAATTCTCATTGAGTGAATCATACAGGTAATTACGCACTACATCATCATAACCTACTGTTGTGATGGTGATGCCTGTCATGTATCCGCTGAGGAACAGGTGGCCCACGAACGTATCTTCCTCGAGTTTAATCTCAATGTCGATCTTTTCAGTCCGTTCTGCAACGGTCAATTCTTCGGTGTTGTTTAGTTCTTCGAGACGCTCGCTATATATCGAATGAAGTATCTTAGTTCCGTGAGTCGTGAAGATCATAAATCCTGTAATCCCTATGAGCATGACCAGTGCGAACAGTGTAAGAGCAATTGCTATCTTGCTCGAGAAGAAAACGCTTAATCCCCGACCGTGCGTTATCTTATCTCCGAGAGCAAGACGGATTGTCTTCCTGCCGGAAATCCTCTTTTTTCTCCGCCCATCACCCATCCCCCCGGGGGTCAATACTCCATAACAGATCAAATGCCTTTTCCCACGTTCTTTCGAGAGCCATTTCCCTTGCAGCGACACTCATGGAATTTCTCATCTCAGAATTCCTGCAAAGTTCGAGTATTCTCTCTTTCAAATCTTCTGTATCATGGCTGCAGCAGACAAGACCCGTTTTCCCGGGTACTATAATCTCCTTCGGCCCCCCCCTGTCTGTTACAACAGCGGGAAGGCCGGAAGCCTGTGCTTCAAGCACTGAGTTGCCGTAGGTATCTGTTGTGCTTGGGAATACAAATATGTCACTTGAAGCATAGGCTTCGGATAGGTCTTTCCCGCTCAATTCACCTGTAAAATATGTGTCAGATTTCTCGAGGTTCTTCTTAAGCACTTTGGTGTAGGGTCCGTCCCCCACAATGAGCATCTGAATTGCAGGGAATTCCTTCTTTGCGAGCAGATATGCTTTTGCCAGAATATCCAGATCTTTCTCCCGGGATACACGTCCTACATAAGATATTGCAATTTTCCCAGGATCAAGCCCGTGTTTCCCAAGAAATTCCGGGGATCTGTATTCAGGCGAGAATACACTGCAATCCGTACCACGGGGAAAGAGTTTCATTCCACTTTTTGAAAGTCCCATCGCTTCAATATCATCCATATAATACCTGCTCGGTACAAGCACTGTATCCATGCTCCTGTAGAACCAGGCTCCGCAATTGCCCACAAGCTGCCCGAGTTTCCCATCCTGGATGATGTGATTTACATGTCTCAGATAATCAGTGTGATATATCCCGGCACAGGGTATGCCAAGGAGTTTGGAAATGCCTAGTCCTGCAAGTCCGACCGGCCCCGGAGTGGATATGTATAGCATCTCTATTTCATTTTCTTCGACGAATTTCGCCATTTCGAGAAGAGGCGGAATCGAAAGTAATTTACTGTGATAATCCGGAACAGGGAATTCATTCAGCGGTGTGAAATTCTTCACATTTCCCGGGAACTTCAGTTCTCTGCTCTGGCAGGCAACGACAACCAGTTCCCGTCCAGATTCAGATGCCAGTTTGCTGTACCTCTGTATGGTCCTCGATACACCATTGAGATCATCTATCGTATCGGTAAACCAGGCTCTCTTTCTGAACTTGTTTCCGGAAAAGGAAGCAGGAAGATATTCTTTCAGAATACTGTCTGCTGTTTCCTGTCCCTTACGTCTGTTTATGTATGCAACAGGATATGGAAGGTTAAGGAGAAGTACCGGAATAAGCGGGGTCACACTTTCTATGGCTGAGAGTATATCCCCGTCAGATATCTTCTCATCGATGAGTGATGAGTAGTATTTCAGAAGTCTGTTGGTAAGTGCATTCAGTATCTCGAAGGTCCTCTCGTCAATCCCTTCGTTCTCGAGTTCGGGGCTTCCCTTCCGGAGATTGAGGTCTTTTCCGATCTCGATGAGTTGATCCGCAACCACATCCTCCAGCGTATTATTGGTTTTGGTTACTTTTCTCAGAAAATGGTGGAACAGAAAGTCAGCCTTGTGCCAGAATGTCGGCTCTTCTTCAGCAACTGTAGGATCGAGAAAACTGTCTATTGCTGACATTTTAAGGTCAGCTGTCTTTGCAGATACAAGTTTACTTCGATAATATGTATAGGCTACTGAATAGACTGAATAAGCAGCCCTAGTTGCATTCCCGTGATCACCGCTTATCTCGGTTCCGCCCCTGCGCAGACCCTGCAGGTAATCGTTGGCAGTCTCTGCACCCGGAACGGTAGTGTAAGTAGTTCCGGAAAACCGTCCGCAGTGATCATCAGATCCTGCTGTGAAACCGCTGAATCCTATGTCATCACGCAGCACTCCTGCTATCTGCATGACTGCATCATTTTCCTTCCTCGAGCGGGAACCGTTTCGCGCTTCTATAAGGTCAACACTTTTAATCATCTCTGCAAATTCACGGGGTTTCAAATCCGGACCGGGAAAGTAGAAAGGATGTGCAAAAGAACTGATGATGTTTCTGTCATTCAGGCATTCCATCAGTTCGGGGAATGAATCACGGACACGGGTAATCTCATTATGATCTTCAAAGGTTATGCCATAGACAAGAATGTGGATTGCCTTTCTCTCCCCGGGAAGAAATGTCGAAACTTCCTCACTGATAAAGGTATCCGGGAGATGCGATATGCTTAAAGCACCTTCGATCGTATTGATATCAGTGATTGTGACGAGGTCCATCCCCCGTTTCTTCGATATTTCGTAGATGAGTTCCGGTGGTGTATAACTGCGCGGGGCGTTCAGACTTCTCATTATCCAGCTGTCGGAACCGAGAGAGTACTTAGAGTGAACATGAAGGTCACATGATAAACTCTTCTCTTCTTTCAACTAAACACCCCCGCAGCATACTGCTTTGAATTCTTGTGCTAATTTACAGCTGTAACGATACCCATTGGACCGTCTCCGGTACTGAGAGTATCCAGGATTATCTCTTTTCTCCAGTCAGAAATCAGTACAATATCACGACTAGAGTCTGTTATGTACAGGGTGTCTCCTGAAACTGCCAATCCTGATGCATTGAAACCGGTATGCCACACGGACTGCACACCTGTTTCATTGTAGAAATAAACGGCATCCGATGACCATCCGTCTCCGGCAGCATACAATGACCCTACTCGTACGGGAGCCCCCGGGGTACCACCCGTTTCTATACTTGCCTGAATACCCATAGACTCAGGATCAATTATACTTATCATACCATCACCTACATATGTTGTACTAATTGCATGAACTGTATCTGTTTCCTCGAAATATCCCAGACACCATGTATTCTCAGGTGTATCTATAAACGACAGTGAATCTCCACTCGAAGCATCGAGAACGGTGATGCCACCAATTGTGCTTGTTGTATCAGGCCAATTTCCATGCCCCACAAATATCTTATCCGATGATGCTGTAATTCCGGTTGGATTCGATGCAACATCATAGAGCATCACAGCAGCACCTAGAACAGGATCGAATGACGCTACCTGAGACGAAAGGAGGAGTGTTGCCCATACTTCATCATCACACATTGTCATACTGTAAGGATTGCTGCCTGCAGGAAGTGAAATATTAAACAGTTCGCTTCCCGTTGCATCCAGGGAAAATACTTGGAACACACTCTTAAACGAAGAGAGTACTGCAATCCTGCCCTCTCCCGGATCGAGAATATCACTTGGCCAGTCTCCTGTAACATATGCATACTTCACTAGTGAATCTTCAGCGGGAAAATACAGATCGACCGTCGCGTCATTGTTAAACCAGGCAATTACTCCCCCACCTGGATTTTCATGTTCTGACGGACCTGTAGGTGTACCGCACCCTAACACCAAAAGTACAATCATCATAGTTGCTGCGTATCTGAACAAAACTACTCTCCTCCTCCGTCATTCCAGTAAAACGCCAACCCTATTGTCCGCGGTTTTCCGGAGTAACCATTTGATTCTTCATATTCCGTGTCTAAAATATTGTCTACGAATATGCCGGCACTCAGATTCCCCAGAACACTGTTCAGTGGCATATCGATTCCGGCTCCGAAAAGTCTGTATGCAGAAAGCCATTTTGTTTCGCTTCTGTTTGTGAATCTTCTCCCTGTTTCGTTTACACTTGCGGTCAGTGTCCACTCATAAGGCAGTTTACATTCTGCTGTTACAGCCCATATCACATCTGCCATATACGGTAACTCACATCCTTCAGTTGTCTCTCCGGGGGTATCATCAACAGCACTCAACAGAGTCAGATTGCCGCTGAGAGTAAATACCTCTGCGGAAAACCAGCCATCCACTTCAATCCCTTTTCTGGATGCTTTCCCGATATTCTCAGGGCGCCACTTCCCGTCATCACCGGGAAGCCAGATTATCATTTCGTCAGTATGTGCAATGAAAGCGGCAGCGGAGAACTTCAGAATATCCCACGACGGAAATGCAATTCCTATCTCACCCTCGCCGGTGACTTCGGTTTCGAGTTCGGGATTCCCTGCTGCAAAGACATCTTCCTGCCAATGGAGTTCATTCATCGTGGGAAACCTGAATCCGCGTGAGATACTTGCGTGCATGATACAAGCCGAGTCAAGAACAGGAAACGAAGCGGTCAATCTACCGCCAATCTGATGATTTTGCCCCGCCGCTTTTACCCGAATTCCAGTGATGATGGAAATGACTTCTGAATATCCACACTTTGCACTGAAATCCCAAAAACCTCTGTACCTTTCACCGAGAGATGTACTCGATACAATTTCGAACCCGGTTTCTGCGGCAATTTCGAAGTCTGTCCGTGACGTATCGAATGAGTATTCACCGCTGAAATCCAGTCTGCATTCATCATGGGTATCATCGAATTGTAGAGGGGTTGATTCAGTGTATTCCAGTCTTCCAATCCTGTTCCCTCCTGATAGCACAAGTCTGCCTATCTTCCATGAACACCAGCTGTCAAGTGAGATTCGCCTGCGGATACCGTCTGTTGGATAGAACATGTCCGGACTCTCTGTTTCACCCTCTGAAGTGTTTCCCAGAAAACCAAAATCAAAGTCTTCACCGTCCCCGGATATCAGAAATGTCCCGTCATAGCCGACTGAACCGGATACACCCTCCAGCCTGCGGAGACTGAGAGCAGTTCTCAAGCTTCCGAGTGTCACTGCGCCGGAGATTCCCGCTCCGCCCGTGTTGTCGGCACGAATGGACATTCGGGCAGGTGTGTGCACGGATTCTGAAAGGAACTCGACTGTACCTGCACCGCCTCCGCCGGCAAATCCCGAACCCGCACCTCTTGATATGAGAAGACCGCTGAATACTGATGGATCCAGATTCAATCCGGGCAGGCCATCCATAGTGCTTTCGAGTGAATGTCCGTCGACCAGGTAGTTTATCTGTTCGGAACTACTCCCGCGAATCGAAAAGGAAATAATAGGCATTGCCCCGCCGTATTCACGAATCAATATCCCACTGCTCTTTCTGCTGATGGTACGAATACCGCATGATGATATCTCCTGCATGTCATCTCCCGAGAGAACTGTCGTCGACGGGATGCAGCCACGAAGAATGCTCCGTTCACCGATCACAGAAATGACCATTCCGGAAGGCACGGGAACCGTCCGCAGTACAATACTATCTTTGTCTCTGATAGAATCTGAATACAGAGCATATCCGAGAACTCGGATAGTTACGAAATCCGTTCCGTCAGGTATCCTGGCAACCCCTGCTGCATCGGTGACGGCGATAAGGTAATCATCGACATATACAGCAGCGCCTGCAACAATATGCCCTGTGTCATCGGAGACATTCAACTGCAGGGAAACAAGAGTAGACAGGAATAGTGCGTACAAAAATACCTCCAACGGCTAAAGAGACCGCGGAGGTGACAGAAACGATTCCTTTTATGCGAAGGAGAACGCTCCAGCCGCGATGCAGTATCCTGACTTCCGGATCATCCCTCCCCCTGCCTTCCCATCTTTCGACAGTGGCATAATAGGGCTTGGTAACCGGTTACAGTGGCGCTACCGTGACGGACTTTAACCGTCTTCCTGCACCCCGCGACCTAAATACAAACCGAATATACATTATTCTCAGCAAAAGTGATGTACGGTACTAAAAAGTCAAGACTCTAATGGAAGGAATGACGTACAGTACTAAACAGTCAAGTGGAAATAGTGAAGTACGACACTGATATCATGTTTTTATTGACGCAAAAGGTACCTGGTACCTTTTTCCTAATGGAGGATATTTGCCATTGCTCCTGCGAATGTCGCAATCACAATAATTGTCAGATTATAGAGAAAATGTACGAGAACAGTACTCCAGTAAGCTCTCTTCCGGCTTCTGCCATTCCAATGCACGTAAGTGTACGCAAGATAGAATCCGCCAAATAACCCAGCAGTCATCCCGGGAATGAATCCCAGAATCCAGAAGTGGAGTATTGCGAAGATGGTGGCTGAGAAGAAAACCTGCGACCAGAATCCTCCACGCAACTTTTCAATTATTCTTACAGGAATTGACTGACATAAGACTGTTTCTAAAAGGGGAGCCATGATAAGCGCACTAACAATCACCCACCACCTCGGGGAAGATGATCCTCCATTGCCCGGCCCTAAAATAGTGTTGAGGACGATGATCATCATCATCGCTAAGAATGCACTCTCAACTGCCATCCTCCAGCAGAATGACCACAATGACATCTCACTTCGTGCTTTGAATGCGAACATAAACTCTCCTTTGCATTTATTAGACTATAGGAGAGTTAATCGATTTAGTTCCAGAAGTCTTTCTTGAAGGATTCACCTTTGGACAGGGCGAGTGCCTGTCCGATGGAGTGGTCCATGTTGTTGTACCAGAAGGAACCGCATCTTCCGAGAAGTTCTAACCCATTCGGGAGTTTCATGCTGTCGACTCGATTCCTGTAATCGAGGTCATATAATGGGTAGGTTTCCCGGACTCTCCGGTAGTCGATGAAAAGGATGTCATCTCTCTTCAGTGCATTCACCTTTTCGAGATCATAGATCAATCTCTCTTCGATGGTCTTCGGGTCTTTCCATACAGATCCATTCTCATCGACAGTAATCTCGACTACAATGCTGTCCATCCCCTTTTCGGGTACAGTATCGGCTCTGAAGTTGCGCGGGACTGTAAGCCTACTGAAGAGTATTTCCTTACTCCCAAAGTAGCACCACTGATATGTATTCTGCGGTTGTACTTTCTTAAGTGCAATATTGCATATCAGAGTGTTCATGAATCTGAATCCTGAATCCGGATGAAGGATTGAAATCGGTGCAGACCAGTATATCACATCTGCAGGATATTTTCCCCTATTCTCTGTAGTAGCGCAGGTAACTTTCCCGTCAGCTTCCTCTATGCCGGTTGCGCCGTTTCCGAAAATTACCTTCCCTCCCGTATCTTCGATTTTTCTAACCTGAATTTCACAGAAGGTCTGAATTCCGCCGGCTGAAGGATAATAGAAGGAAGTTGCCACAGGTTTCGGCAACAGAAGCCCTTTAGCAAGTGACAGGAGGTTGTCTGCCTTCACCTTCTTGTCTATTACAGCCCTGTTCACTCCGGCTGCAGCCCAGTCCACATGAAGTTCATCAGCACTGATTCCTGTAAACTTCTTTGTGTAATCCTTGAAGAAAAACTGATAGAGATTGTTACCGTAACGTGAAATAATGTAATCTGCAAAAGACTCTGTATGTTCAATCTTCTGTTTGTGAAACAGGTCAAGTAAACTTCGGAGTAAAACCGGAACGGGTAACTTCATCACTGAACCGAGTGTCAGAGGCCAGTCCCTATACTTCCCCGCCATGAAGACACTGCTTGCCCTTGGAATGGAAATGTGTTCATCTCCCAGAATCTCCAGCAGATACTCTTCGACTGCACTGTCAGATGTGTGAAATCTATGCGGGCCGATGTCGAAGTAGAAGCCGTCCTTTTGAAAAGTCCGGGCAAGTCCTCCCGGAGCATTCTCCTTTTCGATAACCGTAATCTGAGTACTCGGAGAATTCTTCGTTAATCTCTCAGCAAGTGTGAGACCGGCAACTCCGGCACCTACTATGACGACCCTGTTATCATCCACCTACATCCTCAAACTTTTTTCTTCTGTTCAGTGTCAAAAATGGTATTCCCAGTACCATGAGAACTACTGCCATAATCATCCAGAGAATATGTACACTGAAACCAATCTCTACAATATCGAAACCCGCTATCGTGGTTCCCGCTGCTACACCGACCATGGCAAATCCAAGAGTCCAGCCCGCTTCAACTGTGCCGAAGCTGAAAAGTCCGTGTACGGGCAGCGCCATGGTGAGATCTGTTATTGCCGCCGCGAAAAATATTTTCCAGTAAGGAATCCCGGTGATTCCCAGTGCGGCAAGGAGGAAACAGAACATCGTCAGTTTGCATGTCCAGGCGAGCAGAGATATGGCAAGCGAACCAGCCAGATGCCCTTTCCTCTGTTTCAGAGATGCTGCTTCGAGCAGGTCATCATACCAGACTGTACTCCTTTCATGTCGGAATTTTCTGAACATAATCCGCAGAAATGACCGCAACAACTTCAGTATACGAGCAAGAAAGAAGACTCCAAAAAGTCCTATCAGGGTAAGTACCGGAACTATGTAAACCAGCCCCCCCACACCCAATGCAAATGCACTGCCCATGATTATCCCCATGGCAATCAGATCGAGCAGTTTAGCGAGTATTACAGTAGCAGTACCATACCCGACAGGTACCTGTCCGAAGTGTCTGAACAGTCCGACAAATGCAGCATCTGTCAATCGAACGGGCAGTATGTGTCCAAGTCCTACATGTATCAATGTAACTGGAAGTGAAAGTGAAAGAGGTACCTTCATGTTGAAGGTAAGTATTATCCACCTGACAGCACGAAACACTTGACTTAGAAAGAAGAGTACAAATGCTGCGAGAATCAACCTGATGTCTGCAGTATAGAGAATTTCGAAGATCTTACTGACAGCTTCGCGGATACCCCCCGCCCCCCCTACGCTGTTCAAGAGCAGTACGGTCAAAATCAGACCGATAAGTATTCCGAAGACACTTGCATATTTCTTCGAATTTTTCAATAATCCCCCTGTATACTCTTATTCTGCAGTTGGGAATTATAATGAAGAATGCTCCGCTTGTCGCTGTCAGCTCTGTTTCTAAATCATGGAAGAACATTCATGCACTTGTCGACTTTTCAATCGATATTCATGAGCGAACATCATTTTCACTTCTCGGACCGAATGGAGCTGGAAAGACTACATTGATGAAGATTATACTGGGACTGGTTTCCGCTGATTCAGGTGAAGTTACGATCAAAGGTACACCGATTCAACGTGCAGATTCGCGCAGGAAGGTCCGCTATCTGCCCGAGAACATCACTTTTCCTCCTTGGATAACTCCGACTCGTCTCTTCCAACAGGTAGAGAGAATCAGAATAGAGACACCATATACCGATTTTCTTTCGAGAATCGAAGAGCTGAGCTGCGCCGAATTACTTACCCGGCCATTCGGCAAGATGTCACGCGGACAGCGTCAGAGAGTTGCACTCTCTCTAATGACTGCTGGTTCACCTTCGCTTCTTCTTCTCGACGAACCTTCGTCGGGACTGGACCCCGCTGGAAGAGTCCTGGTGCGCAATCTCATCAGGCGGCTCATAGGGGGAGGTTCGACCGTAATGATTAACTCGCATCTTCTTGGAGAAGTGGAAAGAGTCTGTGACAGGGCAGCATTCATTTCAAGTGGGAAACTTATCGCCGAAGGTGAACTCGATGAACTTGCGCATGAAAAAGGGCTTGTGCTTGTCGAAACCCCTGAACCTGAACTGATGCTGAAACTCCTTACCTCTTCGGGAAAGGTATGCCGGATGGACGATAGGGGTGTGCTTGTAGAGATATCCGACCCTTCTTTGTTTAGGGAACTTACAACTGAGATAGCAAATGCCGCCATAGCATTTACGGGAATAGAACTCCTTAAAGAAGATTTAGAAGAGATTTTCCTTAGAATTGTGGGAGACAGTAGCGAATCGGGGGCTGTCTGATGTTTGTCAATTCTATGGAACAGCTATTGCATCGTAAAATACTCACAGCAAGTATCATTGTCGCCGTAGTCTTCCTGGGTTTCTATTTCTGGGGGGTTTCTGCTGCAGCATCAGCGCTAGAGGAACAGACAAAAGACTATCCTGAAATGAATATACTCTCTCCTGCTGATACAGCTCTCGGTGCTTTACTGACTGCCGGTCCTTTCGCGTCCATGCTGATCACGGCTCTTGTCATAGTCCTCGGTTCGAGCTCGCTTCCTGATGAGATATCAGGAGGACGAATCTCACTCTGGCTGTCTCTCCCGCAATCGAGACTGAAGGCATTTCTTGGAATATCCCTGGCTCCGCTTGCAGTTTCCTTTGTGTTGTCACTTATCCTGTTCGCTGGCATTACTGTTATCACGTATGACTTTTTTCAGTTTACTCCCCGCGGACTCCTTCTTGCAGTAGTCTCAATGGCTGCATGGTTATCGGTCATCTGGACAACTGTGATTACCCTGTCGCTTGTCATGGGGAAAATAGCATCTATGCTCGTGACATTCTTCTGCGCAGGTGTAGCTTCGATGATAGGCGGAATCTATGAGATAGGCAGGATGTTCCCGAGTGAAATACCTGCCGGTCTGCAGAATGTCGCAAAGACTGTAATGATATTATTTCCGGCCGACCGCGGTTACCGCGGAGTATTGTATGGCATAATTCCAAGAGATGCCATTCTAAGCGAGAGTTTCGCTTTCTTCGGAGTTTCCACGAGTATTCCATTCTGGCAGATTCTCTACTGTTTCGGGTGGACTATTTTCATAACTATTCTTGGTTATCAACTTTTCAGGAAGAGGGACTTTTAGTGTTCTTGCATATTCCTGATAATTGTTTATTTTCAGTATTATATAATTACTCACTCACGGGGGGAAATGATGAACCGAATAATTCATGTCAAGATTACATCTGACGAACCAAAGAAGATTACCGACTTTTACAAGAAAGCATTTAAGTGGCAGGTCGACAAGTTCCCTGAACCGCCTGACGGCTGGCGTATGTCTTCAGGTACGGGTTTCGGGATTAATAGTTCTGTTTACCGTGCAGAAGATTCTCCGCTCGACAAACATATTGCTCTTGCGATTTCAGTCGATTCCATAGAGTACTCAAAGGACAAGATTATCGAAGCTGGTGGCTCAGTGGCCGAAGAACAGATTGAAGCATTCGGGAACAGATACCTGTATTGCTACGACCCGGACGGCAATGTAATCTGCCTGGTCCAGTTCAGCGATTAGAACAACGGTACCGTACGTCATTCCTTCCACTTAGTTGTCGGGTTTATTCGCGTATATTTCAATAAACACTTTTAAGCGAGATGTTTGTCCTTGTGTTCTTTAACGCACAGAATTAAGTCTCGCGGTTACTAATTCTGCAATCGCCATTCAGGTGTTCTTTAAGTAAAGAAATCATATCTGTATGATCCCCTGTTCCCGCCATTTCCCTTATTGAGTGCATCGAGAGCATTGGGTTTCCAACATCTATACTCGTCATTCCTGTTCTCGTAGATGTAATCGGTCCTATCGTACTTCCGCAGGGCATGTCATTCCGGCTGACGAAGTGCTGAAGCTCTATTCCTGCTTTCTCCGCACATACAGTAAAATATGCAGTAGAGAGATCACTGGTCGAATATCTCTGTTTGGCGTTTACCTTTATCACCGGACCGCCGTTTATGACAGGGCGGTTTTTCGAGTCATGCTTCGACGGATAATTGGGATGTATTGCGTGCGCCCCGTCCGCTGAAACCTGAATGCCGGTTGCCATGCATCTGAGAAATCCATCCCGGCTGCCTGCCAGTCTCTCGATGATAGCATCGAGGAATGCTGATCCGGCACCGTTCAAAGTGGATGAACCAATTTCTTCATTGTCGTAGAGACTGACAAGTACTGTGTCAGACGGGGATTCGCATTGCAGCAGTACTTCAATTCCGGCATGGCACATCGACAAATCATCGATTCCTCGGGCGAATATCAGATCTTCATCCAGACCGCCGACGATTCCACCTTGAATATCGTATAGTTCCATGCATGAACCTCTGACTACATCACGCTTGATGTCAGCACTTGTGCATGCTCTGTCCAGCAGTTCATCATAGCCCGTTCCGGAAACTGAAAATATCGGCGCTGTATTCTCCTCGGGATTAACCTTGAAGCCGTCTTTATTCATATTTCTTTCGATATGTATTGCAGGTGAAGTGATTCTGCACAGAGGGGTTTCGAGTTTAAATAATTTCCGTTGAAGTGTGTTCTCTTCCAACACAACTAAACTTCCGGCAACAGAGAGATCTCTGTCGAACCAGGTAGCAAGAATGGGGCCACCGTAAACTTCCACTCCAAGAACAGTACTTCCCTCCTTTATGCGTTCAGGGGAAGGTTTTATTCTGAAACCCGGAAAATCAGTATGAGCCCCGATTACCCTTATCGAACCTTCAGTAAGTCTATTCGTGCCTTTGATACCGGCAACAATGGAAGACGCGGAACGAATAACAAAAAACCTGTCTCCTGCATCGATTCCGCTCCAGGACTCTTCTTCGAACAACTGTGTGAATCCATTTTTCATAAGTTTATGTGCAATGTTCATGACTGCCCATGATGCAGTCGGACTGCAGTCAATAAACTGGAGAAGACTTTTAATCTCCGGGCCGACCTTCTTCATTTCCTGTTCCTCTCATTTCGCGGGTTATGTTGATTTCTTTTTACCTGATACATGAATGCCTCCAGCCTGATACTATTATCAGTATCTTCCTGTCCGTCAAAAGCAAGATTCAGCCAGGGAAGGCTGTGTTCTTTTCTTATTCTCTTGCTTATGGCTATCACAACTGTCCCGGGCAGACAGGTGAAGGGTGAGATATTCACGGCTGCATCGATTCCGTTGCTGCTGAAAAGCGCCAGCGGAGCGCCTATGGAAAGGATTGCTTCCCCCCCGATATTCTTCTCCATATATGGACGAGCGGAATCAAGTACTTCTGATGGAGCTGCATGCGGTCTGTCTCCTATTATGCCCGAGAACGGTTTCTCATATCTACGCTTTATCATGGACATGAATTTCCCCCTCAGTATTCCCGTGAAAATATCTTTCCCCGCACTTTTCTGCCGGGATTTCTCTATAAAGGAGTGATTCACGAATTCGAACCACTCGATAAGCGGTGTATGAAGAATTTCCCCTCCCAGTTCTTCAATCCGTCTGTCCGTATTAGAATGTGCATATTGATCTGTTCTGACATAGATTTCCCCGAACACCAGAATCAGCGGTCTTCGGGTATTGTCTATTTCTATTTTCCTAAATTTTACTGCTGCTTTCTTCAGGGAAGGCAATAGCGATTTTCCTTTTTCCATCGCAATGCATACTTCTTCGAGTGCTTTGGAGTAGATACTTTCAGTCATCCCTTTGACTGTTTCATAAGGCCTGAGTCTGTAAAGTGCCTTCAGAAGAACATCACCTGCTGTCAATCCCCTCAGCAGGTCTATCTGAAACAGCGGACTCGACAATTCGGGAACACCCGTGTAGGAATCGCTCGAAGATGCTGTGAAGATAGGGACATCGGTGTATCCCGCCCTGTCAAGTATTGTTCTCTGCAGACTGCAGTACTGCCCGAAACGGCAGGGACCTGATGCAGAACCCATGAAAAATGCTGTTTTCGCCGGATCATTGTTCTGCAGGATGGAGAACATATCACCGGTTGTGATAATCGCCGGATAGCATTCCCTACCTGTCGTTACTTTCCTTCCGAGTTGTACCGCAGAATCTGTGGTTGCCGGAAATACTTCTGCATTGATTCCGTATTTTCTCACGGCTGCCACAGCTAATCTTGCAGGGTCTCCAAGTGTGGGAATCCATACTTTTCTGTCATCAATTGAAAGTGGTACATTGCCCAGCGGAGAATCGAAATCTGCTGTCCCGGTGCTCTGCCGTCCCTTTATCGAATCCATGAATGCTTCACATCTCGTGATTATACCGGCATCAGCCGCATGTTCATCGACTTCAATTGTCAGCATTGGTTTTTCACCCATTATCTTTTCTACTTCATGCTGAATGAAAGAATCAGGCCCGCATCCAAAGTTTGTGATATAGACTGCGTTCAGGCGCGGATCCTCTTTCACGGCTAATGCACCTGCAATTATCTGCTGGCCGTAATGCCAGTACATGTTGTGATGAAGACGCGATGCTTTCTCAAGCGGAAGATCCAGGCAATCCAGCGGAATGACAGTTGCACCCATGGATGCGAGTTTCCCCGGGATGTCCACATTTACAGCCTTGTCACCGCCATTGTAGGGTCGGCTCAGAATGACAAATGCAGGCTTGTCTTCAGTAAGGGAGTCAATTGCCTGTTTTCCCATTGCCTTTCGGGATTTTTGGAAGGCATTCTGTGCATCCATTGCAGATTTACAGGCTTTCACGGCTGTTTCCCTTGAAATCCCCATCTCACACAGCATTTCTGTCAGATCAGAAATCCAGTCCTTTTCAGTCTGCGAAAAATCAAGAACCTGTGTCAGTACCCCGGGAATCTCGATATTGCTGAGTTCGAGTCCGGCATCTATCATGTTCGGCGATGCTTCAACAAAGGGGCAGTTATACGATTCAGTGAAATCCCCCTGCGAAAATGACTTCAATATTGCAGGAAGAAATATCCAGTCTAAATCTCTCTTAAGCAGGTCAACCACATGCCCGTGTGCGACTTTAACAGGATAACATGCTTCCGCAGCAACACTCTCGACCCCGGAATGCACGATAGTACTGTTTGTCTTCCACGATACCACAGTATCGAATCCGCATTTTCTGAATAGTGTTTTGAAGAAGGGGAATAACTCCCAGAACCAGAGAGCCCTGGGAATTCCAATCCGTTTCCTCTCTCCCCGCGGTGCCTTCCTGTGGCTGCCGAGAAGTAAACGCTCCCGCTCATTGAACCAGTCGTGCCCCATCTTGCAGCTGCGTTTCTTATTATCACTTTCATACCGCTCACACCTGCCGCCGTAACAGAGTTCACTGCCGTCTTCGAGTATGACCTTATGTACTTCGCAGTCATTGGAACACATCCTGCAGATAAATGTCTCCTGAGAATATTCGGCTTCGCTTAAGCTGAATCCCCTGAAATTCGATTTCCCCGGCGGTTTTCCCTCCCGCGCCAGGATTGCCGCTCCGATAGCACCTGTGATATGATGATTGGGCGGTACAGTGACCCGGCGGCCGTCCAGTACAGAATTGAAGGCCGCGACAACTCCGCTGTTGAAAGCTGTACCCCCCTGGAAGAATATACGTTTGCCTATTTTTCTATTTCCTACGACGCGGTTCAGGTAGTTGCGCACAATCGCATAGGATAAGCCGGCAACAATATTGTCATTGGATGCACCCTCCGCCTGATGTGCGACAACGTCACTCTCCATGAAGACTGTACATCTCTCACCGAGGGAACACGGCTTCTTCGCACTCAGCGCGTCAGGACCAAATTGCCGGATGTTCATGTCGAGTTTCTCAGCCTGCTCTTCTAGAAAGGAACCTGTGCCTGCAGCACAGACCTTGTTCATTTCGAAGTCGATTATTCGCCCGGTCTCGATTGAGATGTACTTGGAGTCCTGCCCTCCTATTTCAAATACCGTGTCGACTTCGGAATCGATCTCTATTGCTGCACGGGCCTGTGCGGTTATTTCATTCCTTACAACATCGGCACCGACAAAATCTGCAGTCATGTATCGCCCTGAACCTGTGGTTCCGACCCCAAGCACTTCCCTTTCAGAACCAATAACTTTCGAGATTCCCGCCAAGCCTGTCTTTACAGCTTCGAGCGGTCTTCCCGCTGTCATCAGATACTCAGATGCAAGAAGTACTCCTGAATCAGCTCCCACAGCTGCAATGTTAGTGCTTATCGAACCCACATCTATTCCGATATAGACGGATTCGTCGGATGTTCCGTAATTCACTTTGCGGGGAATGTCACCCTCGAAGTCAAGCAGAACCGGAAGAGCATCATCATCTTTTCTCGATGCTGTTACTTTCCCGAGACGCTCGATGAAGTTCTCATCGAGTACAGCAACACTGTCACCAATTCCGGCGATAATCGCACCTGCGGCAGTCAGGCATCGGAAGTTCCCGGGTACAATGAGAGCAATCCCGTCGTCACCGAGTACATTCCTGAAAGCTTCCACCATCCCCGAGTTGGCTGCTACTCCGCCTGTGAATGCTACCGGCGGTCTGAATCTCCTCCCGGATGCAATGGAACTTCTGAAATTCCTTGCAACCGCATGACAGAGTCCTGCAACAATGTCTGCAACAGGTGTGCCTATCTGCTGGAGATGTATCATGTCCGACTTTGCGAATACACTGCATCTTCCTGCAATTCTGGGCGGGTTTGTGCATTTGAGTGCAAGTTTCCCCAGTTCTTCGGGTTTGAGTCCGAGTCTTCCGGCCTGCTGGTCGAGGAATGAACCGGTTCCTGCTGCACACACGGAGTTCATCGAAAAATCATCAAAAGTCAATCTGTTATCGCTGTATGAGAAAAAGAGTAGCTTCGAATCCTGCCCGCCCATCTCTATGACTGACCTTGCTTCATTGCAAAATACCGGAACGGCAGCGGCCAAAGCTACTACTTCATTGACAGATTGAATACCAGCGGCTTTGGCTGATGCACGGGAAGCACTTCCCGTAAAGGCAATACTGCATCCAATCCAGTCTTCATGCTCCCTGAGGATGTCAAGCAGCGTCTCTGTTGGTTTCCCATGGTGCCGCTCATAGACGGTTTCCACTATTCTGCCATCCGAAACCACAGCGGCCTTTACACTGACCGAACCCTGGTCCACTCCAATAATTTTGTCCATAATCCTATCTCGGTAAAATTAAATACAAGTAAGAACGGAATTATAAAACATATCTTGTTCAATCCAAATGAATCAGATTATTCCTGTCTGATTTGACGCTTTGAGATTAACTCCTGATATTACCGCCGGAGGTTATCATCGAACTATTTAGAAAACATGAAAACGGCGGACTGGCATCTCCGCTTCTTATTGCTCTCCTGTTGCTGATAGCACTTCCAGTATCTGCTTATGTAGGTCCGGGTGCAGGTTTCGGAATCGTCACGTCTTTTCTTGTATTTCTGAATGCCATTCTCGCCTCTCTCCTTTCACTTCTCCTATGGCCCATTAATTTACTTCGTCGTTACTTTCTTAGACGGAGAAAACAGTACAAACCGCTGGCGAAGAGAGTCATCGTCCTCGGACTCGACGGATTTTCTCCGAAAATTGCAGATACACTCATGAATGAAGGGGAACTTCCAAATCTCAAGTCACTTAAATCCACCGGTACACTTGGAGAAATGGCAACCACCTGCCCCGGAATATCCCCTGTTGCATGGTCATCCTTTCAGACAGGTGTGAATCCCGGAAAACATGGTATCTTCGATTTTCTGATGCCTGACAGGAAGCGCTACCTGCCTGTGCTGTCTTCAGTGAAAACAGGTTCTGTAAGCGAAGAGAAGGGAATTGGACCGCTGAAATTCACATCAGATAAGCCATTCGTTAAACTTCTCCGCAAGAGTAAACCTTTCTGGGTTGACCTGAAGAAATACGGTCTCCGCTCTACTGTTCTCCGAGTTCCTATTACATACCCTCCTGAACCGCTCGACGGTCATCTTCTCAGTGGTATGTGTGTTCCCGACCTCAGGGGAACCCAAGGAAGTTACACAGTTTTCAGTGAGTCGAAACAAGACATGACCGGCGGAATCCGAAGCGAACTCCGCAAAGATAAGAACGGAGACTGGATAGCAACACTCACAGGTCCCGAAATGCGGAACGGGGAACTCTCATCACTCGATTTAGAACTCACTCACAGTAAAGAGGGCTATTCTCTAACAATCGGGACTGAGACAGCGATTCTTATTCCGGGACAACTTTCTCCATGGCTCAATCTGAGCTTCAGGGACGGGAGAAACAAGATAAAAGCAATTGCACGATTCTGTCTGACATTCACGGATGAAGAACCGCTTTTATATGCCACAGCTCTCCATGTCGATCCCGCCTCCCCCTCGGTTCCCATCTCTCATCCTGTTCACTATTCGAGATATCTTGCAGGGCTTTACGGACCTTTCGCGACACTCGGGCTTGCCGAAGATACATGGGCGCTTTCGAACGGTATAACATCCCCCGATGTCTTCCTGCAGCAGGCATGGTCTATCTATGAGGAGCGGGAGAAGATGTTCTTCGATGCCGTGAAGATGAACAAGAAGGGTCTTGTAGTATGTGTTTTCGATACTTCAGACAGAATACAGCATATGTTCTGGAATGAAGGAATCAAAATCGATACACCTGTCAGAACGATGTACCGAAGAATGGATGAACTCATCGGCAAAACTCTCAGTAAACTACGCAAAAAAGATATTCTTCTCGTTATATCCGACCACGGATTCACATCTTTCCATACCTGTATAGATTTCAACAAATGGCTGCAGCAGGAAGGCTACCTTGTGCTGAAGGACGGAGTCAAAACGATAGATACTTCTTTCAAGGGAGTCGATTGGGGAAAAACCCGTGCCTGGTCGATGGGTCTCGCAGGCATCATGCTGAACATTAGTGGCAGAGAAGGCAGGGGTATTGTCGAAGCAGGTGAAGAAGCATCAAAACTCACTGAAGATATATGCGCTGCACTTTTGAAACTCACTGACAAAAGCGGCAATCGTGTTATACATGCTGCTTATTCTGCAAAGGATGTTTACACCGGTCCCTATTGCGACCGTGCACCTGATATAGTAATCGGCACGGCAGAGGGATACAGAGCAGGCTGGGGGTGCGTTACCGGCGGTCTCGGGACGGATGTTCTCTATCCGAATGAGAAACACTGGAACGGTGACCACTGCCATGACAGTTCGCTCATCCCGGGAACAATTGCATCTAATAGAAAGTTATATGGTGCGGGTGCTTCCATTTTAGACATGGCTCCAACTATCCTCCGTGCTCTCGGAATTGCAAAACCGGGACACATGGAAGGTAAGTCATTATTCGAAGAAGAAGGTGCCGAATGAGGAGAAGAGATTTTCTCAAAACTGCCGCATTGACACCTGCTGCACTTCTTGCACTTCAAACCGGCTGCAGGCGAAATACTTCTGCGCGACGCGTAATCGTGCTCGGACTGGACGGGATGGACCCGGGTTTCGTCAGGACATTCGTGAACGAAGGGATAATGCCGAATGCAAAGAGACTTATTGCGATGGGAGGACTCTCTTCACTCAGAACCAGCAATCCCCCCCAAAGTCCTGTCGCATGGTCAAATTTCATCACAGGTTACGGCCCTGAAGTACACGGAATATTCGACTTCATCCACAGAAACCCGCATTCCCTCCGGCCTTTTCTCTCTACATCCAGGGTTGTAGGTCCCGGAAGCACTGTGAGTATCGGAGACTGGCGTCTACCGCTTTCCGGTGCAAGCGTCGAACTTCTTCGAAAGGGTGAACCCTTCTGGAAATCCCTGACGGATGCCGGTGTTCCGGTCACTCTTGTTAAACTTCCTGTAGATTTTCCCCCGGGCAAGGGAGATGCGAAAATTCTGTCAGGACTCGGCACACCTGACATGCGTGGAAGCCAGGGAAGTTTTACTTTTTTTACGGATGACGCGCGTTCGATTACGGATGACACTTCGGGAGGTGTAGTTGTACCTGTCCGCGACTATGGAGACTCCTGCTACAGATGTAAGATAAAGGGGCCGGAGAACTCAATGAGAGCCGGCAATCCGGACATGGAAGTTATAGCAGATGTCCGGGCTGATCATACGGCCGATGCAGTCCGCATAGATGTGCAGGGTACCAGTCACATCCTTGCAGCCGGAGAATGGAGCCCATGGATTAGACTTAAATTCGAAGCCATCCCGAATATATCTTCGGTATATGCCATTGGGCGGTTTTATCTTAAACAACTTTCTCCAAAACTGAAACTCTATCTCTCCCCTTTAAACATAGACCCGGGAAATCCCGCTCTTCCGATTTCGAATCCATCTTCTTTCAGTGTCGATGTCGAGCGAAGTATCGGTCCATTTTACACGCAGGGATTCCCCGAAGACACAAAAGCACTTTCACGCGGGATACTCGACGATGAGGAGTATCTCCAGCAGGCTGAAATAGTACTGAATGAACGATTTGACCTGCTGCACCATGAATTGAGCCGTTTCAAAGAAGGACTTTTCTTCTTCTATTTCAGCTCTCTCGACCTGAATGTTCACATGTTTTACAGAGCGATAGATTCTGCATCTCCCCTATACTCTTCGACTGCTTCGAGATTCAGAGATGTCATCAGAGAATTGTATTCGAAAGTAGATGAATCGATAGGCATGGCTCTCGATGCAATGGATGCAAATACTGAGATTATTGTTTTGTCAGACCATGGTTTTGCTCCTTTCAACAGAACATTCAATCTCAATACATGGCTTGCTGAATCGGGATATGCACACATCACTTCTCATCATGACAGAGACCGTGACATGTTCGCTGCAATCAGCTGGAAAACTACTGCGGCATACGGGCTTGGACTGAATTCTCTTTATATCAACAAGATGGGCAGAGAAGATAATGGAATTGTGGCAGAGGAAAATGTACCAGGTCTCCTGATAAACATCAAGCGCGACCTCGAAGCTGTAACGGATCCGACCACCGGAGCGAAGGTCGTACGACAGGCCTACATAGTTTCCCAGATATTCCCCGGACCACTACCCGACTATGCACCTGACATGATAGTCGGTTATGCCCGAAATTACAGGTCATCCTGGGAAACAACTCTTGGGGCTTTTCCCGAAGAGGTAATCGGCAATAATCTGGATCCCTGGAGTGGAACTCACTGCATCGATCCTGCTGTTGTACCAGGCTGCCTCATGGGCAGTATTCCAAACAGCTGTCCTGACCCTGACCTTAAAGACATGGGAAGAAGCATAGCGTCATTGTTCGATATTACACACCTACCGCTGGGCGGAAGAAACATCTTCAATGAAGAGGAAAACTAAGCATGCAGCTCATCGGAGATATCATTACATTCATCTTCGATGTGTTCCTCTTCCCATTCAAGACAATTCCCTCTTTCTGGGGACTCCTTTTCATCTCTGTGATTTCAGGTATCTGGATGATTCTCATTTTCAAGGCGGTGTCAAATCAGGATAAGATCAGCAGGATCCGCAAAAAGATGGGTGGACAGGTGCTCGGAATCCTTCTTCATGTCAACAATCCCGGGACTGTGTTCAAATTCGCATGGAAGTTGATACTGAGTAATTTTTACTACCTTTGGCTTATCCTCATGCCCATGCTGGTGATTGCACTGCCGTTCATACTTACATATGCCCAGCTTGAAGCACGGTATTCAACCATTCCCTTTGCTGAAGCTACCAAACCGGTAACCATAACTTTAAGGTACTCAGGCAGCATGCCGCTGCGTGATGATTTTCATGCAGAAGGCAGTAATCTCACTGTACTTGACCCGGTCATAATGATTGACACATTGAAAGAAGTTAGTTTCGACATCCTTCCGGAATCTGATGCCGACATCTGTCTTTACAGTGTTTCATTAAGTGATATCAATTTCCCTATCGGGCGTATTCGGGAAGGAAACGAAGCAATCGTCTCGAGGGGCTTCGACCGGAATCAGTTCTGGAATCACCTCTTGAAGCCCTGGGTCGTATCTCCGGAGATTTCCAATGCAGGTCCTGCTTCCGGTTATTTTGCTCTACCTGCCATAAGGTTCTCGATATTTGGATGGTACTGGTCCTGGCTTGCTGTATTTCTTGTGTTTTCTTCGCTCTCTGCTTTTGGCGGAGCTGTTGTATTCAAAATCAAAGTATAGTTTCAATTCAAACAAAGGAGCTCGTTGATGCCTAAAATCAAACTGAAGATAGATTCTGAAATGATGACCCGCTTGAAGAAGGTTGCTGAAGTCGGCGGCTACTCTTCTCCAGAAGAGTTCGTGGTTCATGTTATCGAAAGAGAACTCGATATCCTGGACCCATCCGCACAGGAATCCGAAGAAGACATCCGCAAAAAAATGCAGGGCCTCGGCTACATCGAATAATTAAAGGGACAGAATTAAAGGGACAGTATACTTAATTGCAATTTGCATTTGAATTAAAGGGACAGTATACTTAATTATTTGAAAACTTTCGAAAGGAATAACTAAAGTGGTCAGAATAGCAAGAGCAGTTATCCCCAATATCCCGCACCATGTAACACAACGAGGAGTTCGGTCATTACCAATATTCCACAGTGAGAATGACTATCACATTTACTTGAAGCTAATTCAACAACTGTGCCAAGAACTAGAACTTAGCATACTCGCCTATTGTCTGATGCCGAACCATGTTCATTTTCTGGTGGTTCCGAGTAGTACTGACAGTCTGGCAAATGCTATCGGAGAAACTCACCGCAGATATACTCTTCATATTAATGAACAGCAGAGTGTCAAAGGCCATCTGTTTCAAGAACGTTTCTTTTCCTGCCCTCTCGATATCAAACATACATTTGCGGTCTTTAGATATGTTCTACAGAATCCTGTCGAAGCAGGTATTGTACAAAATATTGAAGACTTTAACGGTCGAGTGCAAAGTATCATCTCGGCGTAACAGATTCCGACCCTCTTATCGACTCTGCAAAGGTATCTGATTACATTGGTGATACTAAGGACTTACTTCTTGCTGTTTCTTCAGTAAGCGAGGAACTGATAGAACAAATTCGAAAGACAACAAGAACAGGGCGACCATGTGGAGGAGAATTGTTCGTTAAAAACTCGAATCCATCACTGGGCGAAGACTGGCTAAAAAGAAACCAGGACCCAAGACAGCAAAGTAATCAGCTCGGCAGCAATTCTGAATAATTAAGTATACTGTCCCTTTAATTCAAATGCAAATTGCAATTAAGTATACTGTCCCTTTAATTATAGGTAGCCGAGGGATTCGAGTTTCTTGAGAATCTCTTCTTCTTCGTCAGGGTGTACATCGTCCTTGGGCGGTGGTACCAGGCCTGCAAGTTCGAGCGTTCTCATGAAATCACCATGTGCAATATCTTCACCAAGTTCATCCACTTGAATCTCACGGATCTCGAAGTCATCACAATTTGAAATACACGGTGATTCACTGCCGGATGCAACGACCACAACACCATGTCGGGCTATCATTCCACAGGCCACTGCTTTCGCTTTTTCATTGTCCTTCATATCAAGATTTGCAATAGCTTCTGTATGAAATACTTCAGCCTTCCCACCTCTCGAAGATATCACATTTCCAAGTTCATCGAGAACAGCTTCATCATTCAAAGCTCCCTGTATCCAGATGACAAGCCCTTTCATTGTCTTCCTCCTTCACTCGTAGCATTATCCATGAGTATCTTTGCTATTTCCGGACGGGTAAATTCCGGAGGGGGCATCGTCCCTTCAAGGAGCATTGCCCGTACTTTCTTGCCGGAGAGAAACACATGGCTTTTATTGGGATGCGAACAGGTTTTTGCAGTTGCCATCCCGCCGCAATCCCTGCAGAAGAAAGCATGTTCGAACTTCAGCGGTACAATGCCAAGTTCATCCTTGTCGAATTCATCGAATATCTCCTGAGCATCGTAGGTTCCGTAGAAATCACCAACCCCTGCATGATCGCGCCCCACTATAAAGTGACTGCATCCGTAATTCTTTCTGAGAATCGCATGAAATACAGCTTCTTTCGGACCTGCATAACGCATAGCTGCCGGAAAAACACTCATCGCTGCCCTATTCCCCGGATAGTAATCCCTGAGGATAACTTCATAGCATTCCATTCTTACATCTGCCGGAATATCCCCTGCCTGGGTCTCTCCCACCAATGGATGAAGAAGCAATCCATCGACAATTTCCATCGCACACTTCTGTATATATTCGTGTGCTCTGTGGATTGGATTTCTAGTCTGAAATGCCACAGCGGTATTCCAGCCCTTTGCCCTAAAGAGGACGCGGGTTTCCTTTGGATCGAGACGATATTTCGGGAATTCCTCCCCATCGCGCCTTCTTATCGACCTGACCTTCCCCCCGATATAAGTCCCCGAAAGCCCTTTCAGATACTGTACTCCGGGATGTGATATGTCTGTCGTAAGAAGTGTCTTTTCCGCTTCAGCCATAAGATCTACTTCATATACATCTTCGACGAGCATATCACCCCAAATGATCCCGCTCTCATCCTTCAGTCCAACTCTGTCTCCCGGCTGCACTTCAGGATCTCCGTCTTTCTGTGAAAAAGTAACCGGAAGTGACCAGATAGGGCCGCTGGTGAGATGCATTGAACCTATTACCATCTCGTAATCATCCGCGCACATGAATCCCTCGAGCGGACTCATCGCGCCGTTCCCGATCATTTCAAGGTCATTCTTTTCTCTCGAATTCAGTGTGATCAGTTTAACCTCAGATAAAGACTCGATGATGCTATCGGCATCCTTACTTTCATACTGTCTGTCAGTTAATCTTCCGCCGTGGGGTGCTACAAGCATTCTGCCACCTTTCATTTATTTGTATGTTCATTTCGGAGATGCAAAGATACAGAAAAGAGGACTTATCTGCCAGGTCAAGTCCCCAGAGTGGTGTAAAAACATTTCATCCCGCTTTCCTAATCTCCTTTCCCAGCGGATAATCCAATGTGGGTTCAG
>CAYRQP010000021.1:0-30075 GCA_964426545.1 uncultured bacterium | reverse complement strand
GGAAGTACATTCATGTACTACGGAACCTCAAGGCTCCGGTCATAAGCCCCTTAGACATGCTTGAAGAACAGCAAATGCAGTTATAGTCACTGGGCTTCCGAAAATGAGATTTGTGAAGCTACTAGAATTAGCAACAGTGCAAATCTAATTTCTGGATTTGAAATTTCTCACGACAAAGCAATTTACTTCTAACTAACACCGCTGCAAAACAACATTTCGGAATATCGAAACACGAAGGGCAATAAAGAACAGCGGGACACGAAGGGCAATAAAGAACAGCGGGACACGAAGGAATCATGTCCCTAAATAAGAAAATAAAATACCAGTGGCGTACTACACTTTTCCCACTTGACTTTTTAGTACTGAACGACACTTGGGCTTACTTACCTTACAGGATCCAGCTGAGCCCGATTGACAAAATGGACTGCGAGTCCTTCACTAAGTCCATATCATCATGGCCGAATGTATCTGAATCCCGTTTTGTGCTCGACCAGGAGAATGCACCATTAAATGACAGTTGACCGAGGGCTATTCCAACTCCGGCTGAAACACCTAGTCCTTCCCTTTCAACCTCATCTCCCCTGTCAGCAAAGAAGAGTGCTCCGCGAAAGACATAAGTCTCGGACGGATTGACCTGTCCGAACAGCCTGCCCACTATCGCGTTCTTGTCACCGGGAGCGATTACTTCTACTTCAGCACCGATGAAACTCTGACTTTCTGTATAAACCATTCCACCTGCGGCAATCCGTGAATCGTAATGCTCCCCTGAAGATACCCAGGATATTCCGATGGAGCTCATCTCGAATGGTAGAGTAACTCCTGCATGCCAGCAAAGCTCTTCATCTTTCCAGCCCCAGGTACTGTCCGAACTGCTCGATGGAGTAACTCTGTCTTCATATGTCGAATCATAGTTTGCTTCACCAAACCTGACACCCGAGGAGAGTCCGACAGCCAGCCATTCAGCCGGCATCCAGGATACTCCTGCCACGGATTCGAATAGTCCCCCTGTCACCTTGAGTTCGTCGACTGCAATGATCTCCCCGTATGCAGGTCCGGGTTCCATGTCCGGTATGTAGTACTGACCCTCAAAGGACATATCGGTGATTTTGGCAAATGCAATACCGAGCACAAGTGAGTTAGTGATCCGGTAACCTCCTGCCAATGACAAGTCAGCGAGTACCGGCCATGATTTGGTATGCCGACCGAGACTGTCTTCCACTACTTCATTCATGATTGCAGGTCCAATAGAGATGCTAAGCGATGTTCCCTGTGCTGTAGTCAACGCCGATGGATTGGTGAGTATCGACATCGAGCCATCAATACCTATACTCCGAACCCCACCTAAGCTAATCGAAATCGGATCGATTCCGGGAAGTGCAGTTCCACTTCGCATTGAGTCGAAATAACCGAGGGCTGATACATTGGATGCAGTGATGAGAATCACAGATATCAGGAAGATGCTCTTGCTTCTAAAACGCACAAAACTCCTTAAATAAGTATGCAGAATACTTATTTGGATGTAAGCTATACGTTGCCTTCCACTCGAATCCAAGACAATTAAGTATCCTGCTTACTTAATTGAAATTATCCTTAATGTAATCCCGCCCGGCCTTAACCGCTTTTTCGTTAAGTGCAATAATATTTTCGTTCTTTCCCTTAAACAACTTGGGAAGAAGTCTGCTTACCTCGATGTAATCGAAAAGACCGGTGATTTCAGCGAAAGCACCGACTGAAACCATGCTCTGAACTCTCGTATCACCAAGTTCATCGGCAATTCGGGTAATCGGGACAGGGAATATTTTCACATCATCTCTGGTTGGTTCTATGTCTATCAGGGTGCTGTTATAGACAAGAGCACCGCCCGGAATGAGATTCTTCTCGAATTTTTCAAGACTCGGCTGATTCATAGCTATGATTATCGACGGTTCGGTAGCTTCCGAAGCACCTATAGTGTCGTCCTGGATCTTGACCGAACAGTTTGCGGTTCCCCCGCGCATTTCCGGTCCATAGGAAGGCAGCCAGCTCACATTGTAGCCGTATTCCATGCCTATGTTTGCCAGTGCTATACCTGTCGACATAATACCCTGCCCGCCGAATCCGGATACCCTGAGTGAGACCTTTTCAAAGCCCGGGTTAGGTGTGAGTTTCTCAATTGTCGTATCAGTGAGTTCACCGAAGCCGAGTGCTTCCTTGACCTTTACAGGGTCCATCTCCATAACGGGTCTTTCTACTTTTTCGGCATCTTCCGCTATATCTCGCAGGACACCAAGTGGGAATCTCGGAATCATAGCATCCTTTATCCACTGCAGACTTTGAATGGAATCCTTCTTCCAACCGCTCGGGCACATAGCCAGGACTTCGACAAACGAGAATCCCTTCTTCTCTTTGGCGTTCATTATTGCTTTGCGAACGGCAGATCTGGTCTTCCTGATATTCGGCATGTCATGAAGGGATGTTCTTGTGACATAGACAGGAGCCGTAAACTGGTTGATAAGTTCACATACCTGAATTGGATAACCGTCGGTTTTCACATTTCTGCCGTAGGGTGTAGTCGTGGTTTTCTGCCCTTCGAGGGTTGTCGGAGCCATCTGACCGCCTGTCATTCCGTAAATGGCATTATTGACAAAGAAGACGACCATGTTCTCGCCCCTGTTAGCTGCCTGAATGATGTTATTACCGCCGATTGCAGCAAGGTCACCGTCTCCCTGATAACTTATTACTATACTATCAGGATTTGCTCGTGAAACCGCTGTGGCAACAGAGGGAGCCCTTCCATGAGGCACCTGCAGATTGCCGGTGTCGAAGTAGTAGTATGCAAAGACGCTGCATCCAACCGGACTGATTACTATGGTTTTTTCGGTAAGTTCGAAATCTTCGAGTGCTTCAGCTATTAACTTATGAAGTATTCCGTGTCCACATCCGGGACAATAGTGAGTTCTGTCTTTCTCCGCACCCGGCTTGTGTTTAAAGACATCGCAAAAGCCTGTAGGTTTTCTGAGTATTGTTTTCTTTGCCATTATAACACCTCCGCCATTCCCGATAACTTCTCGAGTATCTCCGTCGCTGAAGGGACATTACCGCCAAGCCGGCTGTAAAGTTCGGACTTCATTCTGCCGTCGAGAGCCAGATTAACATCATCGACAAGTTGTCCTGTGGACATTTCGACTGTAAGAACAGCTTTGACTCCGGTATCAGGAAGAAGATTGATTTTCTCCACGGGGAACGGGAAAAGAGTAATCGGTCTCAGAAGACCGACCTTCATCCCTTCTTCACGCGCCATATCGACTGCGGAACGAAGAGCTCTTGCAGAACTTCCGTATCCGATAGTTACTATTTCCGCGTCTTCCATTCTGTATTCTTCGTATCTGACTTCGTTCTCGGATATCAGTTTGTATTTTGCTTCGAGTTCACGATTCCATCTTTCAAGATCATCGTGGTCGAGATATATTGAGTTTATCAGATGTCTCGAATCAGCAGTCCCTTTGACTGCCCAGTCATCCTTTTCAGGAATATCAGCAACGGTGACGGGTTCAGGAAGATTCACCGCTTCCATCATTTGCCCTATAACACCGTCTGAAAGGACAAAAACCGGATTACGGTATTTGTCGGCAAGTTCGAATGCCAGCATCGTCAGGTCGCACATCTCCTGAGCTGAATTCGGTGCGAGAACGATATTACGGTAATTACCATGTCCGCCGCCCTTCACAACCTGATTATAGTCGCTCTGCTCGGGTCCGATATTTCCCAGTCCTGGACCGCCCCGTACGATGTCAACGATTACACAGGGAAGTGCAGAACCGGCACAATAGGAAAGCCCTTCCTGCTTCAGGCTTATTCCGGGACCCGAACTTCCTGTCATAACCCTCTGTCCGCATCCGGCGGCACCGTAAACCATGTTGATAGCAGCTACTTCACTCTCAGCCTGCAGGAATGTCCTACCGAGTTTCGGGAAGAGAAAGGATGCACCTTCCGCAATTTCACTCGCAGGTGTGATTGGGTATCCGTAATAAGCTTTGCACCCTGCAAGCAGTGCTCCGTAAACAGACGCATGATTGCCTTTTGTTAATATTCGGGGCATTATTATACCTCCCCTTCATAGTCTTTCAAGTAAACCGTGACACCGTCGGGCTCCGGGCAGATATAGAAGCAGTTCCCGCAGCCAATACATCCTTCTCCCTTATAGATGGAATAGTGGAATCCCTTTGAGTTGAGTTTCTCCGAAATTTCAAGGACATCTTTTGGGCAGACTGAAACGCAGAGCTGACAGCCTTTGCAAATGTCTATGTTAATCTCAGGAAGTGGATATTTGCTTTTGTCAGTCACAAAAACCTTCCCTTCAGGTATATTGTCTGTATAAAGTACTTGGATGATATTCATGATATTATGTTTCAAAATTCACTCGAAGTCAAATTATCTCGATGAATTCCTGACACACACTTGACACTTACTTACCGGTAAGTATATTAGTATGATTCAAATATCCATGAAGGGAGAAACAGTGGAGAACAACACGAGACAGGCAATCCTGGATACTGCGATAAGTGCAATCGCAAAAAAGAACTACAACTCTATATCCATGCAGGAGATTGCTGATATATGCGGCATAACAAAACCTGCTATCTATTACCACTTCAAGAGTAAGGAGAATCTCTTCTTCGAACTCTTTCGGGAAACAACCGGCAAATTCAAACAGTTGATAAGCAGCGAAGTCGAATCGGAGAGGTGTATAAGCGACAGCCTTGAAATAATCGAAGCTGAAATCCGCGGAAACTCCGACAGTATATCAGTAATCGCACGTGCGCACATTGCATTTGCTACCGACCCTGAGCTCATCTCCCTGTTCCCTGAGATTCAGACACTTGTTCAGGAAGGACTGCACCTCCTCGAAGAGCTGTTCAAAAAAGGTGTTGAATCGAAAGAACTGCGCACTTATCTTGATACAAAGAGTGCCGCAAGACTGTTTTCTTCGGTTCTGCATTCGATAATGATAGAAGAAATGACAAACCGAGAGTCAACCGGAGGTGAATGTGCTCCATCGCTGCTTGCCCTTCTCTACGAAGGAGTAAAATCCTAAGACAATGGAAATGGTGATAAATAATGAAAATACTTATAGCGCTTCTTCTTTTTTCAATTTCACTTCAGGCAATGAACCTGGAAGAAGCAATCGATTATGCACTGGTGCACAGACCTGACATTCTGGCTGCAGAAGCAGACTTGAACAGTGCATCACATTCGAGTACTGCAGCTCATCTATGGTTCCTTCCGCAAATCAGCGGCAGTGCTGTGCTTCAGGATAATGAAGATATACAGGAACTGGAGATTCCCGGCATGGGGTCGGTTACGATGGGTTATCAGTACAATATGGTGTACGGATTAAGTGTTTCAGTTCCGCTGGTTATACCGCAGGCTATTGCAGGAGCAGGATTATCTTCCAACTCAGAAGAGATTGCGCTGTATCAGTTCAATTCAGTCAAACAGAATGCAGTCGTTCAGGCTGCAGGGGCTTTCTACGGAATTCTTCTCGCAGAACAGATGCTCGCAACAGCAGAAGAGGCACTTACCTTAGCCGAAGATGGCTTTGAGATTGCATCTCTTCGTTATGAAGCCGGAACAATTTCGCGCTTCGAACTTCTTCAGAGCGAAGTTACAATGAAGAACAGAATACCGGATGTCCTCAGTGCTTCGAACGCTTTCGACAACGCAATATCTGCTTTTGCGACCGCCATTGGGATGGATGATCCGGTACCGGTTGAAATAGACGGAAGCCTGTTGGTGCCATTGAACTTACCGTTGCCGTCTACTTTAGATGAAGCCCGGCTTCTTCAGTCTGAATTCAATCCCGCTGTAATGACTGCAGATGCAATGATCGAAATGGGTGATTCTCAGGTAGACATGGCTGTTTCACAATTCATTCCAAACCTTGTTTTTCAAACGAATTACAACTTCATGGCGGCAAAGGACGAATTGGATTTTGCAGGGGAAGACTTCGACCGTTCATGGACAAATTCGATAGCCCTGCAGATTCCGCTTTTCAACGGCTTTCAGAATATTTCCGGACTCAATTCAGCCAGAGCACAACGCATCTCAATGACTGAACAGGCAAGAGGAATCAAACAGGGTGTCGTACTTCAACTTGAACAGGCATGGAACAACAGGCTCGACGCACAGGCAAGGGTCGATGCAACAGAGTCCACAATCGAACTGGCTGAGGAGGCTGTTGAAATAGCAGCTGTCTCATTCAGCGCAGGTACTATCACACAACTCGACCTGGATCAGGCTAATCTCGGGCTGACCTCCGCTCACTCCAACTATTTATCAGCGCTTTTTTCTCTTCGGATGGCAGAGATCAATCTCACCCGGGCAATAGGTATTCTTGTGCTACAGGAGGTTAAATAATGTTACGGAAAAAGTATTTATCTATTCTACTGCTCTTTCTTCTAATACCGGCGTTCGCATGCAAGAAGCAGGAAGAAGAAACTGCGGAAGCTGTTCCTGTTCACGTATTGACTGTCACTCCGGGACAGATCTCGCGTGAAATTACGGCATCATGCAGACTTGAAGGTATTGATGAGGCTATTCTCTATCCTGCACTTGGTGGAAAAATTGAAGCAGTACTCGTTGCAGAGGGAGACAGCGTCAAGGCAGGAGATGCTTTGATAACCCTTGCTTCGGATGTACAGGTAACTGCAGAAGTGACAATGTCACAGGCTGCGATTTCTGCAGCAGAAGCCAGCGCAGAAAATGCTGAACTCAATCTTGGAAGAATGCAGGAACTGTTCGCAGCGGGAGCAATCAGCAGGCAGGCTCTGGACGGAGTGGAAGTTGCCTGTGAAGCAGCACAGGCACAACTTCAGCAGGCTTATGCGGGTGCTGACAGGGCTCAGAGCAATGTAGCAAATAACATCATAACCGCACCCTTCTACGGCAGAATAGGGCGCATATGGGCACGGGTGGGAAATATGGCAGGCGGAACTCCCCTCCTCTCTATTTCCAACAATTCCACTGTTGTTGCACGGGCATTATTCCCCGAACGTGAGTTAGGAAATATTGAACCCAACCTGCCTGCATATTTCTCAGCCTCTGCATATGACGGAGAGAGTTTTGCGGGTGTTGTAACTTCCGCTGCTCAATCTGTCGACCCCACATCAGGCCTTGTTCCGGCAGAGATACAGTTCAGCGGAATGGAAAGGCTCCATTCAGGTATGACAGGAAGAGTAACGGTTGCAGTGGAAACACATCTTGATGTACTTACCGTACCGGAAATCGCTCTTCGAAGAACTGGGAGCGGATTCGAACTGGCTTTGTATAAAGATGGCGTTGCAGAAATAGTCATCGTGGAAACGGGAATATCGAGTAAAGGTAATGTCGAGATTACCTCGGGGCTGCATCCCGGTGACAGTGTGATTGTTCAGGGACAGAACAGGGTAGCACAGGGGGATGTGGTTAGGATTCCATAAATAAAGGGACAGTATACTTAATTGCACAGAGTAGCCTAATTAAAGGGACAGTATACTTAATTACATCCCTAGTACCGTACATCACTTTTTTGTGGGAAAATGTGATGTACGGTACTAACTATCAAGCAATAATTAAGTATACTGTCCCTTTAATTCTCTGTCAGATACCAATTAAGTATACTGTCCCTTTATTTGTTTATCAGCCAGGCGTACACCGACTCGAGGTAACTCCTGTAATCCACGGTAGTGTAGCCACTTATTCCGTTATCCCAGGGACAGAACCAGCTTGCAGTCCATGCCAGCCTCCCGCCTCCGTGTTCGATATGGCTGCAAACAGTATATTTTTCATCCTCATCGACTTCAAGATAGGCATCGGTTTCAAGGAAGGCACCCGGTTCAGTCATTATAAGCGGACCGATTTCCGGGTTTGAAGCATAGAACAACGTGTCATCTTTCATTACTCCGGAAGCACCAAGCGGGTTATCGCAGTATGCCTGATGCGCATATGGTTTAGCCTGGAGAGTCTGGAATCCCGAACCGCCTGCCCACTGCGGTGAGCCAAGGAGTTTTAGATATATCCCATTGAAGAACACGCTGCCGCCTGATGAGATATATGAGTCGAAGTATGAAGCATGCATTGCCGTATCAGGTTTCATGGCAATTAGTAATTCATATATATCCAGATCTCCGTGAGACGGATAGTTTTCCAGAACTGCAATACTGTAACCGAGAGAACTGACAAAACCGACAATTGTATCACGCATGGGATTGGGATCGGCGACAAGAAGACACTGTGCCGGGCTAATTGTAAAAGCATCGCTTTCGCCAAAGTTGCCGTAATCGTCCAGAATCTGAATCCGGTAGTTTCCGCCGGTACCCCAATCAGGTGGAATTGGTGTCGGGTGATTGTAGTTAAACTCATTATCAATCCACTCAGCAAGAATCACTTCTACAGTGTCCGATACAAGTTTTATCTGTATATATGCACCGGAAAGAATTGCTGGATATTCCCATTCGATATTCGGTACCATTTCCGACTGCATCCACACATCGCCTGATTCCGGTGATATCACAGTAATGACATCACTCCCATGACAAGACAGTATCTCGAAGTAGTCGCTTTTCCCCCAGTTGCTGTAGCTGTCGATGATTTTCACCTGATAGCTGTTTCCCTGCTCCCAGTTCATCGGAATAAGATAGGGCAGGATATACTCACCGGAATTCTCTATATTCTCCGACAGGTTGGCTAGTTTATAGCCGCCTACCCATAATTCCAGACGCACTGAATCACCTGAAGACACTGACGGGTATTCCCATATTATTCTGCAATCTGACTCGAAATGCGTCCATTGTGTTGTCGAATCCGGAATCAAAACTTCAATTACATTTGCTCCTGTCGATGGAGCAATCGTAAACTCGGTACTCACCCCGAAGTTATTGAGGTTATCGATAACCTTGACTTGATAGTCCACTCCGGGCTCCCAGTCACCCGATACCGGATCCGGGACAGTGTAACTGCCCGTGTTGGGAACTGTTTCCGGATATGTATCGATATACACTCCACCCTTCCACAGTTCGAAATTCACCGAATCTCCTGAAATAACTTCGGGAAGATATCTTAAAACACCCGGATATCCCCATTCGATTACTATATCCTGCTCGAAGTGAGTCCAGACCGTCGATGTATTGGGTTCGGTGACTGTGATAATGTCTTGACCGGTCGATGGTTCAATGGTGAAATATTCACTTACACCGAAATCATCTACTACACCGTCAATATAGATTCTGTATTCATAGCCGGGTTCCCAGTCCCCATAGACAATCCCCTGATAAGTCCAGGACCCGCTGTTCGGTATTGCTGTGGCAAGTGTCTTGACATGTACAAAATCACCTTCATAGAGAATTATGCTGATTACGCTGTCTCCGGCAGGGACTGCGGGATATTCCCATTCGATGAGCAGATCAGTTTCAAAGTGTGTCCAAACCGTCGATGCGGTTGGTTCGGTTACAGTGATCATGAATTCCTGAACAAGCACATCATCAGTTGCTGTATCTGTTAAATCACCTGTATCCTTCACTTCGAGAACGACTGTATATGTACCGATCTCATCATAGCTGTGGTAAGCTGTTACGTCTCCACTCCATGCAGTATCCCATGTACCGTCATTCTCCCAGTCCCAGCGAAACTGAAGGTCTTCGAGCGGGTCTTCCCCATCATAACTGTCAGATGCATCGAATCTGAACACTGTTCCCGGAATGCCGTAATCAGGTGAAGAGGTGAATATTGCTGTTGGCGGGAGATTTTCTTCCGGCTCGAAGAACCAGAGAGAATCCCCTTCCTGTGCCACAAAGTAAACGATACTGTCAGGTGCATGCACGAAATCCCAGAAGAAAGTGCCTTCTGTAGTCCCGTATGAACTTGCTGCAAAACCCTGACAGACACTCTTCAGGAGTTGTGATGAATTATCGAGATAAGTCAGCGTCTCCGTCGTCTCTGTACCGTTCCAGAACCATCTTGCGACAATGACTGAGACTTCTTGCACAAGTTCACCGAAACTCTTGGCAAATGCAAGTGTATTTCCTTCTTCGATGGCACTTTCGAGATCTGCTGCAATGTCGGCAGGTATTTCAAGGTTGTTTATGAGAGCCTGCGCCTGGTCTGCGTTATAACCACCCATATATCCGGTGTACTGTTCCACAAAATAAAGAACTGTCCTTGCCGTATTCAAAGCAAGAGCTCTTCCTTCCGGAGTACTCCACCATCCGGACGGACTCGAATATGATTCGTTCCCTTTCCTGTAGAGTTCTATCATGAAGTAACCGTCACCCATTTCATACTGAGTGTTTGTCAGAACAGGGACATAAGTTGCGGGCCATCCCCAGCTCATTTCATAGAGTCCATCCCAGCAATCGACAGTTACAAGATCCTGCATAGTCATGGGCGGCTCTGCCCATTCATACACAGCTGCTGTATAGAATATCGACCTCGAATTCACGAATGCTATGTCTCCCCCGGGAGCATCTATAACCTGCGGAACCTCTCCCCAGTCACCCCCGCTGAATGTCCACCGTCCGCCCAAAGTTTCAAATGTCTCTTTCGAAATCTGTGATGCAAGTTGATAGATGAGCGGGTTGGATGAGTATGAAAGCGCCGTTCTTGCATTTGCAGCATATGCTGCCTGCAGCATCGACACAAGGGATGAAAACTCCGGATGGGTTACAGCAGAACTCATGAACTCATCGCGGTATCCTGATTCAGCATCAAGGAGATACGGATTCATGAGAAGAAGAGCGAGCGCTGTTGTCGAATCATCGCTGATGACACTCTCTGATACCGGGTCAATTATGCAAATGTAAACAGATTCTTCTTCCTCTTTTGTCACAAACAGGAGTAACTGATGAGATGATGTAACAGGTACTTGAAGTCTGTATCTGCCCTCTGCTGATATCTCATCCGAATCTGCGAATGACAGAACTTTCAAATCGGAGTAATCGACCGTGCATCCTTCAGAGAGTTCGAGAGTCCCGCTCAGATAAACTGTAGGAATTGGTCGTGGATCTTCCGCACTCGGCCCTGACGGGCCGTCATCACAGGCGACAAGAGGAATAAGGAAAAGAAGCAGAATTGTACATATCATTGTTCGGTGAATCACTTTTTTCATGGTCATCTCCCTGTTAAGAGTATGAATCCGTATAATCTCTATAATATGTATTTTACAAGCAATTCCTGAAATGTGCAACTGTCACGAGTTTAAGCATGTGTATCTAGGTCAGCCTCGATTATTCTTTCTTTCATTTCTTCCAGGTCTTCCCGCATATCTGCTGTGAGTACATCTGACTCAAATGACTCATGTATGCTCTTGTATATTTTGAGAGCTGTATCTGTCCTGCCGAGAAGTACTTCTGTTTTGGCAAGGGTAATTCTGGATTCTACTATCTTCTGCCTGTCGTTCATCTCTGCAGCAAGTACAACAGCTTTTCGGCAGTATTCCTTTGCTTCTTCGTGACGATTGGTTTCGTTCATCAGATTGATGAGAGAGTGGAGGCTTCTCCATTCGAAAGAGATTGAACTTGTCTTTCTATAGATATCCAGTGCTTTAAGATAACATACCTCTGCATTTTCGAGCTCATTCATCCTGTAGTATGTAACCCCCATATTAAGATATATATTACCTTCTCCCAGCATATCGTTGACTTCTTTGAATATTTCTACACAGTTTTCGTAATTCTGAAGAGCTTTAGGGAACTGATTAACTTGTTTATTCATAAAGATGTTTCCAAGATTGAGAAGAACTATTGCTTCATTCCGTCTGTTACCCACTTCCTTCTGAATCGACAGTCCTTCTTCAAGGGTCTCGACTGCCTGATCGTATTGCTTTTCATCTGCATAAAGCAGTCCGAGATTTGTCAGGAGATTTCCTTCCGAACGGTGGTCGCCAATCTCCCTGCTTATGTTAAGTCCGTTTTGGAATGCAGAAAGAGCCTTTTCAATATTACTTTTCGACCTGTAAATGGCGCCTTCGAACCCGAAAGTCACCCCCTCAATCCGCCTATTGCCGATTCTGCGATGTATAGCCAGTGCTTTTTCCGAGTATTCGAGAGCCCTGTCAATGTGTCCCATCTTGTAGAAAAGTCCGCATAGATTTGTGAGAATCATCCCTTCTTCTCTCTGATTGCCTGAATCCTTATGAATTCGGATTGCCCTGCGGTAAAATTTCTCAGCCTTTTCAAGGTCTCCACGATACATGTTCAGGTTTCCAAGTTCACCCAGCACCTTGCCTTCATTATGCCTGTCATTATCCCTCGTAAATATGTTGAGAGCCCAGTCAAAACACTGTTCTGCTTCATCCATGTCTCCCCTGAGCCTGTGCAGTTTGCCGAATGAATACAAAGTTCTACCTGTCCAGTTTCCAGGTAGCGACTGCTCACAGATTTCCATCATCCGCTCAAGGGTCTTCTGCCATTCATCGACTTCTCCGCGGATGTCCCTAACAGATTGCACTGCATCGAGAATTTCCAGTTTGAGACGGTTTCTGTCTTCCATTTCAGATGTCTCCAGTATGGAGAGAAGCTGTTCGGACCAGTTCAACACTTCTGCATGGTTGTAATCCCGCCGGGAAATCTTAAGTGCTTTCATTCCCCACTCAAGTGCTTTCTCTTTGTTTCCGGCTTTTTCCCAGTGTCTGGCAATAAACCCGGCAACAACTTCTTCCTTCTGCGGATAGAGTTCTATGAGAGATTCAGCAGCCATTCTGTGAATAATGGAACAGTTATGATGGAGGATTGTGTCATAGGCGGAATTCAGCGTGAGAATGTGCCTGAATGAGTAAGTCCTGTCCGATTCCGTTCCCGTTACTTCCAGCAGATTTCGCTGAACAAGCCTGTCCAGTTCATCTATTGGTTTTCCCTCAACATTCAGTCTTCTGCAGACTTCCCTGTAAAGGGCAGATTGAAACTCCATTCCCAGTATGGACGCTCTTCGAAGTGTCTGTTTGTCTTCAGAAGGGAGATTGTCGATTCTTGAGCGTAGAATCCCTGAGAGTGAGGACGGTATGACAATCTTGTCAAGAGAACCGTTCAATCTCATCCCATCTTCTTCTACGGAAACAATTCCGGTTTCTATCAGGTGAAGGATCATCTCCTCCATGAAGAACGGATTGCCGCCTGACCTTTCGAGAAGAAACAGTTCGACTTCCCGGGGTATCTTCTTGTCGCTTCCCCCAAGCATCATTCTCGCGATTTCGAGAATACTTGCTTCTTCGATTGTCGAGAGTACTATTTCTTCAGATACAGCATATTCTTCCGGGAGTTCCGGCCTTGCCGCCTTTCCATCGCTCGTTTCCGGACGGTACACGCAGATAAGAAGAAGAGGTTCATGGATGTCCGTGTTCGAAACGACAAATTCAAGTGCTTCAAGAGAAGCAGAGTCCATCCAGTGAATGTCTTCGAGCAGTATCACCACTCTTGTACCCGTACAGCTTGCTACCCTAATAAAATTACGAAGTGCTACAAGAGTCTCCTGATGTTTCAGTTTATCATCGAGTTCTTTCATTTCGGCATCATCCAACCGTATCGACAGGAGTTGCGCAAGAAACGGGATAGAACGGATAAGCGATCCTTTAGATTCCCCGTTCTCCTGATGACCTGAAAGTTCTTCAATAGACCTCCGCAGATGCTCCATGGTGTAATCATCTTCATGTTCTGCTTCGAAGTAATTCCGGAGCAATGTGGTCCAAAGCCAGAATGGAGGCTGCGCATAAGACAAAGTTTGCCCGGTTAAGAGTGTGAATTTTTCCGAACCGGATTTCTTCGCCTCAATGAAATCATGTACAAGTCTTGATTTGCCGATTCCTGCTTCCCCACATACGCCTGCAACAAGATGTTTCGCTCCACCGCGCCTGTTTAGTGCGGCGTTCTCCGCTGCATTATTCCAGCAGTTTTCCAGAAATTCCAATTCTGCTGTACGGCCAACGAGGGGTGAGCGGGATATATCAGCAGCTCTTTCCCATCTTTGGGTCTGAGTTTCACCGGGTCCTGTTGGTGAATAAGTCTGAATGGCGTGTTCTTTTCCTTTTACTTTCTTTTCCCCAAGGTCCATCCATGCGAACAGATCACCGCACTCTTCTCTCACACGAGATGTAATCTGGACTGTATTGAGATCTGCTGTCGATTCCATTCTTCGTGCAACATTGACAACGTCACCAATGGCAGTAAGATGTCCCGAAGGATCAGGGGCAATTGTTACAGAACCATAACTGATGCCCACCCGGGAAGAGATATCGATACCCTTATCGCTGAGAATTGCATTTACATCGTTGACTATCTCCTGCATTTTCATGCCGCAGGAAACAGCCCTTACGCAGTCATTTTCACTTGCGTGTTTCGCACCGAAAAGGGCCATTATGTTATCACCCTCATACTTGTCAACATAGCCGCCATGGCTTGCCACAAGCCGGGTCATCGGGCGGAATATCCCATCCATCAGCCGGTGGACTGTTTCATGATCCATATTCTCAGACATATTTGTGAAACCGTGGATATCGAGGAAGAGAACCGCTACATCACGTCTTTCTCCAGGAATGAGCTTTTTGGTTCTGACCGGGTGAGACTGCATCACGTCAGATAGTTTTAGAAGATCCTCTTCGAGTTGACTCGACCAGTCAAGTGAAATCGATTCATGCGGACTCATTTGTCACCTCAGAATTTGATTACTGCTATCTAATCTGCGTGTTTCAACATTGTCAATGTAATATATAAGATATGAAAAGCAGGAATTAAGTATCCCGCCGTTTGTTTTCACATATTTCTATTGGGGTTTAGGAAGAATAGTGGAATAATTGAGAATCTCGATTTACTTAACTATTGGCTTTTGCCAAGTGCTTTCGTATTTCCTGTACCCGCTCATTTCGAGTTGAATCGTATCACCTTCCCAATCTGTGAACTTAACGGTGCGAGCTCCTCTAATTGAAAGTGCTGTTTCGAGCTGTGAAAGGAAGATGTGAGTTTTGCAATCTTCTTCGACCGATACACGGCTGATTGTAAGAACTGTGTCGCCTTCAGCCCAGATAACTCCAAGTATTCTGCCTTTGACAGACAGTTCCAGGTTCCCGTCAGCGAGGTCTTTTAGAATAGGAGTATTCAGGACTGCTTTCTTCGTGTTTTCTTTTCGGACAACAATGAAGGCAACTACATATAGAGTTATGAATAGAATTACTGACGGTATTATGTGTATTCTATGTGAAATGATTATCATTGCTGCAAGAACAGAACCGTGAACGGTAAAGAGAATACCGAAACAGTAGGATGTGAACCTGTCGATTCCCGCTGAAATGCCGGAAGAGCGCTTCATCATTCCTTCGAGCCATGGGGTACCTGCAAGAGTGGAGATGATCAGAACTCCTGCAAGTATAAGTTCGATAATGGGAAATTCAGCACCTTCGTATCCCGTCTGTTCGAGGAATCCACTGCCAAGTACAATACCGCCGAGTACAAGACCTTCGACAAGTACAGACGGATGTTCGGCATTCTTTAAAAACCTGAAGTACAGATACTCAAGGACTCCTGCGGCGACTATCAGTGCAGCGGCATAGAGTCCATCAAGAAAGAAGTCGGATGCGAAATAGACGACTGCTATTATAATTGTTGGGGCGAAACTGTGTTTTCCGCCTGAATTCTCATTTATCATGCTGATAACCTGTTTAGAAAGAAAGGAAATGGCAAGGTGAGTCTGGGGCTAGCCTGGGGGACAAAGCAAGCTATGTCCCCTGGAAGATGAATTTTCCGCTGGTGCAGTCGATATGTACTGTCTGTCCGGGGAGAATGTCACCTTTTATGACCAATTCCGCCAGAGTGTTCTGTATGTATTTTTGAATTACTCTCTTCAGCGGACGGGCGCCGTAAGCAGGCTCGTAACCGAGTTCCGTAATCCTGTCGAGAGCAGTATCAGTTACTTCTATCCGGATGTCTTCATTTGCCAGTGTCTTGTTGAGGTGTGCAATTTGAAGAACAACAATTTCCCTTATCTGTTTTTTGTCCAGCGTATGGAATACAATTATCTCATCGATTCTGTTCAGGAATTCCGGTTTGAAGTGCTGTTCCATTTCTCTCTTCACACGGGTATCTATCTCTTTTTTCGACAGTTTTCCGGTAAGTTCTGCAATCCAGTCGCTACCAAGGTTGCTTGTCATGATGATAACACAGTTTTTGAAATCGACAGTTCTTCCCTGTCCGTCAGTCAATCTGCCTTCATCAAGTATCTGGAGAAAGACATTGAATACCTGCTGATGGGCTTTCTCTATTTCATCGAAGAGGATTACCGAGTATGGGCGTCTTCTGGCTGCTTCGGTCAGGTAACCGCCTTCGTCGTAACCCACATATCCGGGTGGTGCACCTATGAGCCTCGACACAGAGTGCTTTTCCATGAACTCACTCATGTCGATTCTTATGAGTGCATTTTCATCATCGAACAGGAAATCAGCAAGCGACCTTGCCAGTTCGGTTTTACCCACACCTGTCGGACCCATGAAAATGAAACTCCCTATGGGCCGGTCGGGGTCCTGAATACCGGCGCGGGACCTACGGACAGCTTCGGCAACCCGTGAAACTGCTTCATCCTGTCCGATTACTCTTTTGTGCAGTTCATCTTCCAGTGTCAGGAGTTTTTGTCTTTCACTCTCCAGCAGCCTTAAGACTGGGACTCCGGTCCAGTTTGCGACAACTTCTGCAATGTCCTCAGGGGTGACTTCTTCGCTAAGCATAGCTCCGTTCTTCTGGATTTCTGCGAGTTTATTCTTCGATTCTGTAATTTCTTCCTCAATGGAGCGGAGTACGCCGTACCTTATTTCAGCAACTCTTTCGAGGTTGCCCTCCCGTTCCGCAATCTTTTCCTGTCCCTTCAGACCTTCTATCTGCCTTAACTGACTGCGGAGTTTGCCGATGAGTTCTTTCTCATTATTCCAGAGTACATCGAGTGCTTTCTTCTCTTCCTTGAGGTTTGCCAGTTCCTTCTCAATTGTCGCGCAACGCTGATAAGATGCATCATCTTTCTCCCGCTTCAAACCTGCACGCTCTATCTCCAACTGCATAATTCTGCGGTTAATCTCGTCTATCTCCTTCGGCATACTGTCGATTTCGATCCGGAGTCTGCTTGCTGCTTCATCTATCAGATCTATTGCCTTGTCGGGAAGGAACCTGCCGGTTATGTATCTGTCCGATAGGGTTGCCGCCGCTATTAACGCTGCATCCTGAATCTCAATCCCGTGGTGGTTTTCATAGCACTCCCGGAGTCCACGCAGTATACTGACCGTATCTTCAACGGAAGGGGCTTCTATAAGAACAGGTTGGAACCTTCTTTCGAGTGCCACGTCCTTTTCAATGTGCTTTCTGTATTCGTCCAGGGTTGTTGCTCCTATGCAGTGAAGGTCGCCACGGGCAAGAGCGGGTTTAAGCATATTGGCGGCATCGACTGCGCCTTCGGCGGCACCTGCCCCTACAAGTGTGTGCATCTCATCGATAAAGAGTATTATCCTGCCGTCAGAATTTGATATCTCCCGAAGTACTGATTTCAGCCTTTCTTCGAATTCACCGCGATACTTTGCACCGGCCACCAATGTTCCCATGTCCAGGGACAGAACGCTCTTGTCACGAAGAGTATCGGGTATGTCATTTTCTGCAATGCGGCGTGCCAGCCCTTCTACTACAGCAGTTTTCCCCGTACCGGGTTCTCCTATCAGAACCGGGTTGTTTTTTCTTCTTCTACCCAAGACCTGCATCAGGCGGCGGATTTCATCATCCCTGCCAATTACCGGGTCAAGTTTCTCCTGCCTTGCAAGCCGTGTGAGATCACGGGTGAATTTCTCGAGTGCCTGATATTGATCTTCTGCATTTTCGGATGCAACCCTGGTTGCCCCGCGCACGTGTGCAAGAGCTTTCAGAAACTCATTCGAAGAGATTTTGAATGTCTCGAGAATGTCTTTTGCTTTCCCGCCTTTTTTCAGGATTGCCAGAAACAGGACTTCCGTTGTTACAAAATCATCTTTCAGTTCAGCAGCAATCTTTTCTGATACACTTATCACACCGGCAAGCCGTGATGAGAACCTCGGCTCCATTCCGCCTTCCGATACGGGGAGTGTTGTCAGGCTGTCCCGGAGTTTGTGAAGTATTTCCGTTCTACTCTTCTCGATACCGGTAAGAACCGCACTTACCGTTCCATCCGAATCAGATATTATGGATACAGCAAGGTGTAATGGCATTACTTCCGGATTAGCACTTTCTGCTGCATTTTTAACAGCCTCCTGCAAAACGCTTCTTGCTTTTGTTGTAAATTTGTCATTCATATTGACCTCTTTCAAGTTATACAAATTACAATGCAATTTAGTCACCAGGAAGTTCTTTACACAAACGATTGATAATATCGTTGTATCTAAATGAAGGGCATATTCTTACTGAATCCGCCACGAAACAGGTGTCTGTAATTCGATACAATATTGTGCCATGATGACACATAAACCGGTACTTTACCTTGAAGAGAAATAATGGTAGTTTTTCACGTATGTTTTATTCACTGCGACTGAAAGGAAAATAATGGTTAACACCGGAATTGTCGGACTTGGATACTGGGGACCCAATCTTCTTCGTAATCTGCAGGCGAATGACAAATGCGGACGCATTGTTATCTGCGACAAAGACAGAAGCCGACTCGATATGATAGGAAAGAGATATCCGGCAGCAGAAAAGACCCTGAATTATCAGGACATCATCGATGATCCGGAAATAAGCGCTGTTATTATTGCGACTGATGTGTCCAGGCACTTCCCGCTCGCCCTTCAAGCGCTGAATGCAGGAAAACATGTGTTCGTGGAAAAACCATTTGCCGCAAGCATGGAAGAAGCACAGAAACTCGTCGATATCGCTGCGGAAAAGGGACTGGTCACTATGGTCGGGCACACATTCCTGTATTCCCCTCCCGTTGTCAAGACAAAAGAAATAATCGACAGCGGAGAGCTTGGCGACATTCTTTTCATAACATCGAACAGAGTTAATCTTGGGCTGCATCAGAAAGATGTCTCTGTCATCTGGGACCTTGCACCTCACGATTTTTCAATGCTGTTCTACTGGCTCGGTGAAGAACCGACACATGTAAGTGCTTTCGGACATGCTTATGTTCTGGATAATATCCCTGACGTTGCCTTCATCAATCTTGGTTTCCCAAGCGGTGCCATAGGAAATATACAGGTATCATGGCTGGCTCCTTCAAAACTCAGACGCACTGTCATTGTGGGAAGTAAGAAGATGCTGGTTTACGATGATACGGAACCTTATGAGAAGATTAAGGTATTTGACAAAGGTGTTGATCTTATCGAACCAAAGACATTTGGAGAATATCAGCTTTCATACCGCACGGGAGACATTGTATCACCTAAACTGGATACATTCGAACCCCTTGCCGGCGAGATGGAGGATTTCCTTAACTCCATCGAATCAGGAGATTCACCGAAAAGCACCGGACAAGGTGGTCTGGCGGTTGTACGGGCTCTCGAACTGGCAGACAAGAGCCTTCGGGGGAACTTAAAGTAAGAAACAGCGTGTTATGAATTCTACTGTCCGGCTCAGATTAAGAAATCTTCTATTGAACAGAAATTCTACTGAGCCGGTCGAATTTGCGGTTCTTTCGAGTTCTGTATTCGTATTACTGGGAGACAGCACTACTATCGCTCCGCAACTGGCTCGGGTAATCGCCAGATACGGAAAGGCAAGTTCAGGAAGTATTCTGGTTGGAAAGAACCAGATAGAAGCAGCTAACACTTCAACCAATAACTCCATTGGTTTTGTTCCGTTCAGGAACGAATTCCCATCGGGGATAACTGTCAGAGAATACCTTGCTATGACAACTGCATTTACCGGGCTAAACAGAAAAGAACGAAGCGAGAACATCATTCAGACACTTCGCTGGTGTTCTCTGAAGGATTCAGCCGACACACCTGTTGCAGATATGCCGGATGAAGAGAGATATATGGTTAGCTTTGCTTCTGTCATCACCCGTGAACCTGAGATTCTGGTATTACAGGGACCATTTCCGAGAAGACTCTACCCCCTGATAGAAACCTTAGCCGCGAGTGATTACTCTGTAATAGCGTCACTGCCTGATGTAAAGCACATACCGCAGGGAACGGAGAGGATTGCAATATGCGGAAGAGATGATATCAGTGCAATCGTGACTCCGCGAAGACTATCGGATGCTGAGGCGGAATTGCAGTGTATTCATGTCTCTTTCCTTCCGGCACTCCCGAGAAACGTCATAGATAACATGGCTGGTGTTCGAAGTGTGACAGGTACTGAAGATGGCTATATCATAAGTCATTCCAGCATAGCATCTGCAATAATAAGTCTCGTAAATATGGCAAGAGCAAACTCAAGAACGATAACAAATTTAGAGTTACTTCCGCCGGCTGTAAGTGACCTGTATGAGTACTTCAAAACGACTAATAGAGAAAGAGAGGAAAATCTCTTTGACTAATCCGGGTATTATCACCTACCTGAGTATATGGCTCCGAACTACAGGGTGGATGTCACGCCGGGTGTTAAGGAGAAAAACCTTTTGGTGGATATCTCTCTCCGGTCCCGTTTTGATCTGGTCTCTGATAGGTCATTTCGAAACTTCGGTGCTTCTTCTGTTCGCATCTACACTTACCTATCTGCTTCCTGCATCCATTCTCATGGGCTGGACGGATTCGGAATTAAAGAAAAGATTATCAGTCATGCTGCATCCATCCAACATAGGTACACAGATATTGCTTGTTTCGGAAATTACACTCCCGCTGCTGGCAGGTATTCTGCCTTCTCTGATTATGCTGTTCTCTCTCGCACATCTATCAGTAACCATCCCATGGCAGTCCTATGTTGTCGTTCCTTTTTCTGCTCTTTCTGCCGTATCCCTGATTCTGATCATTGAAAACTACTGCAGGTTTTCCGGATGGATCGGTTATTTCATCCTGGTTGCATCCCAGGCGCTTACCGGAGGATTCGCAGATTCAACCCTGTTTCGCATACTGGTGCTTCCCGGTTATACCCTCCGGACAGTTCTGTGGGCTCAACCGGGACAAAGCTCTTCAATTCATGGAGATGTCTATGTGATGCTCGCGGTAGTCGAAGGTCTTGTTCTATTATTCCTCATGTTGAAGATAATGACAGAAAAACAGTACTCCGCTATAGAATCATAGAATCGTCAGTCTTTGTATTTGTTTCTGAGTCTCGATATCAACTGCATTTGAAAATCGGAATCACCGGTTCTGTAGGTATCTTCGTAGATCAGCACCGGACCTGTATGCAACCCGAAATACTCCACCGAACTTGAGGTTAGAGTCTCTTCATTGCTGAATGTCTCAGTGAGAATTGAAACAGGGGAATCGATGATCCCGTATGGAAGCAACATGGATCGCGGATATGGAAGATAACGGATACTGCTGCTGTGATATTCACTCTTGTTGCTGCAGACCCATGATGATATTCCGGTATCGATTCCGCTGCAGACAATAACACCGCAAATGCTTTCAAACCCGAGAGAGTTATAGATCAGAATGCTGTCCTGTTTTACATGATAGAACAGTACTTCCGTGTTTGCCAGGTCCTCTCCTGAAGGAGTGGGAATACCGCTTAGAACCGTATGTTTTTCAACCTGATATATTGGGCATCCGTCCCTGTACTGCACAACTTCCGTCACGGAGACAGTTCTTTCTCCTCTTACAGAGTAAATACGCTCACCAAAAATTATCGTACCTGAAATATCATACTCCCAGTGCATACCGGAAGAAATAGGAAACCAACACGGTGAAACCCCGAAAGATATTCCGGTCAAAACCAGTATCATCATCGCAACAACAGTTCCTGAACTCATCGTGATTCCCATCTGATTACAATAATCTCAAGTAGATCAAAACTCTCTACCTCTATGTATGACATCAATCCTATATTGATAAGTAATGTGTCAATCGTCAACGGGAGACCCATTGCGAATCTTTGACATAAAAACGCCACTTTTTCTCAGTTGCTTTCGACAGTCCGATTCTGTAACTTGTTTCTATTTCATATTTCTCATTTTCAGCGGGGCCGGCAATCTGCAGACTGGAGTCAATTAGCGACATACCGTTCTGTTCCATTGATATTTCAAATGCCAGACAGAGTTTTCCGGGACCACTGCAGAGATTTTGCACATCTCGTGTATTTCTTACTCTCTGCATCACAGGGATTCCTTCGAGCGGTTTTAAAGCCCTTATCAGAACAGCTTCTCCCCTCCCCTTCGGCCCGGCTGCAACATTGAAGCAGTAATACAATCCATAGATGAGATACACATAGGATGTGCCGCCTTCTTCAAACATCTGCCGGTTTCTGCGGGTTATTCCCTTAAAGGCATGGGATGCCGGGTCATCTTCCGTGTATGCTTCAGTCTCCACGATGATTCCCGACCGACGGGTGACTCCATCATCATGCAACAAGATACACCCGATGAGGTCCTTTGCAAGGGCTACTGCACCTTGCAGATAAAAGTCTTTGTTTAGTATAATCATAAGCAAATATAATGCAGAAATATCGGTGACACCCTAGAAGAAGTGACTGTCACCACTTCCCGTGTGTCACCGACTTTTAAAAGGAGAATATATGTCAATAGAAACGACGAAAGATTCCTGTCCCTTCTGTGAACCGGACCCCGGAAGAATTATCTGGCAGGACGAAAATGTCTATATGATTAGAGACCTTTATCCTGTGTCCCCTTCGCACTCTCTTGTAATTCCGTTCAGGCATTTCCAGAGTGTTTTCGATGCTTCAGAGGAGGAACTTTTATCTATAGCCAGAGCTCTCATATTCCGAAAAGAACAGCTTGAAGATACCCTTGCCGCCGATGGTTACAACATAGGCATCAATGACGGATTTGCAGCAGGACAGACAATTCCACATCTTCATGTTCATCTTATTCCGAGATTCGAACGGGATGTAGAGGACCCCCGCGGCGGAATACGCGGCATAATACCGGAGAAAAAGCTGTACTGACAGAAAACGCTTTAATGTCGGGCGGGGTCAGCCCGCATATTTCACCAGATTTCGTAGCGAGACGACTCAGATGTAGGTGGATACGAGGCTTGCGAACATATACTCCGAGGCGTACTTGATAACAGTACGTCGAGGACGGATATATGAGTATAACGAAGTAGCTGCCTGCATATGTGGTGTTGTAGTAGAAAGCCGATGAAATATGCGGGTTAGTAACGGAGGATGTAATGCAGTTCTATGGTCGGTTCGAATTCTCCATGGATGGTCGTTCTCGTACTGCCCTCAACAAACAGATTCCTCATAATCATATATTGAGCGCTTGCTGTGCCGGGTTCAGACGAGAATACATCTATCTTATATGACAGGAACAGATTCGGGAGAACATATTTCCCTGCATCGACAACCAGGCTTGTCGAATCGGAGAGCAGTTCGGGAGTTATTACGAAAGTGTCAAGCCCCAGCATACCTCGCAGATTCCGGGCAAGATAACTGCCGAGAATCGACTGCGCCGCTCCCTCCACGCCTGTCCTAAATGCTGTGGAATTAATCTGTTGGAGTTCGCTGTATGTCAGCCCAAGACTTAAAAGTGTCATTGCATCTTCTGTCGTCAGTGCACCGTCAGGTCCGCTTCCGCTGAATACAATGACCGGATTCGCAGCATCTCCCGTAACCTGAACGACAACTGTGTATTCTTCCTGACTCATAATATTTCTTATCCTGCTCTCAGCCCTGATGTTCAGAACAATCTGAAGGGGGTCTCCCTGTACAAATGTAACTGTTCCTTCAGTAATATCGAGTTCCCGCTGATAGAGCGTAATCTTACCCCTTACACAGGAAATGGTGCCGTTAGCCGTAGGTTTATGTTCCAGCGTGAGAACATTTAAATCCACAGCAACTTCTATGTTGGCATAACTGCTTCTGACCCAGACATCTCCGGGACAGCTTACATCCACAGAGAGATCGAATGGAAGTTCTGAAGAACCGCCGTCTGAAGAACCCTCGGAAATTTCAGGAATACCAAGAATACTCCTGTCAATTGCTATGTCACCGCTCAATAACGGGCGTTCTTCAAAAGCATCTCCACTTGATGACAGACTCCCCGACGCAACAAGAATTCCCATACCCATAATCGGTATTTCGAATGAATTCATCTCTGCACTGAATGAGTATTTACCAAGACTGAACGGTAGGAAATCCGTGACATTCAACGATGTGGATAAAGAGAACTCACCTGAATCATCATTTCCGGCATTCATTGTGAATTTAGTGTTATATCCTGATTCCGTAGTGTCCGGATAATTGAGAGAAAGGGTCACATCCGGGAAACTGACGCTGAGAGCGGTTATGAATACAGTCTCTATCTCCGCTGATGCGTCTATTGTCAGCCCGGATTCGAAGGTACCTCCGGTCTTTACATATTCTGCTTTTGCGGTCACATTCGAGTTGAGAGTTCTGAATGGAACCGGAAGAACATAGAATAACCAGTCACCTATGTTTGCAACATCGATATAGAAGTAGTCTATGTTATTCTCATCGAAGGCAAACTGACCATCTGTACTGTAGCCGCTTGTACTGCCCCTGAATTCTGAGCGAATGCTGTCTCGCCAGCAATAGAGACTATTGACTAGAATACTGTCCTGACCTGCCGTAACATCCATTGAAAGACTATCCATTGTGAAACGCCCATACTCCGGATTATCAACAGTTCCCTTGATGTATCCGTTTATCCCGCTGCCGCTATCCTGTATCGACAGGTCGAAATTACCCACCCCGGAGAGATTTACGGGAAGTGCGAGCAATGTTGCAAGGGCTGCAAAATCAAACTGATGAAGAGTTGCATCAATATCGATGTCAGAGCCGGGACCAATTGTACCGGACAACCCGAGATATCCGACGGGAGGGTGGATCCAAAGGGTATCTATCCTCAGGCGTGAACCGCTCAGATAGCCCGAAGCACTACCCTGTGTAATGATTCTTAACTTGGAATGGGTGGCAGATATGTCATTCGTGTAGAATTGCGAGACCGGACCGAGAGTCATCGAGAAGGTTCCAATAGTCATTCTGTCGACAGTGTTTACTGCAGCCATGTTCTCGACCGTTATCCGGCTGTCCCTTAAACTCGCATCTGCTGAAATACTGTAGGCTGCAGATGATACGCGCAGGCTGTCTAAAGAAAGACTGCAGTCAGCTCTAATGCCCGAATCGGACAGGTTACAGTATCCGGATAGTTCCGCACTGTCAATCGAAGTTCCGCCAAAGTCTATCTCATCAATCTCTACCGACCCGTCTATCGACATATCAGGCGGCATTCCCTCTGCGCTCACGCGAATATACACGCTTGAAAAATCAGGAATCCCCGAGACTCCAAGCAGTTCGATAAGTTGCGGGGAATACAGTCGGACTGAAACTTCAGCAGAAGGGTCTGACAGCGCCATATCCGATGAAATTTCAGAAATTGCCGAAAAACTACAACTACCATCAAAAGCAGCTATGTTTCCTTTATATTCAACCTGCCCTGAATCGAGCAGAACATCTGCCTGGAATGATTCGAATGCTATCCCTGATATTTCGGAATTACTCAGGTTGAGATCTGCACTGCCGCGTGGAACGAGAAGTTCACTGCCTTCCGCATTCAGTGAGATGCTGCCCGTGATAGCAGTCTCCGGGATATCGGAATAATACCTGCTAACATCCAAATCAGATGCAGCTATATCGAGCGAAACACCCCATTCCATTGAGCTAAACCTGTAAGTTCCGCTGCATAACAGACTTAATTCTTCATTCAAAATCTGAAAATTGGTGATCGCAACCGAATCCAGTCCTGCATAAATAGAATCGGCAGAAACAGTCGCTGCACAATCGAAGACATCAGCAGAAGCGTCCGAAAACGACAATGAAGTTTCCGGTTTCGATAGCGTTCCGAATATTCTTCCATCGATATCAGTACTTATGGAGACAGGTAGATTCAGGAATTCCGTTGAGATTGCTCCGGAGAAGTCGATATCCGGGACTGCTCCTTCTCCAGCAAGGGATCCGGTGACAAACAGTGACCCCGGAACCGCAATAGCGTGAATGCCGCTCGATGACACAACATTGTTCTCCATTCCGAGTGAACCGTACCCGTTGATTCCCCCGAATCCCGGGATAAAAACACCTATGGCAGATATTTCAAGCATAACCCCATCCTCCCTCGTTAACGAAGTTCGGAGGTACATGGAATCGACCAGAATTCCAGATGTGTCGGACACCGCACCGTAGATAAGGATAAGGCTGTCTGCACCTGTGACTATTCCCAAATCTATATTCTCAAGGATTTCAGTAAGGCTGGGGGGCAGTTCATTCTCTCTGGACGGCGTGGATACATCGATAAGTAGTTTTTCGACTGACAGTCGATTCAGATGTCTGTTGAACAGAAAATCCAGCACATTACCCTGAATATCAGGCTGAGCAATCGTGATATGAAGACCATCAGTATCAGTGACGATGACAGAATCCGCTCGGGTACTCCAGAATAGATTGCTATGAATACCATAAAATCTGACAGTAGTAATTCCAATCGAAGAAAGTTTTGTTGCCAAACTGTCAGGGAAACTGCCAAGCCAGCCGAATGCAAGCATCAGGTAAAGTGTCACTATAATTCCTACTAACCCGAGAAATGAAAAGAGAAGAAAGCTGAGAGTTTTCCGTGGAAGGCGCATCAGAATGCCTGCCCCAGACCTATATAGAACCTGCCTGTCTCAATCGAATTACTGCGTGACGGTGCAAAACCGTAATCGAGTCTGACTGCTCCGAATGGTGTATCGTACCGCAGTCCTACTCCGGTTCCCACAGCAAAGGCATCGACATCTATTTCGGAGAATGTATCCCATAATCCACCCGCATCGCAGAACAGCACAATCCAGAGGTCTCTCCAGATTCCCGCTCTTATCTCCAGGTTTCCCAGCACGGTATCATTCCCTCCCGTTGGATTGCCGTCAGCATCGGAAGGTCCTATTGAATTATAGGCATACCCCCGGATGGTCGTTCCCCCACCGAGAAAAAATCGGTCGTCAGGCGGAATGGAGGTATCTTCTCCGTATGTAAAAGCACTCCCGAATCGACTGCGGAGAGCTATAATAAATCTATCCGAGAGAAATACCAGTTTCCTTACTTCGGCTTCAATACGATAGAAATCAGTACCTCCAAGAATTCCCCCCGATACTTTTGTACTGAACATATACCAGTGCCCGCGTATGGGATTTAAAAGGGGCGTTCTTGTATCATGCACAACTGCTCCATCCAGACTGCCGGTCCCCTGCCAGTCGGAAGTATTCAAATCTCCAGCATCATCGGATTCCCAGAATTTTTCATACTCGTACTTACACCCGGTTGTGAAATGCAAATTACTCCAAATGGTTCTTGCAAAGGATGTTGAAACAGACCAACTCCGTTGGTCCAGTCCAGGTATCCGATAATAAAGGTAGTCAAGTTCCAGCCGCAATTTCCATCTTGTAGATAGGAACCATGGCTCTTCATAAGTAATGACAGGCTGGTACTTCTGTCCGTCATCACTTCCAACATAAGTCATCCCGTACATACTCAGTTTAAGTTTCTGTTCATTGTCCATGATATTGGGATCAGTCCAGCTTGCACTGAAGAAAACAGCTTCCGGAGACATATAACCGCATCCGATATCCACCGTATGATAATCAGCCTCTGTCACTTCTATTATCAGGTTCTTCGTGTTCTGCCGGCTGTCATTGTCCTGATATGTGAACCTGACATCCCTGAACAGTCCCATTTGATAGATATCCCGCATAGATTGTTGCAGCAGTTTTTCGTTAAGTGCATCACCGGGTGAGATAAGTAATTCACGTGTAACAACTACAGGTCGGATTGTCTCGAGCCCTGACACGGTTACCTCACCAAGGTAATACTGAGCACCTTCATCAACTGTACATCTTAGTGTAACTAAAAGCCGGCTGTCTTCTGCACCTGTCGAATCGGCACCACCGTTTACAATCGAAACCCTACATCCTGCCCTTATATATCCCCGCTCAGAGTATGCATCTATGACTGAATTGCAGAATGATGCAGTGTCCGCTGGTGTAATCGGTTCTCCCGGAGATACAGGATACAGTGATGCTATTGAATCACCCGGGAATATGCTAACACCATCAATGACTAGTCCTGACATGACATAAAGATGCCCTGTCTCGACAGTCAGTTTCACTACTCCGTCTGCTTCACCCCACGAAGGCCATTCTACTTCTACGGATGGGTACAGATAGCCAAGTGCATTGAGATTGTGCTTTACCCCTTCTCCTACTTCTTCAGGAGTAATCAGAAGCAGGGATGCTCCAACCTCAAGACCAGTTCCGGATAGAAGCTTCGATTCAGATACAGGAATATCACCGTTCACATAGATAGAATCTACTTCGGGTTCTGTTATTGCCGATGCAATTCCGGAAAAAAGCAGCAGGCTCAAGCCGATAGCAGGCAAAAATACTCTGGTAATTGAAATACCTTTCAATTAAGGGTGTATATTAGTCTATAGATGTTTCAATTATAATTGAGTACATGTTCCTTAACCAATGAAGCAATACCCCGAAAGAGGTTATCATCAACAGGCGGAGCAACGCAGATATTCAGAGTGTGGTCATGTTCGTAGGCGGAACTGACTCCAGCGGCGGCGCAGGACTTTTTTCTGATATCAAGACTGCTGCTGCTCTCGGTATTCATGGATGCCCTGTCATCTCGGCTGTCACTGCCCAACTGGCATCAGGTGTACGGTCCTGGTTACGCATTGAGCAGGAAGTGCTTTCTGAACAACTATTGGCAGTGATAGACGATGGACCTGTGAGTGCAGTTAAGACGGGAATGCTTTGCAATGCAGAATCTGTAGAAACCCTCCATGATATCATTGTCGACAGACTGAAAGATACTCCACTCATTATCGACCCTGTATTGAAATCCGGCTCCGGAGATGACCTCTCAAAAGGAAACCTTCTAAATGCAATCAGAGAATATCTGATTCCGATTTCGACTCTCGTAACGCCCAACATAGAAGAAGCCGGACTAATTGCCAGAATACCCGTCGAAACAGTATCTGACATGAAGAAAGCCGGAGAAATCATTCTGTCTATGGGTACGAAAACTGTTCTTGTAAAGGGCGGACATCTTCCCGCTGGTGAGAATATTTCAGACATTCTGGTGACCGCACAGGGAGTAAGACAATTCGACCGGCACAGAATCGACAGAGATAATGTGCATGGAACAGGATGTACTTTTGCAGCCTCAGCTGCTTCACTCATCGGGGCGGGGTATTCCATCGAAACAGCGGTGGAAATTGCAGGAGATTTCACCCGAAGGGTCATCTCCGGAAGTTACAGGAGAAAGAGCGGTCTGCTTCCCGGCCATTTTCCGCTGATATGCAGCGACCAGCGAAAAAAGGATGAGACATCCTATTATCTGCCGCCTACCTTCTGTTCGAAGTGCGGCAATAAGTTAAGCAGGAAAAAAGAAACCGGAGAACATCTCCATTGCTCAGCCTGCGGATATGTTCATTACAGGAACCCCCTCCCGGCTGTTGCACTGCTGGTTCAAAGCGGTGATAGTGTCCTACTGACAAAACGGGCTTTCCCACCGCACAAGGGAGAACTCTGTTTCCCTGGGGGGTTTCTCGAAATCGGTGAAACCTACAATCACGGCGGCAACAGGGAATTGCATGAAGAGACCGGATTGACGATTACTGAAAGTTCTATCTTCGATATACAGACAGACATGACTACTTATGGCGGCATACTTCTCGTTGCGCTGAAAGTAACCCGCTGGAAAGGTACACTGCAGTCCGGAGACGATGCGGAAGAAGTCATGTGGATACCGCTCAGCGATGTTCCGAACCTCGCCTTCAAAGCCCATAACACACTGCTTGAGAAACTTCGAAAAGTGACATGAGTATCTGGGATACTTATACGAGAGAATTGTATATATTTGGTTCCGTGACATCTTGATTCGCAAAATTAGTGTCAGATATTGTGGTACCGTGACATCATAGTTTTACCCGTTCAGGGACATGATTTCTTCGTGTCCCGTT
>CAYRQP010000020.1:0-30601 GCA_964426545.1 uncultured bacterium | reverse complement strand
CGATTACAAGAAGTTTTCGGTATTGGTCTCGTGTGAGATTATCAAGGGGCGCTTCATCTTCTGAACATTCAAATAATCTCTGCGCGCCGTTTCAAGATAAGTCCGGGGCTTTTTCCTCCCTGGCGCTCGCAATTCATGAAGAGTGTCGATTATTCCCTCAAGACATTCACGGGGACTGTTCAGAAGTTTCATATCCGTAGGGAAGGTTATATCTGCAGGAGATACGGAGAGAATCTTTTCCGGAAGTGAGTCATGAGGGATGGATCAAGCGGTGCCTTCATCTGATATTCGGGAAGCCCTAACTATTCGTGACAGTTAGTGCCGTACATCACTTCTCCCACTTTAGACTGTTGGTAAAGCAGTCAGGACTAAAGATGGAATAAGGTGAAGTACGACACTGATATTGTTAAAGGTGCCAGGCACTTTTTGCTAGAACTCGCTCTTTATCCCACCCCATGTGTTCTGTTCGAGAGCAAGCCCACCGGCACTGAATTCACCAATCCAGAAATCATCGTCATACGGTTCGTAACTCCAGAAGAAAGTACCGGTATCCGGACTGTATGTTATTCCGAGGGAAGTTTCAAAATAACTTAACCCAGGACTTGCTGAGCCAAGATAAGTCAATCCTACTCCGGCTTCGAACTCATAAAAGAACCAGTCCTGATAATCGTAGACGGTGACGATGATTCCCATGTTTCCATTGTATGGGAATAGTGTGATTCCGCTCATCTGGCTTCCCGGCTCAGTTATGGAGAAATATGTATTTGCACCGGTTTCATCCATCCAGTATAAACCGGTGCTTGAATTTGTCTGCCAGAAATAGTTGGTGTTGATGCTGTATTCCATTCCTCTACCGTTTGTTCCGGCGGGATTAGTCCATGCTGAACTCCAACTCCAGCCCGAACTCTCATCGCAATAGAACATCGACGAAGATGTCCAGCTGTTTGTGAAGTAACCGTAAGTCGGCGGCCATGTGTGACAAGCTCCAAAGCCAGATACACCGGGACCATCCATTGTCCACTGGACTATTCCGCTGTAATCAACCGCCATCAGTGAATTATCCACACTGCTCCGCAGTGCCAGGGAGGAAAGGCTGGTTTCATGGGCAAGCCCGAGTATGTGATATGCTGACGGAACCTGAAAATTGTTTACACATGTAAGTGATATTGCATCATTGGCATAAGGAGATGGTGAAGGCGGGATGGAACTGTCCCTGCCGTCCAAGTCCACCCAGCCGAATGCGCACAGGGCAAGCACTGTTAAAAGAACTAAACACTTCATGATTCCTCCTTTGTTTTTGAACGCTTTCTATCAATATAGCATACCAAAAGTAGACAAACAATGTCGAGTTCACCTTATTCCAGCTTTAGTCCTGACTGCTTTGCCAATAACCTAAAATGGGAGAAGTGAAGTACGACACTTTTGCTGAGAATGGTCAGTACCATACGACACTGATCTTATTTGCGCTTGCTGCGGAAAAATTCCTTCAGCAGATTCGAAGATTCATCTGCAAGGCAGCCGCCCTGGACATCGGGATAGTGATTGAGCCCAGGCATTTTCATCACATCCGTAACGGAACCGAATGCACCAAACCGCTTGTCCCATGCTCCGTAAACGACCCGTGGAATACGGGACAGAATTGTTAAACCCGCACACATAAGGCAGGGCTCGAGTGTTGTATAGAGGGTACAGTCATCCAACCGCCAGTCACCTCCTGCTTCTGATGCCTCTGTTACCACGAGATGTTCTGCATGGGCCGATGGGGAATTGAGTTCGCTGGTGCGGTTGCTGTTTTCGAAGAGATTGCCCGATGAATCGACCAGCACTGCTCCAACGGGTACTTCTCCTCTGTCAAATGCTTCCTGAGCCTTGATGAGGGCTATCTTCATCAGGCGTAGATCTTCTTCGCTGAATGAAATGTTATTCCGTCCCTGCCATCAATTTTTCGATTTCATCGGGTGTTTTCGGAATATCAGCGGAGAGGTTGATGTTATGCTTCTTACCTATCAGAATATCATCTTCGATTCTTATTCCTATTCCTTCTTCTGTTGAATAAAACCCCGGCTCCACGGTAAGTATCATTCCTGCCTGCAACTCTTCGCTGATGATGTTCTCATCATGGGTGTCGAGTCCTATGTGATGCCCGATGTTATGATAATAGAATTTGTCTATCTCTTTGCGTTCCTCTATCATTTTCTTTTCAAGCAGCAGATCTGTGTAGTATTCCTTTACTTCATTGTTCCATGTCAGGTGGAGTTTTCCAGGACGAAGAAGGCGTATGGCTTCCTCCTGTACCTGGATGACCATTTCCATGAGTTCTCGCTGTCTTGCAGTGTATTTACCGTTTACAGGAAGAGTTCTCGAAATGTCTGAGTTATAAAGTTCGCAACGCGCTCCAAAGTCCAGAAGCATCAGTGTCCCGTCTTCGAGTTCTTGATTCTTTCTGCTGTAATGAAGACAGGTTGCCCGCCCGCCACCGGCGACAATAGCGGAAAACGCAGGCATTTTCTCGCTGTTCTTTGCGAAAATGTATTCGAGTTCTGCTTCGAATTCATACTCCATCATGCCGGGTTTCAAAGTCTTTGCAGCATGGTTGAATCCCTTGTTGGAAAGAGATATTGCCTTCTTCATGGCTTCGAGTTCACATTCTTCCTTGACCATCCGCATGTGGAATATCTTTTCAGACAATCTGTTTAAGACAATATGCGGATATGCGCTGCTAAGGTCGTTTGCAAACTGCAGTCTAGTTCCCATTCTCGACGAGATTCCTGCAATAGGAAAGTCATACCAGATATTTGTAATCCCGTATCGGATAACCAATCTGCTAATCCAGCCTTTAACACCTGAATTGAAATTAATCTTTTCTATTCCGGTCTTTTCCTGTGCTTCTTCTTTCGCCAGGACTGTCCCTACCCACTTTGCGTGAGTTTCATCATAGGCATCGATGAACAGGATTTCCTTTACCTCTTCACCTTTGCGCCTGTGAATGACAAGCCAGGTTCCGGATTGAGCAATGCCTGTGAGATAAACAAGGTCGACATTTGGGGTGTATGGATACAGAGCGTCCGCACTTGTGGGCTTATAGGATGAAGGCGGCACTATCATCACGAATTCCTCGGACATTTCTGCGATTAACTTCTTTCGCCTTTCGGCATAGATTTCAGGTTTAAACATCTCTACTCCTGTTCGTATAGAATATCTTCCAGCGGGAGTTTGGGGACATGATGCACTCCGCTGCTGTCGCGCCAGTATTTAACATTTCCATCTGATTCTTCGAGAACGACTGTTTCGGCAGGATATCCAAGGGCAATGACCAGCACCGGTTTATACCCTTCGGGAGTTCCAACCACAATCTTCACTGTATCAGGATCAAAACTCATTATCATGCAGGAACCCACTCCGGCTTCCTCTGCAGCAAGTACTATATAACCAGCGGCGATTCCGGCGTCGATTCTCGTATAGGGTTTTTCCTCCCGCGGAATATGAATTACAATGTATCCGGACGGTCTTTCACCTTCTGCCGGTCCGTCCCAGTCTTCTAAATATCCCGCCCACTTTGTCGAGGGGAATATTCCCTCACATTTTTCTTTATCTGTGACTATCGAGAACCGAAGTTTCTGCAGGTTGGCACCATTGGGAGCAAATCTTGACGTATCCACGAAGTTTTCAACAGTTTTTCGGGACAATCTCTCATTCTCCCTGAAACGGCGGACAGAGCGCGTCTGCTTTGCATGCTGAAGTAATCCCATCACATCCCCTTTTTAATCCACACCCAATATAGGAGTATAATCTATTTCTTTGCCGAAACGCTTACATCATCAAGAAGAATGGACGGGTATTTTCCGCCCATCAGCGAATCATGTAAAGTGTCTTCGACAGTTATGACATTGTTCAGGAGTTCATACACATTCCCGCTTACCATTCCGTCCTTCACTCTTCCTCTTATTTTGCCATCTTTGACATAGTAGCCCGGATTGAGTCCCACACACAAATCGCCATTCAGAATATTACCTGAATGAGCTCCGAGCATGCCGAATATTATTACACCCCTGTCCATGCTGCTAACCATTTTTTCGAAGGAGGTGTCTCCCGGAGCAATCCTGGAACTGTTGAGAGAAGGCACAGGGGGCAGAGACACTGTCTCGCCGCCCCACATTCCACCGCGGAATCCGTTGCCGGTTGGCTTCATCCCAAGTTTGGCGGCGTAGTCCAGATTAAGTATCAAATTCTTGAACACACCTTTTTCGAACACATGGTGCTTCTTAGTCGGCATCCCCTCATCATCGAACATCCGTCGTCCAACATTGTCTGGAGCGGAAGGATCTCCATAAAGCGTAAACTTATCTGAGAGAACTTTCTGCCCCAGTTTATCCTGAAGCGGAGATACCCTGTTGTAAAAAGACTTGCCCTGAGCGGCTGCTGAAAGCCGCCACAGAAGACCATACATGCTGTCCACCGTAAACATGACTTTCATCTTTCCTGAAGGGATGTCCACTTCAGGAAGTCCTGCCTTATACATTTCTACAAGTGAGTCTATCTCATCGCGGGAGAAATCTTCAATTTCCCTGTTAAGGAACATTTTACAGATGCCCGCTTCTGTATTTGGAAAGAGAAGGGAGGTATATATGTAATAGAATGAACTGCTTTGACTCATGTTGAGCCCCCTGGAGTTCATGATACCCGTTTCATCTGTCCCGTACCCTACTCCGATATCGACCAATCCTTCTATTTTGCCTTCGAGATACTTCAGCAGTTTCTGCGCTTCTTTCTGAAGGTCGGAATAACTGATTTTTCCAACCGACGGGTCGTATGCATCTGCATCAAGAAGTTCAATATGCTCCGGAAATTCGAATGATGCTTCCACATTCCCCTTTAGCGACATACATCCGTTATTCACGAACTCATCGATGTTCTTCAGACTTTTCGTATATGCCGTACCTATCTTGCCGCCTTTCAGGAGACGCAGGGCATAACCAGACTGAATGGAAGTTGACATCTTTGTGGTTTTGCTGTCACGCATCGACATGCTGCCTGAGCTGCTTCTGGTGTAATAGACTTCTGCCTGATCAGATTTGTTTTTAGCTGTTTCAAGTATTTTTTTCATCCTACGCCCCCCCCACAACCATGTTGCGAATCAGTATATGCGGACCTCCATAGGCGGATTTGATATTGAGTTGTCCCTTGCCGCACCCGCCTCTTTCAGACAAAGAAAAATCACTGCCTGTAGCTTCTATGTTTTTAAGGGTTGAAAAGAGATTCCCCATGATATTTATGTCTCGTATCATCGGTCCGATTATTCCGTTTTCAACTATGAATCCGTATTGAGCGCCGAATGTAAAGTTCTCACCTGCAGTCTGTCCGCCCTTGGCATCCAGCAGATAGAGTCCGTCACCGAGATTATTCACAAGTTCATCGAGGTCGCTACTGCCCGGTTCGATGAAAATTGTTCCCATTCTAATTATGGGGTCATAACGCATATCCTCCGCAACTGCATGACCGGTAACCGGTTCGCCGAATGCCTTTGCGCTCCTGCGTGAGTGTAGCCTTGCGGTAAGTACACCTTTCTCCATAAGAGTAACAGGCTTAACTCTTACCCCTTCATCATCATACTTGTAGAGCCCAACCTGACTTGGAAGAGTAGAGTCGGCAATTATGGTTACACCATCTGAACCCAGTTTAGAACCGAGAGACATCTTTTCCCGAAGCGTCGGATTGTCTTCTATGATATCCGCTTCACTGAAATGCCCGAATGCTTCATGGGTGAAAAGTCCTGTCATACTCGGATTTAGTATAACATCATATGTCCCGCCCTTAAGGGGTTCTGCATCAAGTAATTTTCTCGCTATTTCTGCCCGTGCAATAAATACATCGTCACGGTTAAGTACTTTGTTGTACCCGTCAGCACCGCCGACAGATACACGCACATTCTGAACCAGCCCGTCTCTTTTTGCAATAACTTCTCCGGCAATCGAAGTTGTGAGGATCTCTTCTGCTACGGCACTTTCCTCTGTATTTACATAGAATTTTTTTCTGCCAAGTTCACTGTAACCCAGATTTGTTGTTGCTATTTCCGGCTGGTTCAGCATCAAGTCATTGTAATGCCGTGTTAGTGCAATTTTATCATCCATCGGAATGTCATCAGGATTTCCATCAAGATGGAGTTTTACGATTTCATTAACAACCGGAACATCTTCCATTTCTGTCTTCTTGCCGCCGGTTGCAGCCAATGTTTCAGCTCCGTTTATCGCGAGTTTTATCGCCCGGGGAACATCCTCTTCCTTTGTAACCGTCGCAGTCGAAAACCCGCCGTTCTTTAGTACCCGAACAACATAGCCGTCTGTAGTGTTCGAACCGACAATTCGAATTTCGGGACCGCTGAATCCTATAGTTGTTTCCCGTTTCTCTTCATAGCGAATGTCGGCAAAATCCGCATCTGTTCCGGCAAGCAATGCCTTCAATTTTTCGAGCATTTTGTTCCTTTCTGAATAATTCATAATTATTACTGCCTATCATAACAAGACTGATTGATGTGATCTTTCGAAAAGTTGAAAGTAACCTAAGTCCCGCAATCTCTTGCGCTCGATAAAATCTAATTCTGTTTCGCTCGGATTCCATAGACAGGGCCGGCTCCTGTAATCAAGTACCTGTTCCAGTATTAGACTGTCTATCATGATTCATGCTGTTCCAGCGGGTCTTCTGTCAGATCATACATCTCACAGTTATCATCGATAGGCCGCCAAACTATCTTCTTTCCCAAATGCAATATTGAAACCATCTGGGTATCGGCATATAAACCGCCGGAAGGAATATATCTATCCGTTTCAACCGAATCTGCCAGGATATCAATCCCTTCTGTTCTTTCGGGAACAGGGATATCGAGATATGAAAGAATTGTTGGGAGAATATCATATTGTCCGACCCTCGTAGAGTCGATAATTCCCGCTTCAATTCCACAACCTGAAATGATAAGCGGGACACCTATTTGCGGCTGATAAAGTGCATGTCCGTGCCCGCATCTGCCATGTTCGAGAAATGCCTCTCCGTGATCGGTCGTGAATATTATGAGTGTATTATCATCTATGTTTCTTTCCCTGAGTGCCGCAAACAGACGGGACAGCTGGCTGTCAGTCCACCTGATTTCTCCGTCATACATTGCTTCCAGATGACTTACTTGCTCGAATGGATGATTACCTTCCCTGTTTGTGTGCCATGTGTTGATATTTGCATTTCCTGTTTCGGAGAATGTACTGTCATAGCCCTGCGGAGGTGTATACGGTAGATGGGGGTCGAAAAGATGAAAGACAACAAAGAAGGGCTCTTCATAGTGAACTCCGTCGAGCCAGTTTATGAACTCATCAGTTGTTTCGCCTGCCCTGCCGTGTCCCTCTCCATTGTAGCGGAAATAATCGAATCCCCTCGCAAGTCCGAAGGTTGGGCCAAGATAATTCACATTCACAAACCCGGCAGTGTTGTATCCTTCCCCCTGCAGGATTGTGACTATTGTCGGGAGTTCAGGTTCGATGCCGAATGTAACTTTGTCGATATTACCGCACCCATGCGTCTTCTCCGTGAGCCCTGTGTAAATGGTAACCATTGCAGGCATCGTCCACGGAGCCTGAACCTGCATATACTCCCACCTGGTTCCTGCCGCAGCCAGGCTGTCTATACAGGGGGATGTTTCTCTTTCGTAACCGTAACACCCGAGGTGATCTGCCCGGAGAGTGTCGATGACTATCAGTAGGACATTGGGCTTTGTTTCCCCGCTGCCGCATGAGAGAGAGAGCAACAAAACAGCAATGGTCAGAAGTGTATTTTCTAACATACCTCTCCCGGTGATTCATGAATAATACCGCTTAATATACAAAAGCTCTGCTGTTTACTATAATACAGTAATCCTATTGTTTGTTTCAATTATGTTCTGATTTCTAAAAGATCTAGGAGAAAACAATGAAAGTCCTTCCCTGTATTGTTCTTGCGGTTCTCTCTCTCACGACTCTGCTTTTTGCTGATCCGCCTGCAACTTATGACCTGCGTGATGTGGCTGGAGTAAATTATGTAACTTCCGTAAAAAGTCAGCAGGGCGGTACCTGCTGGACATTCGGTGCAATGAGTGCAATTGAAGGCAACCTTTGTATGACAGGTGTATGGGCAGATGCGGGGGAAACCGGTGAACCGGCACTTGCGGAATACCATCTCGACTGGTGGAACGGCTTCAATCAGCACTTCAATGAGGATATAGACCCGCCTTCGGGTGAGGGGCTGGAAGTTCATTACGGCGGTGATTATCTTGTTACAGCTGCATATCTCACTCGCGGTGAAGGAGCTGTCCGGGATATCGACGGGCAATCGTATGACAATCCGCCGGAGCGTTTCGATGATTCATATCACTATTACTATCCAAACGAGATTGCTTTTTACACTGCCGGGGAAAACCTTGAGAACATCGATACTATCAAGGAAGTAATCATGCAGTACGGAGTTCTCGGCACCTGCATGTGTTATGACGCAGCATTCATGTCAGGAACTACCCATTATCAGCCGCCATCGAGCGACCTCGACCCGAATCATGCCATTTCGATTGTCGGATGGGATGACAATAAATCGACTCAGGCTCCTCAGAACGGAGCTTGGTTATGCAAGAACAGCTGGGGGACGGGCTGGGGAGAATACGGATATTTTTGGATTTCCTATTACGATAAGCACTGTTGTCAGCACCCTACAATGGGAGCGATTTCCCTGCGTGATGTAATCTACCTTGAGAACACGGATTTTTACTATCACGATTATCATGCATGGCGTGATACTCTCCTAAATGTCACAGATGCATACAATGTGTTCACGGCAGAACGCAGCGAAATGCTGCAGGCGGTCAGCTTTTTTACCGCCGATGAAAACGTATCATACTCAATCGATATTTATGTCGATCATACCGATGGCACTCTTCGGAATCTTCGGTCCGAAACATTGGGTATGGCCGGGTGTGTCGGTTTTCACACTGTAGAACTCGATTCTCCCGTCGAGTTATCCGAGGGGGATAGATTTTATATATACCTGACCCTCTCCGCAGGCGGGCATGCTTTCGACTGCACATCTGATGTTCCTGTGCTGCTCGGGGCATCCACCAGAACTATTGTTCGTTCATCCGCGAGTCCCGGGCAAAGTTTCTATCTCGATGGTTCAAACTGGGTTGACCTTATCACTGTGGACTCCACTGCCAACTTCTGCATCAAGGGTCTTACCTCTCCTCTTGGATTGAGCGTGACTCCTGAGAGTGATTTTCTTTCCACAGGTTCCGAAGGCGGTCCATTCTCTCCTGACGATGCTATATATACAATGGAATATTCGGGAGAAGGTTCTATTGGCTACGAAATAACAATGGATGAATCGGTAGACTGGCTCGATATTTCCAGCACATCCGGAAGTTTAACCCCTTATACTCCGCTGGACATCGAGTTTTCCATCAACAGCAGTGCCGATACCCTCCAGCCCGGAGCATATCTCACTCGCGTGTACTTCACAAATACATCCACTCATTCGGGAGATACATACAGAGATTTCACTCTTACCGTCGGCAGCCCTACTGTTCAGTACAGTTGGGACATGAATGAAGACCCGGGCTGGACTTCAGAGACTAACTGGGCTTACGGTATCCCTACAGGCGGCGGCGGGCAGCACGGTTATCCCGATCCAACAGCAGGTTATACAGGTTATAATGTATATGGCTACAATCTTAACGGTGACTACCCCAACAATCTCGATGAAAGACACCTCACAACTGAAGTCATAAATCTGTACGGCAGACACAATGTTCATCTCCGTTTTTGGAGATGGCTCGGTGTCGAGTCGGCTGAATATGACCATGCTTCAGTAAAGGTAAGTACTGATGGTTCCATCTGGACAACGGTCTGGGCTAATTCCGATTATGTGGAAGATAATAGTTGGGTACAGCAGGATATCGATATTTCTTCTGTGGCAGACAATCACGGCACTGTCTATATCCGCTGGACAATGGGAACTACGGACCAGGGCTGGACCTACTGCGGATGGAACATCGATGATGTCGAGATATGGGCTGTTTCTCAGACAGGTATCGGAGAGGAAGCAGGTATTCTGTCGCTACTGCAGCTCGATACCGTATATCCCAACCCCGTGACAGCAACGGCATCTATACCTTTCTCGCTACCTGTTGCCGGAAGTGCGGATATCTCGATTTTCGACATCTCCGGAAGATTAATATGTACAGTTGCAAACGGATATTTTGAAGCAGGCGGGCATACTCTTGTATGGGACAGATTAACAGATAACGGACAAGCTGTATCTGCAGGTATTTACTTTGTCCGGGTTTCGAGTGCGGCAGGTTCTGTCTCACAGAAATTCTGTCTGATTATTTAATAGATTGTATTACTACAAAAGTAGTGACAGTCACTAATTAAAGGAGTTGGCTGATGGGAAGTGTTACACTCGAAGAACTCATACCTGTGCTTCAGGTTTCCATAGGGCCGGTTATTCTTATATCGGGTATCGGGCTGCTCCTTCTGAGTATGACTAACCGTCTTGGAAGGGTTGTCGACCGTTCTCGTTTCTTAAGGCGGGAACTGCGGACTGTTCCGGAAACTGATCACTCCCGATTGAATTTTCAACTCGATGTTCTTTCAAAAAGAGCAACCTTATTGAAACGGGCTATTACTTTCGGTGCGATCAGTGTTCTTTTCGCAGCCATACTGATTATTGTACTTTTTGTTTTTGCGTTATTAGGAAAAGAAGACGCTCCATCTGTCGTTTTCCTCTTTACAGCATGCATTCTATCCCTGATTACATCGATTATCTACTTCATTGTCGATGTACATAGAACCCTTATTGCATTTAAGGTAGATATATCTAAAGATAGAACATAATAAAAAAATTAGTGACTGTCACTAATTTTCTTGGTTAGGGTAGTCAAAAGGCGATATAATTCGGTGTAGTCGTCATCGACTTCTTTGATTATTTCAAGATGCCTATTAATTGTATCGATGTCACCCCTGACCACAGGTCCCGTAAGTGCTTTTGCCGTGCCTGATTCGAAAATATTGTCGATCGTCTCCCGCACAATCGGTGCGAGTATCTCTTCAGATCTGCTTCGCGGAATACCTGCTTTTTCACAAAGTACAAAGCCCATTTCGAGCAATACAGGAAGATAGTTGCATACTGTTACTGCCGCTGCATGAAAGACTGCTTTCTTGTCGGGGTCAATTTTGAAGATTCTGCCCCCAATCGATTCGAATGCAGGAAGCAAAATATCCAGGGCTTTCCCGTTACCTTCTGCTCCACAGAATGTTCCATTGAATGTCTCGACTGATTTACCGGGGTCGGCAAAACTCTTTACGGGATGAATGCTCGCCATCGATGCCCCGCAATATCCAATTCCTTTCATAACACTCGAAGGCAAGGAACCGCCGCAGTGGAACACAACTGATCCCGTCCCGATAATTCCGGTATCCGCCAGTTCTCTGCTGCAATCGATTATCTCCCTGTCGCGAACGGTTATCATATATACATCTACTTTTTTCATAGCGGATATTTTCTCAAGCGGCCTGCCCCCGCCAATGAAGGCAACTCCGTCTGCCGTTCTATCTTTATCTGTATCGACTACATCATAAATCGAAAATACACCTGAATCATCAAATAGCCTGCCCAGCGTTTTTCCGGCCCTGCCGGCACCAATGATGCTCAGCGTCTTTGCTTTTGTCATTTCTACTCTTCTTTATTCAGGATTGCCTCGATCTCATCCAGTTTTATGTTGAGAAGTTCTTCTGTATCCGCTTCTACTACCAGACGCAGATAGGGTTCTGTGTTTGACGGACGAATGTTGAACCACCAATCGGGAAACTCTATCCTGTAACCGTCCATATCATAGATATTCAGGGGTTTTTCCTGTGATGTAAAATGCTCTTTCAGGGTTTCCATCATTTCGGTCTTATTCTCTATTTTGAAATTGATTTCTCCGGAGTTGGCGTATTTTGCGATTAGCTCTATGAGAGAAGAGAAGGCGTGCCCGTTCTCTTTCATCTCCGATGCTATTCCAAGTACGATAAGACATGCTACCATGGCGGAATCGCAATAGTAGAAATCCCTGAAGTAGTAATGTCCGGCAAGTTCACCACCACAAACCGCATCGAGTTCCCGCATTTTTAGTTTGGCATGGGGATGCCCGACTTTCCACATGAAGGTTTTTCCGCCCATCTTATCGATGAATTCAGGAACGGCGCGGGATGTCCGTATGTCGTGAACGACCCACTGATTAGTATTTAATTGTTCTAATATTGCTCTGAGAAGAGGGGGGTCACTTTCAGGGGCAAGGAAACTTTGGGTTGACCTGTTAAAGAAATGTACGGCCAATACTGCAGTTATTATATCAGGGGGGATAAATCTTCCGTTTTCATCTACGAACATCACGCGGTCTGCATCTCCGTCAAAAATGACACCTATATCCAGTTTCTTGTCGAGGATAAGATTCTTTAGAGATTCTACATTCTTCTGATTCAGCGGATTTGGTTCATGGTTTGGAAAAGTCCCGTCCATTGTGTCGAAGATGTATTCAGGAGAGTTCCCTATGACCTGCTTTACAAGAAGGGATGCCATTCCATTTGAACAGTCTATACCTATATCTAGATTGGAAATATCCTTCTTGTGCTTTTGCAGGAACTGCACCATTTTGGGAATGGAACCGCCGTAATCGTGTACTGTTCCTTTATTTTCAACAGGTACAATTTTCTCTTCTTCTGTCATCCTTTTCAGTTCGCGTAAACCTGTATCCTCTCCTACGGGAAAGGCATTGGTTCGCGAGATTTTCAGGCCGTTACACTCTTTGGAGTTATGGGACGCCGTTATCTGGACAGATGCTTCAAATCCCTCTGATGCGGTGATGTAATAGACCATCGGAGTTGTTGCAAAACCCATCTGATAAACATCTGCACCCGCATCCGTGATTCCTTCACACAAACGCTGGAATATCTCGGGAGAAGATGTTCTACAATCGAAACCGACAAGAATCTTTTCCGTATTCAGCAGTTTCGGGAGAAAGAAGCCTATTTTATAGACATCATCTCCGTCGAAATCCCGGTTATACACTCCCCTGATGTCATACGCCTTGAAAGCGCGCATAAAACTCCCCCCCTTAATTATTTTCTAATCCAGTGCCTTTATGGTTCCCCATGTCGAAGATGTCAGTTCACTCTGCGGGTCCGGAGTGGCAGTTGTTTCCGTTACCACAAACCTGTTATCAAAGGCGGTAAAAGTAGGTGCTGCACCCGGATTACTCTGGATGGCAACAGTTTCGTTGAGTCCGGCAAATCCCCTGGGCACTGCCCATGTGTAAACATAACGGGCTTCGTTTGTTCCAAAGTTATCCGAATAGGTAGCATAATCCATAAAAACAAGACAATCCCACCAATAATCTCCCGAAGCAGGAACCTTAACAAGACCTTCCCCCACTACGCTGACGCTGTGGGTTTCATTGCAGTTGACGGGTATTCCCATTAATTCGTAGGAATATGTATATGACGAACTCCAGGAGTCACCTACTTCCATTGGGAAGACAAACACATTTCTCGAAGGGGCATATACTGCTGTAAGTTCATAGCCTTCATAGGTTGTGTACCATCCGAGTTGGACTGCATTATTATCAACCTTGAAATAACTGTACTGTGTATCCTGCGTCGGTATATTGAACACTTCACAGTATTGAGCTGTTGGAAATTCGGTATATCCAGGCTGTCCCGTGGGCATCACAACCTCAACAGTTGCAACATTACCGCCCGAAACATCGGAGAAATCCCATGAATCAACCGAATAATCCCAGCCGTCCCATGTGCCGCCGGGAGATGCGTCATAACTGGCAGTCAGCCCGTATTCCACATTGAAGTCATCAATTGTTATGGTCACTGCTAAAGCCAAAGCAGGTAGGCATATCAATGAAACAAATAATCGCATTATTTTCCTTCCTTCTTTTGTCGTGCACTTATTACAGTACGTACTGTTTCAGCCAGAGTTTTTAGGCGGAAGGGTTTTTCGAGCCTTCCGGAAAACCCATAATCTTCATAATTCGAAAGTGCATCATCATTGGAGTATCCGCTTGCGACTATCGCTATTACATTAGGGTCAATCTTTTTCAGATGCTGAATAGCTTCGACACCGCCCATACCGCCGGGAATGGTTAAATCCATTACTACACAGTCAAATGGTCTTCCTGCTTCGAGAGCATCTTTATACAGTATTATTGCTTCTTCTCCGTCACAAGACTGCACTGACTGGTAGCCGGTCTGTTCGAGCATTACATTGAGAACATCTCTGACCACAACATCATCATCCATAATGAGGACTCTGCCTGACCCTCTCGATATTTTCATTTCCTTTTCTTCCGTCTTTCTCTCTGTTTCAGAACTGGCAGGGAGAGTTACTATAAATTCTGCTCCACCTTCCGGGTGATTGCTAACTGTAATGGTTCCGCTGTGACGGGTAATTATCGAATGACTTGTTGCCAAACCGAGTCCGCTCCCCTCTTCTTTCGTTGTGAAATAGGGATCGAATATTCTTGAGATATCTCCCTGGGGTACTCCCGAACCTGTGTCATTCACGGTTATTCTGACATACTCACCCTGTTTTAATCCCTTCATTTCACCAATGTTCAGGAGAACATTTTCTGCCTTAATGTTAATCTTACCGCCATCGGGCATTGCCTGCTTTGCGTTGATTATCAGATTCTGAATAACCTGTGCTATCTGCCCCCTGTCAGCATTGATGTTCATTATCTCATCCGGAATATCATATTTGATGCTGACAGATGAGCCGCTTAGAATAAAATCCGCAGTATCGATGATAAGTGCCTTTATACCTATTATTTTCTTAACCGGAGTCCCGCCGCGGGAAAATGTCAATAACTGTTTTGTAAGTTGCGCAGCTTCAGACGCTGACCGCTCTGCCCTATAGAGATTATCGAGAATCCGCTTGTCTCCCGTTTGCTCGAGGACTATAGAGATACTTCCCTGTATGCCTGTCAGAATGTTGTTAAAATCGTGTGCAATACCGCCTGCCAGAATACCGAGTGACTCGAGATTTTCTATTCGTTGTATCTCTTTCTCCGTTTTTCTCTTTGCTGTTATATCCTGGACTATTCCTTCGAGACACCCTTTCCCCGTTTCCGGGTCCACGGATTCTCTTGCCGTGATCAGCGCAACAAAAGGCAGACCATCCTGCTTTTTTAACTCCGCTTCGAAGTTCATGATCTCCTTCTTTTCCTTTATGGTATCAAGCAGTTTCTGCCTCCGCTGTATGTCGACATACAATCCCCGTACGGTAATTTCATTTATATCTCCAAGAGAAGATACTCCGAACATCTTCAGCATTTCATGATTTGCCGACAGCATTTTGCCTTCTTCGTCGAGTGATGTTCGAAAGATGCCGATAGGAAGGTCTTTTATCATTGTCTGATAGTATTCCTTGGTTTCGCTCAGATTTTCCCTAACTTTTATTCTTTCTGTCAGGTCCTGCGTTAGTACAACGACTTTCTCGACTTTTCCATCTGAGTCCTTTATTGCATACAGATTGTGCGATATCCATTCTGCAGCCCCGGAAGGGGGATTAGGAATCTTCAGCTCGGGTATGAAGTACTTGCCCCCTTCTATGTACACCCGTTGCACTGCTTCCAGGTGTTTCCCTAAATAACTGTCCCGTTCATCCATTTTCAGTTCTTTTTTATTATAGTCTCTTTCATTTCTTACCTCTTCTTTGGTCTTACCCCAGATCTTCATCCATGCCTTGTTGACTATAAGCAGTGTACCTTTGGCATCCCGCACGGATATACCGATAGGAGAATGTTCGATAATGGCCCTGAGTATCTTGCTGGTGCGCTTATAGCGGAGTTCGTTCAATGCAATCCAATCGAAGAGTTTTGCTTAGGATAATATACAAAAGAAAAAGGGGCATACAAGAAAGCAGGCAGCCCGAAGATTGTGTATTCTGTCGCTTTTACAGCAAAGTACCGGAATACACATTTACCTCGAAAAAGTGCCAGGTACTTTTTCCCAACGCCGCATATACTTTGGTTCGTGCAGAATAAGTGTCTCGAAAAAGTACCTGGCACTTTTTCCTAAAAGAAAGCCGGCAGCTCGGGCTGCCGGCTCCTGTCGATGGGGCGCCGCCCTGCGGCGCCCCGCTATTGTGCAATAGTTATCTGATAACTACTACCTGTCTCGTATCGACAAACTCGCCTGCCTGCATTCTGCAGAAGTAGGTTCCTACCGGAAGGTCGTTAACCTGTGCCGAGTAGGTGCCTGCTGACATTTCACTGTCTACCGGAGTAGTAATGAGACGTCCTGTGAGATCGAAGATACTGATGTTGACATGTGTCATCGACGGAACACTGAAGTTCACAGAGAAGTTTCCAGATGCAGGGTTCGGTGTTATGGGCAGAAGTTCGAATACTCCTACGCCGCCACCGTCTCCTTCACCCTTACTGCTAATCGTGAAGTTCTCGCTCCAGCCGAAGTTACCGAGGTCATCTTCTACATAGACCTGGAAGTCATTTCCGGTGCCCCAGGCAGGCGGAACGTAGTTCAGGCTCTTGTAGAAGTTGGTGTTCTGTACCCAGCCGCCGGAGTAACTGGCCACATATACTCCGCCTTTGTAAACATCGACAAAGACACTGTCGCCGCCGAGAGGTTCGAATGAACCGAAGATCGATACTTCGTCTCCAGTGTTCTTCTCGTCAGTACCGCGTCCGTAATTCCATGATACAAAAGTTCTAGCTGAGTAGTGATACCAGCTTGTTGTAGAATCAGGATTCTGAACATTGATGACTTCGTCACCATCGCTCAGCCTGAATTCTTCAGTCCAGCCCCAGTTATCGAGTTCGTCGATAACCTTGACCTGGAAGCCTGTTCCCGTGCCCCATGAGGCAGGGACAATTCCGCTGCGCTTGTAGAATCCCCAGTTACCGATATAACCCGGTGTTACATCATCCACATAGACTCCATTTTTGTAGAGTTCCATGTAAACACTGTCTCCTGCAAGCGGTGCGTCCGTGGAGTAAGTCCAGGCCACAAGAACCTTCTCTTCTCCGACTGTCCAGACAGAGTTGCTATCAGGTTTGAAGACATCTATTACTTCCTGACCTTCAGAAATGATGAATTCATCGCTGAATCCATAACTGCCAAGGTCTGTAATAACCTTCAACTGATAAGTATCGCTGTATGGAAGTATTGCCGGACCCTGAAGAGGAGTCTTGCGCTTGTATCGGCCCTTGTTTGGTGCCCAGTCGGTTGTGTAGTCGCAGACATAGACTCCTGCGTCCCAGATCTCTATCTCGATACTGTCCTCGAAGAGAACTCCGTTATCAGGATTGATCCAGGCGCAGAATGTTGTTGTCTGGTAGTTGTTCCAGACTGTGCTTTCATCAGGGTAGTTCACAGTGATATTCTCAGCACCTGTTATGGAGAAGTCTGCACTGTAACCCCAGTCATTGTAGTTATCAACTATCTTGATGTAGTAGTTGGAGCTGACATCCCAGTCCATGGAGACAGGTCCCGGGAACGTCCAGCTTCCGTTATTGGTGATACCCGTTCCAAGCGTGGCAATGAACGTGCCGCCCTTGTACAGGGTGATATCAACGGTTGCACTGGAAAGCCCGGTGGCATCCCACATTACAGGTCTGTTAACTTCGCCCTGCGTCCATTGTGTAATGGCACTCGGGATTGTGACATTGATTACTTCATCAGAGTAAATGCTGAAGTCATCCGAGTAACCGTAGTTAGCAAGATTGTCTGCTACATAGAGGTAGAATTCATCATAGTCATCACCCCATGCAGGATCTACTGCATCGATAATGTATGAACCTGTGTTCGAGGCTGCGGTGACTATTGTATCGATGAGGTCATCCGTTCCATAGTCAAACAGCCAGATTGTTATCTCATCACCCGAAAGTGGTTTCGGATTCGAAACGGCAGCAATGCTGCTTCCGGAACCTATCGCTGCGGCGGAACCTGAGTTGCGCCATGCAGGATAGTCCCAGATAACTTCGACACTGTCTTCGTAGTGATACATGACAGAGTCGACAGCAACCGTTATGACATTAGCTCCGCCAGAATTGGCTACAGTGAAGTCAGCACTGAATCCTTCATCTCCCCAGTCGCCGAGTATTCTGATCTGATAGTCAGTACCGGCAGCCCAGCTCATCGGGACAGGTCCGGGGTAGGAGCATGAACCGTCATTATCGATACCCGAGAACAGTGTGTCTACGAGAGTTCCGCCTTTATAAAGTTCTATATCGACAGTTGAACTCTGCAGTCCGTCGCTGCCCCAGACTATGTACTCGCCTACTTCGAAGTGAGTCCAGACAGTAGCGACATCCGGCTCTGATATAAGGATTGTATCCGGTGCTCCGGCAATCAGTACATCATCGACGTACCACTCATCAGCATAATTACCTTCGTAATGGAAGCCAATGAATACAGTATCGTCAGTGTATGTCGAGAGGTCAATATAAACCTCTGCATACGAGTCTTCCGGTGCCATTCCCGTGTAGACCTGTGTCCAGGTTGTACCATTGGTAGAGACAGCTACTTCATGGAGTATGTAGTAACTCTGCCAGTTATCCATCTGCATGAAGGTCATGTATGGATCTGTCAGGCTTGAGAGATCTACAGGAGGTGTTATCATCCAGTCATCCTGTGTACCGGAGATATCTTCATGCATTGCTGCATAATCGCCACCATAACCGTATCCAATCGATGACTTGCTCCATCCGTAACCTACCGATACAAGTTCCCAGTCGTTAGGAACGAATGTTCCTTCGAAGTCCTGGATGTAAGGGAAGGTGTTGATGGTTGGGTCATCTTCCGTGGTGAATGACCATTCGGTACCCGTTGTCGTTCCGGCTGCATTCTGCGCATCTACTCTCCATGAGAAGTCTGTGCTGTATGCAAGGTCTGACGGGATATCGAATGTTGTTGCAGAAGTTGTGTCTCCGTCAACCACATATCCGGAAGCATCCCATACATATATATAGAATGTATCCGTTATATAGTTCTTGGTCCAACTGAGGTCTGTTTCGATGTCGACATCGACAGCATCATCAGCAGGGAACGGATCTGTGGGCAGCCCCGGAGGAGTTGTTACCTGGTTGACATTGAGTGCTACAGGTACCGTAACATCTGTGCCCTGACCGTCATGCGAGATAAGGATGTTGGCGGTCTTGATAATATTCACCAAGTCAGCTGCATCGAGCAGAACATCGACATATACGGTTCCGCCGCTTGTGACGATACCGGATGTGTTCGATGTAAGCGATACCCATGCACAACTTCCCGGGAAGTCGAATACTGTTATCTCCTTGTAGTACTGACCGCCCAGCAGTGTGGTGGCACCGGTCGAAGTATCGACAAGACGCAATTCGAAGTAGAAGTTGGAGCCGTTGAATGCGGCAAGGTAAACAGCATCTGTGAGCGGGTCATAGCCCATGCCCTGTGCATAGTTGGCATTGAATCCTGTGGAACCTACACTTGTACCGACACCTGTGGTCTTGTCAATCGACCAGATCTCATCGAGACCGAGGTCATGACCCCACATGTTGCCGTCACCGTCGATGGCGATACCAATCATAAGTCCACCGGTGTTGCCGATGGCACCTATGGAAGTGAAGGCGCCTGAGTTAAGGTCTACTGTGTAGATTGTGTTGTTATACAGTCCGTACATTTCACCTGTACTCTTGTCGCATGCCATGCCGTTAATAAAGTCACTTATTCCTGTCGCACCGATAACGGTATAGGAATCAGTGTCATTTACGTCCACATACATCAGTTCGAATGTGGCATTGTTGCAGACATACATATGGTCATTGTTGCCTATGCCGAATGCACCTGCAAAAGAACCCCAGGGTGTGGTATAGATAACATTGAACGTCTCGGGTGCATCGGTATCGATAGATACCATTGTGTTGCCGAGTGCTTCAACGCCGTATGCAAGAGATCCCCTCGACAGAGGATTACCCGTTTCGAACTTAGAGGGTTCTCTGCGGGTTCTGTCCTGCATAGGTGCTACACCTGCTGAAGTTGCATCATCGATTCTCGGTACGATACCTGTGAATCTGGGAATGGATACTTCTACAGGATTGCCGGCATCGAGTTTAGTCAGCAGTTCGATACCGCAGGTGTAATTAAGGGTATCGGGACCGGTATTTGTAATGGCGAGACTGTGAGTCGAAGTTGCATCCGGGTCGAGTGTATCGGTGATGGATGGGGGTGTGACTGCAATCTCTGCCCATGTAAGTGTGAAATCCACGCTGGTTGTGACACCGTCGATAACAACAACACTGTCTTCCGTGACAGTGCGGTAGTCGTCGTGTGTACAGATAACATCATAAGTTGCCGGACATACTCCGGTTACCTCATAATAACCAAGCGCGTCTGTGGTGTCTGAATAGATACTGCCATCAAGCTCGACGATTGCGCCAGCAATAACTGTACCTGTTCCCACTTCCGTCACAAAACCGTCGATTACTCCGCTTGCCGGATTAACCGTAAGTTCTGCAGGAATCACATAAGTACCTGACGGTTGTCCGTCATGTGTAATGTTGATGTTGGCTGTTTTCACAACATCGGCAAGACCGGTGGCGTCGAAGAGGAGGTTGACCGTTGCTGTTCCGCCACTGGCAGAAACAACTCCGGAGCCGCCTGATGTTACATTCAGCCACATTTCCGTATCAACGAGTTCATAACCTACTATAAGGTTCGGACTCTGCTGAATATTAGCAAGAAGCACGAATTTACCGTCATGTATATACGTAGCTGCTCCGCCTGAGATACCGGATGAGAATCCGGGTGCGTCTGAGCAGTCATGAGATACTCCGGTAAATGTCTGGCTTGCTATATCGAACTGGTGGAACACTGCGTTAGACGCAGGTTGAGCAAATATCCAGAGATATGGTCCGCCGTCCGTCCATGGATCGTAGGCACTGCCGTAAAGGCTGGTGACTGACGGGGTAATATTCGCAAATATCTGATTACCACTCATGTCGATGGCACCCAGTTCATTCCAGTTACCAATCCAGAAACCGCCGTTGCCACTGTCGAGTTCGGGGTCGTAGGCAATGTGGCGGATGCCTGTAACACCAGAACAGGTTGCAGATATCGTATTGATAAGTGTCGCGTTCTGGAGGTCCATAACATAAATCTGCATGGAGGCCGGACTACCGTAGAAGTAGGTTCCGTCATAAGCCATATCGCGTATGTTCGAAACGCCTGAAACCGTGAAGGTATCTACAATGGTTCCGTCCATATCATACTTGTGGAAATCGGTTCCGCTCCACAGGCAGGTAAAGATGTTGGTTCCATCAGTTTCAATTCCGGGTGCTCCTGCAGCTGCAGCGTTGAAGTTAAAGAGTACATCCCATGGATCGTCAGTTTGTGGTTTGGAGAATACACTCTGTGCATTGAAAGGTGTCGCCTCGCTGTTCTCAGCGGTTGGCGGTGCACCTATCAGTGAGTAGTCAACACTGAAGTTGTTATCATATCCACCCTTTGTAAGGAACTCGAGACCAACGCTGTATGTAAGGTCGGCAGGTCCGTCGTTCGTGATTACAAATGATGTGTAAAGTGAATCGTTCGAGTCGAGTACTTCCGAGAATGTATCGGGAGTACAATCGATCTCAGCCCAAAGCATATCGAAGTCGACAAGAACTGTGTCGCCTGCAACCATCATTGCCGTGTCTGTGGCATCGTGATAGTCAGCGTGCGTACAGTTCACATTGTATGCTTCGACTGCAATGTTGTCGATGAAGTAATAACCGGATACGTTGGTTGTTGTGGTGTAAGCGGTTGAACCGGTTTCGACTTCGATGTCGGCAGCATAAATCGGGGTTCCCGTGCCTGTTTCGAGCACATAACCTTCGATCGAACTGAATTCCGGTTCGTAGATACTGATTTCATCGATAGCCATATCACTTGTGTACGAAGAACCTGTAATACCTTCGAATTCAATTATGAAGTTCGCGGAATTATAGGCGCTGAGGTCAACTATTGCTTCTACCCAGCCATCTCCCTGGTTGCCCGAAAGCGTCCAGATTGTTGCCCATGAAGAACCGCCATTGTTGCTAATGTTCACATTGAGAGTACCCATCATCGCTCCATACATGTGATAGTGGAACGAAAGATAGGGAATGCTCAGAGAACTTGCGTCGAAGGTAGGTGTGTAGAGGAGGGCTGTTTTTGCCGGGTAGTTCGGAGACGAAGACTCAGTGTAAAGATAATATCCTGTGCCACCGTAAGCCGATGAAGGACCTGTACCCGATGAGCCCGTGGAACCTGTATGAACAGTCCAGTCGAAGTCATCACCATCGTCCTGTGCCCATCCGCTCGGAAGGGCTCCGCCTTCTTCGAAGTCTTCGTCATACGGGAAGGTGCTTACGGTTGCGTTGTAACCTTCTGCATCGATGGGGATGTAGTGTGTTATATCTGTGACATCATCGACAATCACAAGGCTGCATGTTACCGCACCCTCTATTGTCGGTGTGTATTCGACATCCAGATTGATGCTACCGCCCGGGCTTACCGTTGCAGGTAGCGAGGGAGCATTCAACAGTGCGAACTGATCAGGGTTCACTCCTGTCAGATAAATATCTGTGATGTCTCCTGATGCAGCACCTAAGTTGTTCACCACGAAGTTCTGACTATCTGAATCATCGAAATAGACTATTCCAAAGTCATGACTCGAAGGTGTTATGCTGAAGGAAGCCACTGTCGGAATGTCTTCGAATTCGAATCTGATGTTCGGGAAGTAGTAGGATGCATTGCCTACAGGCGGTGATGAAGGGTCGGGGTTGGTTCCGTCGCTGTAGTAGTAACGGCTGACATAGGTTCCGCCCGAGTAGTCGTTATAGAATTCATCCATAGAAGATGTATACCCGGGAGTATTTTCGTCGACCGCTATGATTAGGTTGCCGTCCACATTGGGGTCGTAGTTGAACGGAAGATCGAGTGTTATCTCGACCCAACCTGTGCCGCTGAGAAGTTCGAGGTCCATGTCGCCACTGTACACCTGGGTGAAGTTGGTGATGTCGATCCATCCGGTCGAAAGGTCGGTCTGGCTTGTAGATGCCATGTAGACCGTCCAGTCGTCAGAATCAGCATCTCCGCCAACCCAGGAATAGTTGTACCAGATTTTGGCGATGCGCTGTCCGCCGGAATCTTCATCGAAGTCCGTAGCGTTATAAATGGTCTGTGAATATGTGTAGCCGTAATAAGGCTCGATAGGCAGGTGTGCATTGTAATATGCACCATCACCTATCTGACATACTCCCGGAGGAAGTTCTGTTGCAAAGCTCCACACCGGACCGTCTGTTTCAAGGTCAAGGTTGGAGTTCTTGCCAACTACCCGCCAGTAATAGATAGAAGCACCCATCATTGTTCCCGGGTCGTAGGTCGATACATTCTGCGAGTTTACAACGAGAGCAGAAGTGTCTTTGTTGGTAACAAGAGACTCGTTCGTGCTGAAGTAAACATCGACATTATCAGTATCGGCACCGTTCGTCCAGGAGAGGTCCGCTGTCATGGAGACATCGGTCGCCCCATCTACCGGACTCGGGTTGCTCGGTTGTCCTGGAGCACCTGCCACTGCATACCATATCTGCGTGTTGGGGCGGTATGAGTACAGGTATCCGTATGTGGGCATTGAGTTGTTTGCCCGTGCATACATAGCCCTGTAGGGAGTATTCTGGTAGTGAGCGTAGAAGTACGGGTAACCGCTTGCGCCGTCACCGTCGAGGTTGCGCCACTGGATCTCGATACTTCCCGTACCGTCATAGGTATAGGGGGTATCGAAAGTGATGATCTGCCATCCGGTCCCACTCCAGGTTACATCGCCGCTGTAAACCAGCGTATATGTACCCGTGTCCGCATAACTGGCGGAAGAGAAGCCCGTGTCGGATGTGTCCTTGATGTACACATACAGGTTGTTGTATGTGTAACTTGGACTATTCCTCACATTGTACGCAACTCCCGTAATCGACATCGGAGTCGAGTCGAGTTCGTCCTGTGTGTAAATAGTCCTGGACCAGCCATAGTCATAGTAACCATAGACTGGAACATAGAAACTGGAATAGGTACCAGCTCCTATTTCCTGATAGTCATCAGAAGCCGCCCCCACTGTCATAAACAGCAGAAGCGAAAGAACAAGAAAAGATATGTTCTTCATTACATCTCCTTTGTTTAGGTTGTACAATTCTCTCTTTATATCACAATGTAAAAATTATGAAACACCAATCCACACCCCATAATTTTCCTACAATTTACCGTTTCTATACTGTGCATATAATATGCCACGAAGTATTTTCAACACTTTATTATATATGTTCGTTATTATTCTCAACACTCATAACTATGTTGATTAGAATGTACAAAATTCGCTGGCAATATGCAATAGTGACTATTTTTTAGGTTTCCGTGGAAATGCACTTTTTTCATAGCAAAAGTGTCGTACTTCACTTCTCCCACTTTAGCCGTTGGCAATGGTGTTTAGCGACTAAAGAGGAATAAGGTGAAGTACGACACTGATATCTTACTTTTATTTTTCAGCAAATGAACTGCCCCCCGGAAGTGGTCTTTTGTGTATATCTCAAGTTCAACTTTGGATTTGCACAATGAAAAGTGCCAGGCACTTTTTTTAAATGCCGAATATACTGAGGTTCATGCACCCGACTATTACGACATTGTATTTCCTTTGTATGACATTTATGTCACGATATGAAAATGAATTCATGGCATGGTTACTTTCTATATCAAAAGGAAACCGGCAGCCTAAGGCTGCCGGTTTCTGTCGTTGGGGTGCTGCATGTGGCACCCCGCTATCGTGCAGCGGTTATCTGATAACCACAACCTGTCTCGTATCGACAAACTCGCCTGCCTGCATTCTGCAGAAGTAGGTGCCTACCGGAAGGTCATTGACCTGTGCCGAGTAGATACCTGCTGACATTTCACCATCTACCGGAGTAGTAATGAGACGTCCTGTGAGATCGAAGATACTGATGTTGACATGCGTCATCGATGGAACGCTGAAGTTCACGGAGAAGGTCCCGTATGCAGGATTAGGCGTAATGGGCAGAAGTTCGAATACTCCTACACCGCCGCCGTCTCCGCCGGACTTGCTGCTTATCGTGAATTCTGCACTCCAGCCGTAGTTACCGAGGTTGTCTTCCACTCTTATGCGGAAATCATTACCCGTTCCCCAACTTGGTGAAACAAATTCAGTCCGCTTGTAGAAATTTGTATTGGGTACCCATCCGGGTGAATAATCATCAACATAAACACCGGCTTTATACACCTTGATAATTACACTGTCGCCACCAAGTGGTTCGAAGGAGCCGAATATCGAGATTTCGTCTCCTATGCTCTTATCATCGGTATCAGTGCCGTAATTCCAGAGAACGAATGTTCTTCCTGCATAATGATACCATGTTGTAGTTGCATCCGGCTTTGTGATGTCGATTACATCGTCTCCGCCGCTGATGTAGAATTCCTGGCTCCAGCCCCAGTTGCCGAGTTCATCCACTACTTTTATCTGATATCCGGTTCCTGTTCCCCAGGAAGCAGGAACTGCGGCACTTCGCTTATAGAATCCCCAGTTGCCTATATAGCCACCTGTGACATCACCTACATAAACACCGTCTTTGTAGATTTCCATACTGATGCTGTCACCCGACAGCGGACTGTCGAGTGTTGTAGTGAACGACCAGGCGACGAGCACTTTTTCCTCGCCGGTAGTCCAGATACCTGTACTGTCAGGTTTGAAGACAGTTATTATTTCATCACCGTCGTTGATGGTGAAATAATTACTGAAACCGTAGTTCCCGTTATCATCGATGACCTTCAGCTGATATGTATTCCCCACTGGGAGAGTATCGGGTCCGGGAAGCGGTGTCTTGTGCTTGAAGCGAGTCTTGTTAGGCACCCAGTCATCGGTGTAATCGAAGAGATAAACACCGTCTTTCCAGATTTCGATGAAGACGCTGTCATCGAAAAGTACACCCTTATCAGTTGGGTTAGTCCACATGCAGAAAGTCGTCGTCTGATAGTTATTCCAAACGGTCCCATTTGTGGGATAATCGACAGTGATATTGGCAGCTCCTGTGACCGAGAACTCATCGCTCCAGCCCCAGTCAGTGTAATTATCGACTATCTTAATCCTGTAGTCCGGACCTGCCGCCCAATCGCTCGGAACTGGCCCTGCATAAGTCCATGAACCGTCATTATCGGTTCCTGTTGCAATCTGTGCGTACACAGCATTTGCTTTATACACATAGATATCGACTGTTGTACTCGTGAGTCCTGTTGTTACCCAGGTGATATCGTGGTTGATCGACCCGCGAGCCCACTCAGTTGTAGAATCGGGAGCTGTTACATCGATTATTTCCACTGCGCTGACAGTGAAGTAAGCACTCCAGCCGTAATTACCGATGGTGTCTTCGAGGTAAATACGATACAGTGCTCCCGGAGTCCACGATGCCGATGCAGCACCTGTCATTGTCCAGGAGCTGTCGTTTGCCGTGGATGTTACTAGTGTTTCTACCAGTACAGTGTCATTGTAGAGTAGAATGCTGACGCTGTCACCGTAGGTGAATTTCGATGAACCAAGTTCAAACGGGTATTCCCAGTTGATATCATATCCGGTTTCATAGTGTTCCCAGATTGTAGTGTTGTCGGGAGTTGTTACCGTGACAATTTCACCTTCCATTTCAAGGTCGTCATTGTCACGGGGTTGAAGTTTCCATGTACTGTAGGAATAGAAATTTATTCCTGTCAGTTCTGTTAGGACATCATTCAGAACAGGGTCATATGTATAGCTTCCAAGGTCATCTACTCTGATTTCACCGGTTCCATCATCGACACCCCATTCTCCGTAACCATAGCTGTCTTCGACCACTGTCACGTCTGCAACCGTGATTAAAACCGCTTCCCATTGTTCCTGTCCGACATCTCCGGTCGAAAGTGCTTCTGCTGTCGGAAGAGTGTGTCCGCTCGAATGAACAATAACTGTGTCCAAATAAGTAAGTTCCGTCATGCTGCTGTATTCTATCACGGTACCAACAACCGAAACACTGTCGCCGCGTTGAAGCCCCGCAAGAGTCGAATCATACATCATCAGACCCGACCATGCTCCGCCTGCAGCATCCATTATTACTGCATAGGCACTTGAACTCGAATAATATTCATCTCCGCCAACGACAACTATACCGTAAGCGCATACCTGCTGTCCTTCATAGGGAGAAGTAGATGCCTGCCCCTGTATCTGATAACAGGTCAATGTGTCGATACCTGCAGTATAGGCACCTATGGTAAGGTCAGCATCATATCGGGGTTGAAGTTTGTAATCACCATAGGAGAATTGCAATGTACCTATTCCTGTGAGAATAGTATCTCCGAGTACAGGGACATAGGTAGCTTCTCCCATGTCATCGAGCATGCACTCACCCGAACCGTCGCTAGCGTTGTATTCACCGTATGAAAGAACATTTGTGATTGGTGCGTTGGTTATGGAAACCAGCACAGATTCATACTGTTCCGAGGTTGTGGAATCCTGTCCTATCGTTACGGTACTTACTGCCGTAACAGGTGGAAGGACAACTCCCGAACTGATGACATCGACATCTGTGATGTCTGATATCTGTGTCATGTCATAGTATTCCGACGGAGTTCCAGTTACTACAACACTGTCTCCTTCTACAAGCGAGGAAACGCTGTCGCCGTAAAGAAGAAGCCCTGTCCATGGACCGCCTGAAGCATCACCAATCATCACTTTGTTATCGTGATAGACACCGGCTGATGCCGTAACAATACCGGTCACCGATACTTCCGTGCCTGCAAATGGAGTGGAACTCTGCTGCCCCTGAACTGCATAGCAGGAAAGAATGCCGAGGTCCATTCCGAGGTCGATGTCATAAAGTGAAGGTGTGGCACTCGACTCGGTTGTGGAGAACAGTACTTTGTATTGCAGGTAATCGACACTTGTCCCAAGATAAGTGGAGAGGTCTGTCCCGCTGATAGTAATATCAGAAGACCATGCACCCATGGAGTTATAATCAGCTGACCCTCTTACCTGAACAATCATATCTGTTCCTGTGGTAAGGTCGCAGTTCCAGGAGATGTCGCCCCAGGTAAATCCGGCTGCTGAATATGAAGAAATGTCGAGTATGCTGGATTCGAGAGAACCGCTTGAAGCATAAGATAAGCCGAACAGTTTATACCAGACAACATCATCATCATAGTATGCTGTGGCGGAAATATCCACATATCCGTCGCCGTCGAAGTCCCCTACACAACAGTAGGAAGGACTGTCGATTGAACTATCCAGTACATTCTCTGTAAACGACCCTGTACCATCGTTCTCCCACCAGAGAATCTCATCTTCGTTGCTTCCGCAGGCAACCGCATCCATATCTCCGTCATCATCGAAGTCGGCCGCATAACAACCGCGAGCTCCGTTGAAGTTGCTGTTCAGGACATGGTCAGTCCAACTTCCGCCTACACCATCTGTGTTTTCGAACCAGTTGACATCGTCAGCGGTGTTTGCAGTACCAAGAATATCGAGGTCGCCGTCGCCGTCGAAGTCGGCTGCATAGCAGCCCTTGGCTCCGTCATATGAGGTGTCGATGTGGTTTTCATTCCAACTCCCTCCGACACCATCTACATTTTCATACCAGGTAATGTCGTCCGCGTAACTTGCACAGGCAATGACATCCAGGTCACCGTCGCCGTCGATATCGTTTACATCGCAACCGTATGCACCGTCATAGGTGTTTTCGATATCATGGCGCACCCAGGTAAATCCTGTGCCGTCATTCTCCCACCAGGCAACATCGTCGGCATTGCTTGCTACGCTTACAGCATCAATATCTCCGTCGCCGTCGATATCTGCTCCGACAATCTGCCGGGCTCCGTTGTAATCGGCATCTATGAGATGTTCTGTCCATGATGTACCCGTACCGTCGGTGTTCTCATACCAGGCGATATAGTCATCATATGCTGATGTTCCCAGAATATCCATGTCACCGTCGCCGTCGATATCCTTGATGTCAACACCGGTTGCTCCGTCGCAGTCGCTGTCGACTACAACTGTAGTCCAGGCGGCACCCGTGCCGTCATTCAGGTAACAGTGTATTTCATCTTCATAGGTTCCGCTTGCTGCTACATCGAGATAACCATCACCATTCAGGTCACCGGAACTTACCTCGCATGCTCCGTCGAAGTTACCGTCGATGGTGTACTTGGTGATTTCCTTGCTGCTTTGTGCAAGCTGCAGAACTCCCGCTCCCTGATAGGCAATATTCGACTGCGTATCGAATGCTGTTCCGAATTCAGTAACAGGACCCGTAACTCCGCTGCCCCCCGACCAGTCAGTCTGACCGGCTCCGAATGCCAGCGATGTTATCAGTAAAGATAGTACCAGTACTACAAACTGTGTCATGATTCCTCCCTTAAAGGTTCAAAAAAATAGAAAGCAAATGCCTGTTAATAATTATCATATTCTTATCGTTTTTCTTCTCCTTGTCAACAGGGAAGCAAAAGTGAAGTACGGTTTTTGAGCTGAAGTATAAGGTGAAGTACGACACTGATATTACTTTTGTAGCAGAAAGATAGAGAGCATGTCTGAAATACTCAATGCCGTGATACGGCTATCCATCTTAAATGTCCTGTCACCGGGATGCACAATATAAAGCTCTGTCAAATTCAAATCCTGTATAGCAATCCTCATAGATTTTGTAGTGCGTATGTTCTCTGAAAACTTAAACTCGAAGCCTATGTTTACCCCTTCGGGATCAATCAGCAGATCTACTTCAGCCCCTGAATGTGTACCCCAATACCATGCTTTTCTATCTCCTGTAAATGAGAGAATCTGTTCCAGGACAAGTCACTCCCAGGAAACGCCTACTTTGCTGTGACTGTAAAGTTCCCTGAAAGACTCTATTGAAATCAATGAATGCAGTATTCCCGAATCTCTGATATAGACCTTAGGTGCCTTTACCTGTCACTTCTTCATATTTACATGCCATGGAAGGAGTTTTCTGACCATAAAAGTACCGCAGAGTATATCAAGATAATTTGCTGCAACTTTTTCTCCCGTTCCCAGAGATCTGGCAAATTCAGCAGAATTCCATTTTTGCCCATGGTAATGCGCAAGCATACTCCAGAACCGCCTTATGGGTTCCTGTGGAATTCTATACCCTAACAGCGATATATCCCTTTCGAGAAATGTTCGCGCAAAATCTTCCCGCCAGCGAATACTGGTTGTGTCGCTTTCGGCAAGATACGACCTGGGAAAACAACCTCGAAGGCAGGGAGTTTTCCAGTTTGACTGTCCAATCTCTTCAAGGTTAAATCCTGATATGTCATTGTAATCGTGGATGTAAAGTCCGGATTTTCAATGTTAAATGAAAGCGACTTCTATCGTATTTCCTTAATAGCACAGCCATTTGTATAGGAACATGACTTCAGTCGTGTCCCGTAAGTCGCACGGCCTTCTGTATAGGGACATGATTTCTTCGTGTCCCGAAAATCGCACGGCCTTTTATAAAAAGGAC
>CAYRQP010000019.1:0-36501 GCA_964426545.1 uncultured bacterium | reverse complement strand
AAGATGCTGATACAGTAATGGTACCCCCGACGGGATTCGAACCCATGCATCCGGCTCCGGAGGCCGACGCTCTATCCATCTGAGCTACGGGGGCACATTGGTGATTTAGATTGTTATCTTCTCTACCTGAGGTTCCTTCCCCTTTTCGAGTGTTAGGATTGCCATTGTAGACTGTCCTCTTGTTCCTGAGACCGCGCCCGGGTTCAGTCTGATTACATTGTCTTTCCTGTCATGGTGAAACTCGTGTGAATGACCGAAGATAATGATATCCGGGTTCTCGTTTTCGAACTTATTCAGGACTCTGTCCGCAAGTTTGTACGGGGTTCCTGAGCCGTGTGTGACACATACTGTGAATCCTTCTAACTTAAGAATTGCTGTTTCAGGGAGTGATGCAGACGATTGGTAAGCATCCATGTTACCTTTTACGGCTTTTACCGGAGCGTATTGGCTAAGTTCTTTGATAATATCAAAGTCAACCAGATCACCTGAATGTATGATATAATCTGAATCTACACATTCTTCGATAACTCTTAATGGTATCTCTCTCAGTCGTGTTGGAATGTGCGTGTCAGAAATAACTGCTATTCTCAATTAGACTTTCTTCTTCTTATGTCTGTTTGCCCGTCTTCTTTTCTTACGTTTGTGAGTCGAAATCTTCTTCTTTAGTCGTTTCTTACCACTCGGCATTCTTTGCTGCTTCCTTTACCTTATCCCTCAGGATTCTGGATGGTTTGAATTTAGGAGCAAAATGTGCCGGTACCCAGACACTTTCTTCAGCATAAGGATTACGGGCAGGTCTGGCTTTCTTCTCAACAACCTTGAATGTTCCGAAACGCCGTAATTCCACATGGTCATTTGCGTAGAGAGCGTCTTTTATCTCTTCAATAAAGTACTCAACCACAAGGGCGATGTCCTTCTTCTTTATGTCAACATCATGCTTCTCAGCAATTGCGGCTACGATATCAGCTTTTGTCATTCTTTTCTCCATTTCTTTTTGAATTGACAATTTCTTCCATTACCAAACAGGGTTGTAAAATAGTTAATGATAAGTAGTTCGGCAACCCCTTAAAGAAGTCTTAAATAATAATAAAATCACCTGTCATACGGATTGATGAGACCGGGTATTTCTCTCTGGTGGAGCTGGCGGGAGTCGAACCCGCGACCCCCTGACTGCCAGTCAGGTGCTCATACCAGCTGAGCTACAGCCCCACCGAGGATGGATTACATTAGCAAATTATCTAAAAAAGTCAAGGGGTAGCCCTTGTCCAGCTCCTTGTTCCTGTGTTGACTGAACCATGTCCATTTGGACAAGTTAGAATGTAACCGTCTTCAAGTTCTTCGTTAATATATCCGTCACATGACTTCGGGCAGCTGAGTGACCACTGCCTGCCTATCATTATATCCAGCTCATCTATCGAGACTGCCCATCTTCCGTAATTGGTTCGGTGCATTGCCTGATCGGTCGCGAGTGCATTCATGTTGGCACGGCATTCACGTTCGGTCGATATCTCCAGAATTGGTCTTGGGTCATCGGTGCTGTCACAGGCAATCAAGAGAAGCATCAAGAGAATTACAGAGATTAAGAGCTGATTCGTGGCTGTCACTGAAGAACTGCCATTCTTCTGATTGACTCTCTGTTGCCTGATGTTAAACGAACGAAATAAATGCCGGGTGGCACCGCGTTATTCTCATTGTTTCGAAGATTCCAGGATGTTGTTCCTGTTCCTTGGAGATTGTCTCCGACAATCGCTACCATTCTTCCGCTAATGTCGAATATTTCCAGCTGGCCGGGTTCAACGGAGAGCGTCCATTTGAATGATACACTTCCTGCAGCAGGATTCGGGTATGGTTCATCAAGGTGAAATTCGTTTGTGAATGAGTGTGCTACGGAAATACCGGTTGTGACGCTCAGGTCAGTCGTTACTGGTGCACGGTTCCTGCACCATACCGTAAATGCTGCGGTGTCAGCACCGTCTTCGACTGTAAAGTTCATGGTGACCTGTCCTGATGCGTTGGTTATACCCACTTCATATAATTCAGGTTCATCCCAGGGTCCCTGAAGTATGCAGATGCGTGCATTCTCTACAGGACCATCATCATCAGATACCGTTACTGTGAAGGTGTTTGAACCGTGGGTGATATGATCCGGGGCATCTATGACAAGGTTGCCGCTTGGGACATCTAATCTCATTGGAAGTTCCGGGTCACCGAAGAGTGTTATCGACTTCGCTATCCAGTCGTAATGGGTGTCTATCGGAATCAGTGCTATAAATTCATTCCATGCCATCGAATGTGCTGCTCCGAGATTATAGAGGTCTTCATTGAAGAACTTCGCAAAGAACTCCTGGTCGACGAGTTCACTCCACTTATTACCCGGTTCGGATGGTTCTCCCCATCCGTATCTCGTGTTCATCATGCAGAATCCACCGCCATTCGGAGAACGTATCCAGGCTTCTGCCAGACAGGTGGTGATGTCGAAACCGCCGCAGTTACAGGCAATAGTATTAAAGATGCTGACTCTGTTGTTCGTTGAAATATTGATAAGTCCCATGAAATCACTTGTGGAAAGACTGCTCCAGGAACCAATCGAGACACTTGTTTCACTTCCGTGTCCTGCGTGGTTGACGAGTTGCATCCCGAGATTCAGCATCTCCATTGTAGCGGCATAACTCTGCGAGCCGGTGCTTTCATAGAGTTTGGTGATAGGGTGCCAGTCGTCCGGAGTGTAGAGTGTATCGACCTTTTCCTTGCCGGCACTGCCAGGGCAGTAAGGACTGCTCCAAAGTATTGATGTCGTGAAACCCATCGAATTGCTCCAGGGCTGTGTATCTCTCTGATCATCTGCTACGTAGTTCTCATAGGTAAGGACTTTATTGACAAAGATATTTGCCTGTGCGCCGTTCTCGACTGAAGCCCTGCCGATTATGTAATCCGGTTGGTAGTCCATCACATCGACACCTATTTCACCCCAGATGCCGTCTCCGTTCGCATCCCAGTTATCGGCTCCGGGTGCCGTGTCATTCATGTCCTGGTAGTAGATGTCTGCAGCCGGGTCCCCCATGTATCCTTCTGCTGTAGCCCAGCAGTTGCGGTGCGGTACGAGTGGGGTGTCTCCGCCGAGTAGTATAAATGTGGGCGGTGTTCCGGTATAGATATCACTTAGGAAGAAACGGAGTTTCTGGGCTTCGTCCACTCCTGTGTAATTGGTGCTGATATACTCAGTAGTGACTATTTCGGTTGGAATGCCCTTCATTGTTTTGAATTGTCCCAGCGGTTCAAATACTGATATCATGGAATCGGGAGTGATAATGAGATATTCACCCCATTCGAGGTCTGATGCTCTTACAGTCGGTAACGAGTATGACCGGACATCACCCGGGTTAATGACAAATGATTCTACTGTGTTTTCAGCGAATATTGTACCAGCTTCCCCCCTGCCCATTGGAATGTTGCCGATGTCTTCATAGTGGTAGTGAACTGTTATTGTCAGTGAGTTTGTAAACACAGTGGTTTTCGTTTGCGGGTTCCATTCTATAGGGCGGATTATCAGGTTCACAATGTTGTAGCCGAGTAATGTCCCCTGTCCGGTGATTTGGGCTATAGGGAGATTCAGTGATGTTCGATAAGCATCAGGATTGGGATCGATTGGTTGGAATGCTTCAGGTGTGGATATGGGAACACCGGGTTGGATTGGTTTCAGGTCGTATGTGCCCGTGAGTTCATCTGAATCTGAATTCGTAATTGTTATCGAATCTGCGACTGCTCCATGTGGAAGGACTGCATAGACAGGAGCCGCCGGAAGTGATGGGTCTCCGGGTCTGCCTGTATTGGGCGCTCCGGGAATATAGAAGTAATCACCAAAGACACTTGTTTTGCATTCCGGAGCATCTGTTTCAGCACTCCATGTCAGTGTTATCTCATCAGCATGTATTACTGTGGTTAATGCCAGTGTAGTTAATAGTAAAGTAAAGAGTGTTTTCATTCGATACCTTTCATTGTGTGCTTGAATTATGCTTCCATAAATATTGTGAGCCAGCATTTACCATATACATGTTCAATAAGGACTTTGAAACACAGGGCAATCGGAACGGCAAGAAACATCCCCCAGGCTCCCCAGAGGAATCCCCAGATAATGACAGATACTAGCACATTGACAGCTCCCAGGGGCAGTTTAGACTGCATGAGTTTCGGCTCGAGTGCATTTGAAACCAATATGTTAACAGCTGCTATTCCAACAATTGAGAAATACGCCGGTATTCCGCCGGGATCTCCTGTTTTTACAGCAACTGTATATAGTACGGCAAGAACACCTGCGATCATCGAGCCGTAGATTGGTATAAAATTCATTACAAAGTAAATAAGACCCCAAAGAAATGCAAAACCGGGCGGGAGCCAAATGAGTAATACTAATCCAATACTCACACCGGTTACGCAACTCGTAATGAGTTTTGTAAGTAAGTAGTTTCGAATGTTCTTCTCAATCGAGACAGAGACATCAATGAGGTTCTGGCTCTTTTCATGATAGGTATCCAGAAGTTTCGAATCGATCTTACTCTTGCCGAGCATCAGAAATATCGTAAGAAATATTATAAACACAAAGGTAAAGAAAACTGATATAACCGGTTTTACAGCAGTCGGTATGAACTGAATTGCCGAGTTCTTCAGTTCCTCGACTTTTGTGCTTATTGCATCAGCATCACCCAAAACACCGGCACCCTGAAGCCATTCCTTCAGCGGATTGACCACATTGTCCATTATGTTTTCGGCTTCATTCACGATCATATTAATCTGTCCCTGCAGGAGCAGAAAGAAAGCAAAAAGAACAATTGAAAATGCAAGAAGTACTAAGATGATGGAAAATGCCGTTACCAGTTGCGATTCTTCGCTCTTATGGAATCTGCCAAATTTGGCTTTTGTTTTAAATAGGAACTTGTCTACATGTATCGCTGTTCTTGCTGCGACAGGACTTAGAAGAAGCATACAGAAATAGGCTACGGTTATCGGTATGAATATGTGTGCAGCAAATTGGAAAATAGCACCAAGCGCAACAATGCCCAATATGATAATTGCATAGTTTGCAAGCGTCTTGATTCTGTCTTCGTGTTTTACATTATTAGTTTCGGGCATCACTACTCCAATACTCATCTGTTCTGCGGTCCGAGAGACAGTCTATTTTCTGCCGTATATCTCCAATATCATCAATTCGTATTTTATAATCAGTTATCCCCTCATCAACAAGAGTTCCCTTAATCATCCTGCCGGCAGGATGGGCTACCCCGCCCCCGCCGTTGAACAATATTCCAAGGTCTTTGCCGCCGAGGTTACAGCCCACACAGAATACCTGTGATTCTGCCGCTCGGACTTTCAGGAAGGAACGGAACAATCCAATTCGTCCTGACGGCCATTGTGCCGGGATGAACAGTATTTCCGCTCCTTTTATCGTCAATCTCTGTGCCAGTTCGGGGAACCTTATGTCGTAGCATATCAGTCCGCCGACCCTTATCTCTCCTAAATCAAACACCCCGCCGGAAGTTCCCGGGGTGAAGGTGTTGTCTTCATTCATGTTCCGGAAGAGATGGACCTTCTGTGTACTATAAACCATTTCACCCCCCGGGGTGAATACCGGCATTGTATTGAAGATTTCTACTCCGCAGCGCATGGGAATTGTTCCTGCAATGAGCCATATCTGATTCTCTTTTGCACAGGCAGACAGAACAGAATTTTCGATGTCTTCGAATTCTCCTGTCATCTCCGGTATGGTATCGAGACGAAACCCCGTTGCGAATAACTCCGGGAATATGACAATATCAGGCGTGGGGTTCAACGATGCAGCTTTCAGATACTTAGCCACATTTGTATGGATGTCAGCACTGATGCTCAGTTCAACCGTTCTTATTATCACGACTCATACTACTTTCTTCAGTTGCAAAATGTTATGATTGAATATAGACTTTGGAAGTCCATTCTGCAATTTACATAAACATTATCTGAGAGGATTAAAATGCTGTTCAGTGAAAGAGCGGACTCGATACAGGCATCACCCATCCGAAAACTTGCACCGCATGCAATCAAGGCGAAACAGACCGGCAAGAGCATATACCATCTCAATATCGGACAGCCTGACATACCGACACCTGTGAACTTTTGGGATGCGGTGCGCTCCAACATGAGTACTGTTCTCGCATACGGACCCAGCATCGGCATACCCGCACTTAGGGAAGCAATATGCGAATACTACTCCCGAGACGGAATTGAATTAACGCCGGATGAAATCATGATAACCACCGGTGGCTCCGAAGCTGTCCTGTTTGCCCTGATGGCAGTTGCGAATCCGGGTGATGAAGTTATCTGTTTCGAACCATTCTATACAAACTATAATGGGTTCGCAACCCTTGCCGGTATTAATCTCGTTCCCGTTACATCTCATGCTGAAAACGGCTATCATCTACCATCGAGAGAAGATATCATTTCAAAGGTTACTGAACGGACAAAAGCGATCCTGATATGCAACCCGAATAATCCGACAGGCACGATTCTGACGAAGGAGGAACTCGAACTTCTTGCTTCCGTTGCAGAAGAAAAGAATGTCTTCCTGCTTTCCGATGAGGTTTATCGTGACTTTACCTTTGACGGCAGGAAACACATTTCACTGCTGGACTTCCCTGACATATCTGACAGGGTCGTTGTCATGGACTCAATCTCGAAACGCTTCAGTTCCTGCGGAGCGCGCCTGGGCAACCTTGTCACCCGGAATACTGACCTTATGAAAGCATTCGTGAAATTCGGTCAGGCAAGACTCTGTCCACCTACTCTCGCTCAATACGGTGCTGCTGATATGTACTCTTCATTGTCTTCTGAGTATTACGAATCACTTGTTTCCACGTATCAGGCACGACGGGACATTGTGATTGAAGCGCTTCAGGATGTAGAAGGTATCTTCTTCCGGAAACCGGAAGGTGCATTCTATGCAGCCATCAAACTTCCGATTGCAGATACAGATGATTTTGCAGCATGGATGCTGACTGACTTCAGTATCGATGATGAAACTGTGATGATTGCCCCTGCAGGGGGGTTTTATGCGACTCCGGGACTTGGTCTTGATGAAATCCGCATTGCTTATGTACTCAATGAGGAGAAGATGCGCCGATCGCTTTCGATTCTGAAGAGTGCGATTACGGAATATTCGAACCGCTGAAATCAGTATGTAAAGGCATCCGGGGAATAATCGTCTCCTACTGTTCCGATATGCACTGATATTTCTGACGGCAGACATATAATTGATTCGCCGGTTTCGCTTATCCAACCTGAATTCACGCAGTCCTGTCCCGGACAGTGTGCTTCTACTACCCTGACTGCATTGCCTTCGACTCTGAGTATCAGGGTGCCCATTCTTCCCTGCACAGAAAGTAGAGTATCAGTATCCAGAGGCAATGTAAATGAAGAGTCCGGTATCATGACTTCAGCAGCGAAGGCATCATTCCCGGATTCATCCGACACCTTTATCGCAATCACTATTATCACGGTGATGAATAGCACCAGAATGATGTCTGCTGGATGGAAGTACTTATAGTTCTGCACCAGACTTCTATTCTCTGTCATCGGTCACTATTCCTGTGATGCATCCGCACTTCGAACATTTCCCGTCCGGTTTTGTGTAAGCGTGCATCATCCCGAAATTTCTTTCAATCAGGACAGTACGGCAAACAGGGCATCGGGTTTCACATTGTTCACCTGCAACATTGCCGAGGTAGACAAAAGGAAGATTCCTGCTGAACACCTCTTCAGCCTGTTTCATTGTTTCGTATGGAGTAGGTTGTGCCATTAGTTTATATCTTGGAAAATAGCGTGAAATGTGTAGTACTGTTGTTCTGCCGCAATGTTCAGCAATCCATTCTCCCATCTCCTCCCATTCCTGCGGTTTGTCATTCTCTCCCGGTATGAGCAGAAATGTAAGTTCAAGGTGGGACTCTGAGTCTGCGATACGACGGATTGTCCGAAGAACTGCATCCCTGTTCCCTGCACAGTGTCTTTTGTAAAAGTCCGGATTCCAGGATTTCAGGTCGATATTCCATGCCGATACATATTCGAGATAGTTGTCGAGCGGGTCGGGATTTATCATTCCGTTGGAGACCATTACAACATATCCGCCCCTCTCACGGACAAGTGGGGCTGTGTCAGCAATGAACTCATACCAGATTGTCGGCTCGGTATATGTGAACGCAATTCCGGAGCTTCGCTGTGATACTGCCATGGAGGCAAGTTCTGCAGGTTCTATAAATCTTGCCGGTACATCATGTTCCTGTGAGATGCTCCAGTTCTGGCAGAAATCACATTTAAGATTACACCCTGCGGGTCCTGTGGAGAATACTGATGTGCACGGATGAAAGTGATACAGGGGTTTTTTCTCAATCGGATCTATGGACAGGGAAACGCACTTACCGTAACCGGGTAATGAAGGAATACCGTTTTCGAGGCATCTGACTCTGCATCTGCCGAGTGGGTTTTTCTCCGAGAGGCTACATTTCACCGGACAGAGCAGACACTCCCAGTTTCCATTGCTTCTTCTGAAATATTCCGCTTTCCTCATTGTCCGCCTTCGATTTCGTTTACCCCGCCTTTTTCATCGATGATAATAATTCTTGAGTAAAGTGAATCAGGAACAGTCTCCGCCAAAGGTGCGTCGCCTACGGCTATGGCAGTCGCCAGAGCATCGGCAATGTATGCGTCATCTGCAAACACGGTCACTGAAAGAACTTCCTCTTCGGGATAACCTGTAAACGGATTCATTATGTGGGAGTATCTTCTGCCGTTAATCTCGAAAGAACTCTCATAAGTCCCTGAAGTAGCAACGGCACCCTCATTCATGCTATATGTGCGTAATATGCCTGAACTCTCCGGATCTCTCAATGCTATGATCCACTCCCGCTGTACTCTGTCAGTGCTTCCGCATCTGATCTCACCGCCGATTTCAATCAGGGTTCCTTGTGCTCCCAGTTCCATTGCCAGAGAATATGCCCGGTCGACAGCATAGCCTTTTGCTATTGCTCCGAGGTCGAGTTTCGCGGCCGACTTCAGTTTTATCGTATCACCGACTATCTCAAGATTGGCGACTCCTGAAATATGGAGAATTAAGTCTATTTCGGATGAGTCCGGAAGGTGCGGGTCGAGGGGAAATCCCCACAATTCAGATAAAGCTCCGATGGCCGGGTCAAAGAGAGAATCTGTGATACTCGAGATGTATAAGGACTGTTCGAGAAGAAAGGAGATATCTTCAGAACACTCCGAAAGTACAGCAATGCCCATCTCATTGATCTGACTCAGTTCTCCATGTGCGAACCTGCCTGTTTCGACTTCAAGGTGCCTGACAAGTGAATCGACGGAATTCAGGATACGCTCTGAATCTGCAGAATCAGCAATGACTATGAATGTACCGAATGTACCTAGGCAGGTTACCTTCCTTCCTGTCTCGACATATTCCGGTGGGGCATTTTCATCACGGTTAAATCTCACAAATAATGCTGCGGACAATGAGAGAATGAGGATTACCGGAAGAATGTACTTTGAAGGAGAATTTCCTGATTTTCGAATGCGGGAGTTCACTTTTGTACCCGGTCTCTCTCTCTTTCTTCTCTTCTGACTTTGTCGTGATAGGCACAGAAGAAGGAACCGTATATAGCAGGGCGAGTGCAGTCTCTGCACTTCCTTACTTCTGTCCGTGTTGGCGGTCCGAGATTTCCAAAAGGCAGCGTAAGAAATGCTATGAGAAGAGCACTGCCGGATGAGTATATCCCGTACCGGGCTATCATCCAGATCTGTTTCGAACCCGTACCCATTACCAGACCGATACACCACAGCAGTATCCCCAGTGCAATGATAACTCGAAGGATAGCCCGGAATATTTTCAATTTACTCCCGTTTCAGAAGAGGTCGAAAAAACTGATGATATGGTTTACACCAAGAACAGTCCATCCAACCTCAGTCTCGCCTGCGATGATTAGAGCAGCCCCCCCTGCTTCGACTATGATATTTATCCATCCAAGACCATTCCCTGATGATATCTGTCCCCATCCGGGAAGAACAAGTGATTTCCAGGGTTGAGTATCGTATATAATGGGAGTGCCGATAGCAGAGAGAGTATCTATGGAAACGGGTTGTATTATCTGCGCCGGAGACCTGTACATTGGTGTGAATCCCGCGGTAGAAATCTCTATTTCCCGCAGAGTGACTCCTTTCCAGAAATCTGTCCGGTTCAACTGTCTATTCTGCAGGCTGTCAATCCGGCTGATACGACACTCCAAAGCAATCCAGCTCATTCCATCGGGTGAGACCATGTCAAGCGAAAGGTCAGTTATGTTCATCCCCGGAAAATCCCCAAGGCAGTTAAGCAGCGCATCGAAGAGCCGGTCTGTCAAAGCACCCGATATCTCTCCTGTATAGTCAGAATCGCCTGTGAGAAGAAGATTTCCATAACTCTCACCTTCAGGATAGATGCAGATTTCACCGCAAAACGTTACAGCTCCCCTCATGGCTATTTCGAGCTCTGTTCTTCCGGGTTCGGGAGCACCATAGTCTATTGCGATTCTTATTGTACTAACGCGTGGACTTCCTTGAACGAGTTCCTGCACGAGAGCAAATTCAAAGGGTGTCTGTGCTACCGATATAAACGTCAGAATCAGCAGGATAGTCATTGTGATTTTCATCTCTGAACCTTCTCTTTCTGTCCGATGACCCGCATCCAGTTACCTGATGATGCTGCCTGTATTTCATTTTCATGCCAGCCTCTTCCAGCCATTCTCTCGAATATATCCGGCCAGGATGAACAGTCAGTAATTCCCAATGGGAGTTTCGAAATTCCGTCGAAATCACTTCCAAAGCCGACATATTCGATACCTGCAATTTCGACTATATGCTCCATATGATCGATGATTGTGTCTATGTCCGAGTTCTCACCCAGGAATTTGTCGTAAAACAAAACACCGATAACTCCGTCCCTGTCTGCTATCTCCCTTATGTCGTCATCCGGGAGATTTCGTGGAACATCCATTAATGCCCTGCAATTGCAGTGAGTCGCTACAAGCGGAATGTCAAGTTCGAAAATGTCTTTGCGTGACTTGTCGGATAGGTGGGAAACATCTGGAATCACATCACTATCTGCGAGTTTCAGTGCGAACTCCCTGCCTGATTCGGATAATCCGGATTTACTTCCGATACCGCCGGCAAGTTCATTTTCCCCATTCCAGGTGAGAGATGCAAAGGACATCATCTCTATGATTTCATCGCGGTCTTCTGATCGGTACAGTTCACTGCATCCTTCAACCATCAGCAACAGTTTGATGTCACTTATATTCCTCAGTTCCCTATAGTTTGCAATGCCGCGCAACCACTTCTCCCGTGACTTTCTTCGAGTTGTGTCCGCACATACAGCTGTTACAAGATGTGTCACTCCTGCATTTACTGCTCTAGGTAGATCCAGATGAGTTCTAGAGTTCCCTTTAGTGAATTCTTCAGTATTCTTTATTGCAAGCAGAGTATCCACATGTGCGTCGAAGATGCTGTATTTCATTCCTGCACTTCCTCCTGACTCTCAGGAGTATCAAAGAATAGTTTTCCGAACTCATCCACAAGAACACCTGCCCGGGTAATGAAGAATATGACCAGAAGCAGAAGCACAATGAACAGAATTACTTTGCCGCTTGTTTTCCTCTTCGGATATCGCTCGCGCCAATGCTGAATCATCTTACTCATCGATCAGCACCAGGTCTTTCCCGACATGAAAAGTGTGAGTTATCGATGGGAAGCCGGGTAATTCAAGAGTGTCTGAATAGACAATTGTAAATGTTGTACCTTCGAAGTAGGTAGAGTCCTGATACTTCAATCCGTGGACAGAAGTATTCCCGCTGATTCTGACTGCGGAGCAGCGTTCGACAAGGTTGACTCTCTTTGTTTCGACAGAACTGTTCCGACCTGCATTCCTGCACATGATCTCCATAAAACGGGTTACCTGTGCAGGTCCTCGAAAGTACATTGAATACACCTGCCATCCCAGTACTATGAATACGAGGATAAGTGCAAATATGATGAGAGAGAATGTTGTAAGACTGCTCTGGTCTCCTGAACTTGCTCTAGTCACTTGCTACCAGCCTGAAAGGCATCGGTCCACAATATCTTCTGCAGACAAGTGTAAGAGTCTGATGTGGGCATCTGATTCTGTTTCATTCAAAGGGTCATATACTATCCATGTGGTTATATTTTCCCCGTTTAATATCACTTCGTCTTCAATGATATCCGTGAACGTGATTTCTACTCTCACCTGCAGTTTGTATTCTTCGACTACTTCCGAGGAAGTATATGAATACGGAGTTCGCGCCCATGATGTGATTTTGCTTTCAACTTTGCAGGATGCATCTGCAGTAACAACTGCCAGCCTGCCGTTGCTGACAAAGTCCTCGGTAATATATGATGTCAAATCGGGTCCGAGTCCGTATTCGGCAACCTGGCTTCGGGCAGGAACTACTATTATTGTCTGAAGATGTGCAGGCAGGTTGCCGGTAAGTGTATAAGCACATGAGATACAGAGCAGGATTCCTGCGATTGCAGTGAAGACATAGATGATGTTCTTATTTCCCAGAATGGCCGAACCCCTCCTCTCCGCGCTCTGTGCCCGGCAGTTCATCGACTATGGTGAATTCAGGCACAGGCACTTCTGCAAGGACCGCCTGTGCTATTCTGTCTCCGTGTCTGATTACAAAGGGAGTTCTACCGAGATTTGCGAGTATTATCTTCACTTCACCGCGGTAATCTGAATCTATGGTCCCGGGAGTATTCAAAACTGTGACAGAGTGCTTTAGCGCGTTCCCACTCCTTGGTCTTATCTGCCATTCATAACCGGGTGGTATTGCAACCTTCAACCCTGTCGGAATGAGCCCGGTTTCCCAAGGTTGAATGATGAGTTCATTGCCGAGTCCGATTGCCGCCATGATATCCACGCCGCTCGAACCTTCTGTAGCCCTGTCGGGAAGCGGAAGATCCCCTGCATGACAGAGAATCTCCACTTTAATTTCAACGGTCATATCATCCGCCATTAAGTGTTCTGGTCGATACCCTTCATAATGAGGTTTATCTTGCCGTCATCACGAATACTCTTAACCTTTACCCTTACCTTCTGTCCCATCTTAAGGACATCTTCCACTCGATCTATCCGTTCTTCAACGATCTGACTGATGTGAAGAAGTCCATCTGTTCCGGGCATGATTTCGACAAATGCACCAAAGTCCCTGATATTTACAACAACACCGTCATAGATGACTCCGATCTTTGCCGATCCGACTGAGCCCTCTACCATTAGTAGAGCCCTGTCAGCTGCTTCTCCGTTGTCTGACATGATTGTCACTTTACCTGTATCATCAACACTGATGTCAACACCGGTTTCTTCCTGGATACCCCTGATATTTTTGCCGCCGGGTCCGATGAGTTTACCGATCTTGTCAGTGTCTATCATTACAGACACAACTTTCGGTGCATATTCACTCATTGTATCGCTCGGTTTATCGATCACTTCATTCATGCTGTCGAGTATGGTGTTCCGGTTGACTCTTGCTCTTTCAATGGCTTCTTTCAGCATCTTCAATGATATGCCTTCGACCTTGAGGTCCATCTGAATTGCGGTGATTCCCTTTCCTGTACCCGCAATCTTAAGGTCCATATCGCCAAGATGGTCTTCGACTCCGGCAATGTCGGAGAGAATTACATAGTCTTCTCCATCCGCAACAAGACCAAGAGCAACTCCAGCTACCGGTGCGGATATGGGTACACCTGCATTCATGAGTGCAAGAGAAGCGCCGCATATTGTTGCCTGACTCGAAGAACCGTTCGATTCCAGTATTTCCGATACAATTCTTATGGTGTAGTCGAAACCCTTTTCGGGTGAGGGAAGTACTTTCGATATAGCTACTTCAGCGAGATGACCGTGACCTATTTCACGGCGGCCCGGTCCTCTTATAGGACGGGCTTCACCAACACTGAATGGAGGGAAATTATAATGCAGCATGAACTTCTTTGTGTAATCACCGAGAAGTGCATCGATTCTCTGCTCATCATTGGCAGAACCGAGAGTTACTGTAATGAGGGCCTGCGTTTCGCCCCGTGTGAACAGTGCAGAGCCGTGCGGGCGTTTAAGAACACCTATCTCCGATGTGATCTTCCTAACATCAGCGGCATCTCTCCTGTCGTATCTCATCTTCTGAACAAGAATCTTATCTCTGACGAATTCCTTTTCAACCTGATAGACAGCTTCTGATATTGACTTTTTCAGGTCAGCTTCGGTAAAATCATCATCAATCTTTCCCGAGAAAGCATCAGATGACTCTTCTTTTATTGTGTCTCCCGCTACAGACAGAGCATTCTTCTCTCCATTGCCGTAAACTGCTTCGAATGCCGGCAGAGCCTGTTTCCTGACATGTTCGAGAATGTCGACAGGAATTTCGAACTTCTCGAAACTGTGTTTTTCCTGTTTACAGAGTTCGTAAAGTTCCATCTGCATTGCAGTGATCTCCGCAACTTCTTCGGATGCTGTTTCGATTGCTTCGAGAATTACATCTTCGGGAAGTTCCGATGCATTACCCTCAAGCATGACGACATCGCCGCCGTGAACGGCAACAACCAGATCGAGGTCACTCTCTTCGCTCTGTGAGACTGTGGGGTTTATTATGAAATCGCCGTTGATTCTCCCTATTTTCACAGAAGAGACGGGACCGTCCCACGGGATGTCGGAAATCATGAGTGCGGCTGATGCTCCCACTATCGAAAGCAATGCCGGATCATTTTCTCCGTCAGAACTGAGAACCATGCAGTATACCTGCGTTTCGAACTTGTATCCATCCGGGAAAAGTGGTCTTAGAGGTCTGTCCATAAGCCTCGCAGTAAGTTTTTCCTTGTCCCTGGGGGCTCCTTCACGTTTGAAGAATCCACCGGGAATTTTTCCGGCTGCATAAGTCTTTTCTCTGTATTCCATTGTAAGGGGAAAGAATGGTAAGTCTCTCAAGCCCCCTGAAGTAGCAGCTACCAGAACAGCTGAGCCTCCATAAGTTACATATACCGCTCCGCTTGCCTGTTTAGCCATTCTTCCGGTCTCGATTTTAAGTGTTCTTCCTGCGATTTCTCTTTCAACAATCTGTATCATTCTTTTCCTTACTTCTCCTTAGTTCTGCAGCTTCTTCGCTGCTGTCCGGACCAGTCCTGTCGGTCCGGAGATTCATTGGTACTATCTTCTCAGTTTCAGGTCCTTTATCACTTCTCGGTAACGCTCGATATCTGTTTTCGTCAGATAATTGAGCAGCCTTCTTCTCTTCCCGATAAGCATGAGCAGTCCCCTTATGCAGTTATTGTCCTTGGGGTGTTTGTCTCTGTGTTCCGTCAGATTTATAATTTTATCAGTAATTATTGCAATCTGAACCTCTGTTTTTCCGGTGTCGTTTTCATCTTCACCAAATTTCTTTACACACTTTTCTTTCATTTTCTTAGTAACAGCCATTAATCGGATTCCTCCCTCTCGATAAGACTTTTTGCCTTCATTTCTGTTTTTTCGACATCGCCTTCGATGTGATTTGTGAGAACTTCTTTACTCTTCGTATCTTCAACACCCCTCAACCATTCGAATATGATTGCCGTGACAGTCCTGCCATAAAATGAACCGGACCAACCCGGTAGATGTGCCTCGATGTACCCCTGTGCACCCTTTGGTACAAACAAAGCAGCAGGAAGCGGTGTTTCCTTATCCCTGAGTCTAACAGCACCAACATAACTTCCAGGCGGCGGAAGCAGTTTGCTGCATGCGACTCTTATGTTCAGTGTAGGAAATCCATTACGACGGCCTACACCCCTGCCTCTTTCAACAACTCCTGTGGCGAAATAGGAGTATCCGAGAAGACTGTTTGCTTCACTCAGTTTTCCCGCTTCAAGAAGCCCTCTAATTCTTTCGCTCTTAACCGGAATCCCACCGGACTCCAGGGATGGTAAAATAATAACTTTTCTCCTGTAAGTGTTACACCAGCTTTTAAGGAGAGCTACTGTACCCTTTCTTTCATGTCCAAAATGAAAATCATACCCGACAACAAGTGTCCTGAATCGTGTTTCTTCAAGGAGCCTGCAAAGAAATTCATCGGGAGTCTGTCCGACTGTCTCCTCATTGAAAGGCAGAAGAACAGCAGGCGGAATGCCCATCTTATGCAGTATTGCATTTCGCTCATCGATTGTTGTCAGCCGTCTTCTCCATGAATCTCCCCCGAAATATTGTCTTGGCAGTGGTTCGAAACAGACCATCGCTGCATCGGTATCTTGCTTCAATGCAGTACACAGGACTGACCTGTGACCAAGGTGTATTCCATCGAAACTGCCTATTGCCAGAGTTTTACCTGTGATATCCAATCTGTCCTTCGTCATGGAAATACGCACACAGGTTTCACAATTTGACCTTCTGTTTTCGCAACTGCAACCAGCAGGCCGTTCTCATCATTCAGTGCAATTGTTTCAGGTTCTTCATTACAGGAGTCTATGGTGCGTCCGTGTTTTATCTCGATTACTTCCGGCTGTGTCAGGATTCTTCGCCGATAACCTCTCAGGGTTTCAGCCATATCGAGAAGAGCATCCGGATTGTCAGGCTCAGAGGCTGATTCCGCTATGTCGAATTCTCCAATAGAAATCCGAAGTATACTATCGGCGGTGCCAAATGTTCCAAGAGCCCGTCCTATATCCCTTGCGAGTGCTCTCACATACGTACCCGAACTTGTGGATACTTCCAGTTCTATTCTGTTCTCTGTTATTCCGCCGATTTTCCAGTCACCTGTCCATACCTGTCTTGACGGAGTATCGATGGCAGACCCGCTCCTTGCCAACATATACGATCTCACACCGTCTATCTTTACCGCTGAATACGCAGGCACAGTTTGAGTGATATCACCTGTGAAACCGGGAATGACCTTCAGTAAGTCATCTCGTGTAATTCCCTTTGATGTGCTTTCACTGATTACCTTGCCCGTCATGTCATCAGTATCTGTTTCAATACCCGCTACAAGCGTAAATCTGTACCGCTTTCTGTGTGAGACCAGATATTGAGACAAACGGGTAGCATTCCCCATCAGTACAATCAGGAGTCCTTCTGCATCGGGGTCGAGAGTTCCTGCATGGCCGTACTTCTTGAATTTCCAGTAGGATGCAACTTTTGCAGCAGCCTTTCTCGAAGTAATGCCTCTTGATTTATTGAGAAGATAGGTGCGCCCGGTATCTGTCAATTGTCATCCAGTCCGTTGATGATATCGATAACCCTGTCACCCTCTTCGACAGTGTTGTCGTGAACAAAGGAGAGTTCGGGTACAATTCTCATTCTAATGCCTGATGCAATAGCTTTACGCAGAAATCCGTAAGCACGCTTTACAGCTACTGTGGACGCGGTACGATCTTCTTCAGACCCCGTGGTCGAATAGAATACTGTGGCGTGAGATGCATCACGCGACAGTTTTACCTTTGTAATTGTGATTAACTGAAGCCTGGGGTCCGATGCTCTCTTTACAATCACTTCTGAGAGTACAGCTCTTATCTCTTCAGCTAGATGTGCTCTTCTTCTTTCATCCATGATCTGCTGTCTGTCAGTCTAACTCGCGTTTGATGAACACGATCTCGAATGATTCTATTACATCACCCGGTTTTATGTCGTTGAAGCCTTCCAGACCAATGCCGCATTCATATCCTGACTTGATCTCTCTCTTGTCGTCCTTCAGGTGTTTGAGGGAGCTGACCTTACCCGACCAGAGTTCGACACCGTCCCGGACAAGTCTGACTCTTGCATTCCGTCTGATGATCCCGGCAATCACATAAGATCCAGCAATTATTCCCACCTTAGGCACCTTGAATGTGTCACGCACTTCAGCAGAACCAAGGAAATCTTCGGTTTCTGTTGGTTTAAGAAGTCCTGATAACGCCTGCTTGACAGTCTCCTCGACCTTGTGAATGACACTGAAAATGGCTATCTCGATATTGTTTTCTTTTGCGCTTTCGCGGGCGCGTATGTCAGGACGAACCCTAAAGCCAATGATTACGGCTGACGACGCAACTGCAAGGTTAACATCCGTCTCTGTTATTCCGCCGACACCCTTATGCACAATCTTTACATCGACTTCATCAGATCTGAGCTTCAAAAGCATATCTTCGATTGCTTCCGCTGTTCCCTGAACATCTGCCCTTACAACAAGATTCAGTGTGCTGCGTTCTCCGGTGGCAAATGCTCTGAAATCCTCGAGGGTTACTTTCTTCAGGGCATGGAGTTCGCGCTCCCTTTGGACTATTTTTCGGCGTCTTGTTACGTCTCTCACTTTTCTTTCCGACTCTACGACAATTATCGATTCACCCGTTACTGGGACATCGTTGCATCCGAGTATCTGTGCGGGGTAACCCGGTCCGATGCTGTCGAGTTCCTTGTCATGTCCATCGAAAATTGCCTTCACTCTTCCACCTGTATATCCTGCGATGAAATGGTCACCTTTATTCAATGTGCCGTCTTCGATTATCACATTTACCACGATGCCCCTGCGCTGGTCGATCGAACCTTCAAGAATTGTACCCCTGGCCAACCTGTCAGGACACCCTTTGAGTTCCATCATCTCAGCCTGAAGAAGTATCTTTTCCAGCAGGTCATTCATGTTTTCATTCTTCAAAGCGGATACCTCCGAACAGAGTATATCCCCACCCCAGTCTTCGATAAGAACATTATTGGAAGCAAGGTCCTGCTTGATGAAATCGGTATTGGCAGTCGACAGGTCTGTTTTTGTTATAGCAACAATTATCGGAACATCTGCAGACCGTGCATGATCGATAGCTTCGAGTGTCTGCGGCATCACTCTGCTGTCAGCCGCCACCACTAGTATAACTATGTCAGTAATCTGAGCGCCGCGCATGCGCATGGCCGTGAATGCTTCGTGCCCCGGCGTATCTATGAAGGTGATTTTCATTCCTCCGGGCAGTTCAGTGACATAAGCACCTATATGCTGTGTAATACCGCCTGATTCCGACTCAATGACATTTGCCATTCTTATTCTGTCGAGCAGTGCAGTTTTCCCGTGGTCAACATGCCCCATGACTGTAACAATCGGCGGTCTATCCTGCTTTTTCCCACCTGAATCCATGCGTGCATCTTCCAGTTCTTCAGCACCATATCGTCCGACTGTTTCAACCTTGAAACCAAACTCTTCGGCAATAATGGCAATTGTCTCCGCATCAAGCCTCTGGTTTGCTGTTGCCATAACACCAAGTTCGAGACACTTGCCTATGACCTCATTCAGGGTTATCCCCATCAGGTCTGACAGTTCAGACGGGGTGGTGTACTCAGTTATTTTTACAGTACCTGCTTCCTCAGCACGGACTTTCTCTAATTCCAGATTTTTTTCGAGATGCTTTTCCTGTTTTTCTTCCTTGTATCTTCTCTTGTCCTTCTTCCTCTTTTTACCCGTTTGTGAGTCCATTTTGGCAAGAGTGGTCTTCACTTTCTTCTTTGCTTCTGCGCGGATTACTTTCTTCTTTTTCTTTTTCCGACGCTTTAGAGATTTCTTTGCAGTCTGTGTTTTTGCTTTTGCTTTCTCTTCTTCGAACTTCTTCCTTACACTGACAATCTGGGAATCAGTCAGTGCACTCATGTGACTCTTTACGACTATACTTAATTCGGATAATATTTTGATAAGTGCTTCACTGGACAGATTGAATTCTCTGGCAATTTCATATACCCGTGTCTTTTCAGTACTGTTTTTCTTATCGCTCTTCTTAGTCTTAACCAAAGTCCCTACCTGCTTTCATGTTCACCGTACAGTTCCGATAAGTATATCTGAATCAGTTGTTTTTTTCAATATCCAGCTCTTCATCTGTTCTCTGCTGCTCTTCCTCCGCAGCTCTTTCAATCTCACCCTTGACAAACTCTTCCTGCTCCTCCTGTTTAATAATGGCGGATTCAAGAATCTTTTTGTAGGTGGCTTCTCCAAGTCCCTTTACATTGAGGACTCTATCCTTTGCTCCGTTAATAAGTCTCCGGGCTGAATCGAATCCGGCAACTGTTAGTTTCTGAGCAAGTTTCTCACTTATTCCAGGAACATCTCCTATGTTGATGACTAGCATGTCTTCGAAGTACTTTCTCGCCTCCCATACAGAACTTTCTTCTATTTCTATTCTGCATTCGGCAAGTCTTCCCGCCAGCCTTACATTGTGTCCCCTGCTTCCTTTTGCTCTGCCCACTTCGTCATCTGATACTACAGCGGTCAGAACTTTTTCCATCTCACCTGTTTCATCGCTAAACTCATCTCTGGAGCTAACTCTAAGTACGGTTGCAGGAAGCAGTGCACTGGTCACCAGTATGTTTCTGTCGATAGTCCAGGGCAGGATATCTATTCTCTCTTCATTCAAAGACCGCATTACAGACTGAACTCTTATGCCCTTCATCCCGACGAAGGTCCCCACAGCATCGATACGGCCGTCGTTGCTGGCAACTGCTATTTTAGTTCGAACCCCGGCTTCCCTGGCAATTGCCCTTATCTCGACAACACCTTCTTCTATCTCAGGAGCTTCCCGTTCGAATAACCTCTTCACCAACCGGGGGTCTCTTCTCGAGAGTATCAGTTGAGGACCGTCAGTTTCTGGTTCTTTCACTTCTAAAAGTATTGGAAGAACTGTATCACCCTGCTGGAATTCTTCGTTTCTTGCTCTTTCTTCGTATGGAATTATTGCTTCGATGCTTCCGGCAACTGCCACATTGACAGCACCTCTGTAAACCTGCCGGACTTTACATCTGGGAATCAACTGCCCAATCCTGTCACCATAGTCCTTAAAAACCTGTTTTCTTTCTGCCTGTCCCAAAATTCTTTGGTATGCAGCCCGAAAGACATTTACAGCCCCCCTTGTGAAATCAGTAATACTGACCGGGAAACCAACTTCATCGCCGAGTTTTGCTTCGGGGTCTATTTTCTTTGCCTCGGTCCTTGTTGTCTGCACATGGCTCATACCGGGCTCTACTTTCTTGACAACCGTCTTGAAAGCTTCGAATTGAACATCTTCAGACCTCTGGTCCCAGTGTACCCTGATATCCTGCGGTGTCCCGTACTTTCTTTCGGAAGCAGCCGTGAATCCGCATCGCAGAGCCTCTACAAGAAGTTCTCTGTTTATTCCTGTTCTTTCCCTGACAATGGCCGCTAGGGCTTCTGTTCTTTCATAATCATCGGACACTTTCTGTCTCCCTGTCGTTATAATCCTGTTCGAGCAGCTCTATCGCTTTTCTAACATCTGAAGTTGAAATCTGAAGGTTATTATCTAAATATAACATATTATCTACATACTTGATGAGTTTTCCATATACCGTATCATCGTCGAGTGTAATTTTGAGATATCTGTCAATACTTCTCTGCCAGTCAACTTCTGTGGACAACTCCCTGCCTACACCCGGAGAACTTACTTCAAGCATGTAGTTTTCATTCAAAAAAGAACTGTCAGTGTTAAGCACATCTCTCACTTTTCCTGCAACCACAGAACATTCGCTGACTGTGACTCTGCCGTACCTGTCGAGCAGAATTCTAATTGCCACTCGTTTCCCCGCCTGAACCATTGTGAAATCAACGAGCAGAAGATTATTTTCGTCAGCTATACTCTTTACTATCTCTTTTATTTCGTCGTACTGCATGAAAACTCCATATAAAAATTAAAGGCGGGCATAACCCACCTTTCAGACCTATTCAGTCTTTAAGTCAGTGTGAACAGGAGAAATCTAAAGCATATTCAAATAATTGCCAAGTGGGTGCTACTGTCTGATATTACCTGTTCTTATATCCGATGCGAGTGCATGTATCAACGACTCATATTCAGCGTTCCGGAATTCCGATGCAATCTCAGTCGCATCTGACAGTATCCTGTTCGTCTGATACAGCGCATCAGTGCTGCCATAAATAAGTTCGATATCAGTTCTTGCCTTTTGAAGCCCGCTAAGCATTTCTTCGCTCTGCTCCTGCGATACCTGGGGGGTGTCCATATAGAATGACAGTAGAAGTATGTATAAGTACTTCAGTTTCAGCATTCTGAATTCAGGATTTTCCGGATATAACTCCGTCCGGTCGTCTATATACTCATTCAGCCCATGTAGAAATGAACCGTAAAGAGTAACATTCGGTACATTGGTGCTGTCCTTGTAAAGAGATGCCTCTTCGGGATGCCGTAAGCAGTAAAGCGGTCCCCCTATCCACTTCCAGAGAGAATTGAGTTCTTCGAATACAGCAAGATCTATATGTTCTGCATAAAGGGGGCTTGATAGAAGCATCTCAACTGTCTTGAATAATTTTCTGTCGAGTATAAGAGCCTGGACTTCCAGATTGAGAAGGTCAGTTCTGTCAGTTTCATTCAAAAGGCCTGTTCTCTGTATATCTGCAAATGCGTAATCGAGAAGATGCCCATTCAAAGGCCAGTGCAAAACATTGTCGAAACATGTGTAAATCAGTTCATTCGAAAGTCCGATCAATATCTCTCTGCCTTCGGAATCTCCTGATTCGGTAAGCAGAGCTCCGTATACGGCGTTCTGTATGGGAAGTATGTCGAGAATATCTTTTACTGCGTCAAATTCCTCGAGTAATCCTTCAGTATTTCCCTGCTCCCACCTCCTCGATACATCAAGTGATTTCTGCAATTCATCCATTTGTATCTCTATTCCCTCATTAATCCCGGCAGCCAGCGGTTGGTAATACTCAGTAGCCAGTAACGACAATGATCCTGCCAGGCTGTCCGCAACTTCAGAAAAAATATTAAAACAGAGTCCGCTGTAAACTAATTTGGATGCAATTACATTAGTTCCTTTTTCAAGGTCATCCGAGAGTACATATCCACCCGGAAGTTCAGGAGTAGATATCCAGATTAATCGGACTGCATCGAGATTGTCGACAGCCGGTGCAATGATCGCCAGCTGCAGTATGTAATTGGTGCGATTATGCGCATATAGATTGTATGCCGTCACCATGGAACTCAGAGCTTTCTCCGGTTGTCCAATCCTCAACCATGCCATGCTTAGGTTGTTATGGGTTTCTGCGTAATTAGGAGCCCTTAGAAGCAGTGAATCATAGGCTGCTATTCCCAGGAGAACATACTCTTCCGCAAGTTGCGGGTTGTAATACGAAGTGGTATCCATGTCAAGAATCTGTGCAAGAGCAGGAGTTACACCACCATAGAGAAGCGATCTGTTGAGATATGAACTGCCGAGGGCATACCACCCCCCAAGCTCACCGTCATAAGTTTCTACACATTTAGTACAGCCTTCGACTGCAAGGTCTGCTACTTTGACTGCGTCGGAGAATTTATTGGCTGCGATATTTGCATAATCTGGAACACCGGTTGCACTCCACCGGTTTGCATACTCGAAAGCTTCTCCCCTGAACTGCTCGACATAGGCAAGATTACCGTCCTTACCACTAAAGAGATACTTACCTGCAAGCTCACAGTCACGATAGTATTTTACACCGAATATTATCAGAAGCAGCATGATGAGCACGAACGGGAGTGCAAATAAAGCGTTTATTCTGCGGCGGTTCGAGGGAATCAATGCAAGTGATAACGCTATGAATAGAGCGAGATACAGCAGCGAAGGCGGCCATCTGAGTGCAACGGATACAGATGCTTCCGCAAGGAGTGCGATGATTCCGGCGTACAAACCAAATTTTAGCCAGCTATATGCGTAAGGTTCTTCAGCCAGTCCCGTAAACTCTCTTTTCCGGCGAAATATGAGAATGAGTGAAATTGCAACTGCAATGATGAGTGCAAAACCAATAATGCCGATGTCGGAGAGAATCTCGAGATATTCGGAGTGAGCATGCAGTGTATTGTGGCTGACCCCCATCAGATGATAGGACGGGTTCCTGTATGCAGGAAAGATTATCTGGAATGACCCGGGTCCCCATCCTGTCAAAGGCTTATCAACAAACATGTTGAATGTGCCTGTCCAAATCAGTTTACGCACTCCCAGGGTGCCTGTCTCCTGTGCATCAGCGGCAACCTGATTTACTTCTTCGGTATCACCGAATATACCCAGTCCATCCCTCCCAAGGTCTGCGAAGCGGTCGCTCAATGCGGCAACACTCGCAGCAACGAAAAGAGCTATTACGGCTACTGTTGCCAGTGTTTTCCATCCGCCTTTTCTTATAAACCGCGAGAAAGGAGCGAGAATAACCAATGCAATCAGTCCTATAAAGCTACCTCTCGTTTTGCTTGCGACAATACCCCATGTGCAGATGGTTCCAAAGGTAAATGCTGCGGTATAAAACCACCTGGGATTAATCCTCGATCTCATCCGGATGGATGTACTCATGAGAAGACCGATTCCGACGGGAATAGATGCCATTGCAATACTGCCCAGTAGATTTGCATTCCCCATCGAACTTGCGCTTCTTCCGCTTCGCATCAGTCCGCTGTCCCAGGGGAATATTCCGATTCCGTATGAGTGAAATATCGCGTATACAGAAACAAGGGTAGTAAAAGCCATTATCGCCCAGAGAACTATTCTTACATGACTTTCCCTGAATATGAACACTATTGAAGCGGCAACACCGATCAGGGCAACTGTATAGAAGATATAACGCAGTCCATTCACGGACTGAATACCCTGATAGTGCATGAAGGCAATCCAGGCGACCAACAGAAAAAGAGACAATGCAAGGCTGCTCGTGACTCTCGATACAGCAATCTCAGAACCCCCTGCAATGAGGATAATCAGCAGAAACAGAATGGGTATTGCACCGATGATTATAGCATGTTCCTTTATGAGAACACTGTTCCGGCTGTTCATTGTTACCATGAATGATGATGCGGCAATAGCAAGAATGACAAAAGCAATAAGCAGCCAAGGGATCAGCTCGACATCGTGCGGTTTCAGATAAATCACTACGGCTATCCCGCAGACACCGAGAATCAATACTCCAATATAAGTAACCCATCCCTGCAGATTTTCGGGAAAACCGATACCTTTGGAGTAGAAAGACAGTATGAAACCTATAACAACTGTAAATGCCAGTACAAGAAGAATATTCCTGGCGGTACTCTTCATTGACTATCCTCGTTCATGTTTATTTTCGGCACGCTTAATGAAAAAGAATATGAGTCCTGATATTCCAAGAGCATGAGCGAGAAGCAATATTGCCTGATAAAGTACAAGTGTGGGAAGAAGCAATGCCAGAATACCCATCAGAGTAGCAATAACAAGTAATACCTGCACTGCCTCCCGATGAGAAAGACCAAGTCTCATCAGCCTGTGGGCGATATGATTATTATCAGCAGTGAACAGGGATACTTTAGCATTTCTTCGGTATAGAAGTACAAATACCGTATCCATTATTGGAATTGCAAGAACAAGAAGCGGCGCAAGTATCGATATCTCCCTGATAGGGTCTGCCAGGTTGGAAATTCTGTAGGTGTAGACACCTAAAACGGCTATGATGCCGAGAATGAACCCAAGCATGTTACTTCCGGAATCACCCATGAAAATCGATGCTGGTGAATAATTGAAAAACAGAAATCCCAATGTGGCACCTGCAAGAACACCGCTTGCAAGAGCAATTTCCATGTTCCCCGCCCTTGCGTTGATAATTGCAAAGAATACAGCAGCAATTGCTCCGGCTCCTGCTGCAAGACCGTCTGCGTGGTCGAGTAGATTGAGTGAATTTGTAATTCCCACCAGCCAGATGATTGTAAGCGGTGCCGCAAGCCATGCAATACTGCTCCCTGTCATAAAGATATCGAGAAGAGCGCCCTTAATCACAAATGCCAATCCAACAGCAAGCGCGGAAAAAGTATGCAGGATGATTTTTGTAAGCGGGGAAAAACAGAACTTGTCGTCGAGCAGTCCCGTCGCCGCCATGAACCCCCCGCCGGCAATCATCAGGATATAAATTGTCTGCCATGAAATGGACTTTTGAATATCATTCTGACTGCTGCCATCGGATGTACTTTCAATTGACATTTCTTCCGTTGCCATTGTATCTTGCAGTGATGCCTGTGTATGAGTGTCATCTGTTTCGAAGAAATACGAATCACCGATGAGCAGTACTGATGCCAATACAAGTGCGAAAGCAAGATATATTGCCATACCGCCCATAAGCGGTGTTGTCAGAAGATGCTTTTTTCTTTCTCCGGGTTTATCGACCAGATTGAATCTAAGTGCAATGCGTTTGAAGAGCGGAGTAAGTGACAGGCTCAGAACCAGAGCTACCAAAAACGAATATACAATTCGTATTACCATTCCCTGATCCTGGTGCCTTCCATCGAGAACAGGTGACTTCGGGATAAATCGTATCCAAAGGAGAACGCAGAGCCGGGCTTAGCTTCCGTGGTAGGTTTACACCTTGCTGCCATCGATGTACCCTTGAAGTCAATGTATATGATCTTCTCATTGCCGAGAGTTTCCACAACTTCCACATCTCCCTTAAAGATACCTTCATCCTCGGGGTAGATATCTTCCGGTCTTATTCCGAATACATATTCCCCGTGCGGTACTCCTGCTCCCCGGTCAGTCTCTATACGGATTCCGCTTATAATAAGTCCCCTGTGATCGACAACGGCATTCAGAAAGTTCATTGCAGGGCTTCCAATGAATCCTGCAACAAATTTGTTGACCGGATAGTCGTATAAGTTCAGCGGTGTCGCAATCTGCTGAGTAATTCCATCTTTAAGGACTACGATCCTGTCCCCGAGAGTCATGGCTTCTGCCTGGTCGTGCGTCACGTATATCATCGTGGACTTCAAAACTGTGTGCAGCCTGCTTAGTTCATTACGCATCTGTACCCTTAATTTTGCATCAAGGTTCGAAAGTGGCTCGTCGAAAAGGAATACTGCCGGATGACGGACAATCGCTCTGCCCAAAGCGACTCTCTGCCTTTGTCCGCCTGATAGTTCGCGGGGTTTCCGCTCGAGATACTCAGCAATACCCAATATTTCAGCAGCTTCATTTACATTATCGATAATCTCCTGTTTGGGATACTTCTTCATCTTCAGTGAAAATGCCATGTTATCGAATACTGTCATGTGCGGATACAGTGCATAATTCTGAAACACCATTGCTATATCGCGGTCCTGCGGCTTCACATCTGTGATGTCCCGCTCGCCAATCATCATCTTGCCTGTAGTTGGTATCTCGAGTCCTGCGAGAACCCGCAATGTTGTAGATTTGCCGCATCCGCTGGGTCCCACGAGAACCAGGAACTCACCATCATTGATTTCGAGGTCGAAACTGCCGAGAGCCAGCACATCACCATTATTGTATGTCTTGCTAATGTCTTTGAATACTACCGATGCCACTGAAAATCCTTCCCGCTAATGTGTGATTACGAGTACTGAAACTGTAATGCCGTTATAAACAGCTGTTTCCGGATTCTCCGGATCACCAATGATTTCACAGCCGTTGACGAGAAATGCATATCTGTATCTGCCTGCGGATAATTCAGATGTAATCTCATATCTCCAGACCCCGGCTTCGTCCACTATCATGCTTCCTTCAGTCGGGTTACAGATACCACCTGCGCTTTCAATGCCGCCCCACTCGTTCCAGTCTCCAATTACCTGAACTGAAACAGCACCCGACATCCAGATAATCAGTTCATCCCCTGAAACCGCCGGCCTTTCCAAAGGCGTGAAAGCTGCACAGCCGGCAATCATTAAAGATACCGAAAATAGTAATATGAAGGTATATCTAAATAAGTCCAATCTACAGCGCATCGATCAATCCCCTCACTTCAATTCTGTATCTTACCAGGTTTCCGTCCCAGATTATTCCAAAAACACCATCCACGGGACCGATAACTGCAGCGGTATTCAACTCACAGAGCGGATTGGGCGAATCAGCGACATCTGCCGATACTAAAATCCAACCCGACACATCATTCCTCGGAGTATAGCCGGCAGTTGCCGTAATCCGAGTACTGTCAGGATACAGACCCAGTTTACACCCAGCGACAGCATCCATGCTTCTATACTGCATTCCGATGTCTCCGCTCCATCTTTCCCGCGAATAATATAATGCATCAGCAGAATACCGAATCGATGCTTCAGTGACCATGGAAACTCTCACGGATGCTCCGGTGCGAGAATCATCCTCCAGGTCATACATTCCGGCTAAGCCGAATGAAGTCATTGTACGCTGTGGTTCTATCAATAGGTCGAGTCGGAGAGTTCGCTGCCCCGGAGCAAGTAATCCACCGTTTTGTGTCCAGTCAGTACCGGCAAATTCCATGGAAGGTACAACGGTTGCATCTCCCCAGCCGGTTTCGAATACTTCTATTCCCCGTACTTCAGCCAACAGACCCCAATCACCGTCCCCCGCATCATCCGAACCCATTATCATCACATAAGGCTTCAGATATCGCAGGTCGGAATCAACCACAAGCAGATTCAGGACATACTCAGGTGTTTCCGAATATGAATCCCAATGGAGATGCAGTCTTCTGTATTCAAGCCCGACGAATCCAAGCCACGGGGATTCTATCGAGACATCGGTAAGTGAAGTGCTGTCATCATTCTGAATCAGCCGGCATCTTCCTGAAAATCCCAGGATACCACCTGCTGAGAACCCAGCTCCACTAAGGTTTTCGATATTCAGCATATCCCACTCTACAACAGCACCATGCAGTCCCATGATAAAGGGAGTGTATGTGTGATAGATACCTTCAATACCAATCCATGGCGTTCCCGGCCAGGTCACTCCTGCATAAGCACTGCGTAGTTCTGCCGTTCCTGCAGAATCACCCTTGAAAGCCCCGGTTGCAGTCAGGGTGACTCCCGGGTATTCAGCTTCAAGCGTAAGAGCCGCGTCCATCGATGTTGAATCGAGAACCGGGCGGTCAACAAGCCATCCCCCGAATCCTTCCGCTGATATGAGACAACTCCAATCCACTATCCAGTCTTCATTGGTATCTGCTTCTGCACCGGACAGGAGACCGGCAAACATCAGGAGCAGTATCAAAACATTCAGTATTTTCACTGCACTCCCCCGCTTCTGAGTATTATTCCGAGTGAATGAGTACAGGCATCAGTCTCAAGAAAAACTCCGTAATTGACGGTGAATCCCCCCGTATCCAGCGATGCCCCGAAATTCCAACCCGAACCGTCAGAACCGCTGCGGACTGTCAAATCAGAAGTAACTGCAAGATCAGCTCCGAGGGATAGAGTTTCATCCAATACGGTCAGATGTACCTTCAGGTTTCTGTCGAAGATGCACGTAATGCCGTATTCTGCTATAGGGTCCCATTCTTCATCTTCAGTACTGTATAATGTCAATCCGCTGATCTGTGCTCCCATTGCGATTGTGGGAAATACCGAGAATTGAATTCCTGCAAGTGCACTTAATTGAGATGTACTCTCATCCTCTTTCCCGGTATGTTCGAAATCCAAGCCTGCACCCATGGAGATACTCGGTCCGAATATTCCGCTCATGAACCCGATGGGGTTGCCCCGCAGAGTTTTTGCGACAGAGATAACTGCTGTTAGGATATCGAGAGAAGTATTCACACCGCTCCACTCCACACCCCCTGCCAGATCGAGATGTTCTGTCTTGAAAGAAGATATTGCAGCTACTTCACTGACCTCGCCACCCCATGCATGAACGTAGACTGCATATTCATTCTCGGTAAGGCGTACAAGGCAGGCAGGTGCTTCGATACATGAGAAGATGTCTTCGCCGCCTGACACACCGCTGCATGCATTTGCCAGCCTGTCAGGTCCGCCTGAGAATGTCATGCAGATTATCGACAGAATAATACCAACCGTCATCTCAATATGCACCCTTCCCTTTGATTATGGAAGATATGGTGCGTATGATTATTGCGATATCGAGCATGATCGATTGATTGCGAATGTAATAGAAGTCATATTCGATATTCTCATGCAAGGGAAGGTCTTTCCTGCCCATTATCTGCCACAGACCTGTAAGCCCGGGTTTTACATCGAGTCTGTGACGCTGCCACTTCTTATAATCCGCTACGATGAACGGCATTTCCGGACGGGGTCCTACAAGGCTCATGTCCCCTCTGAGAATATTCCATAATTGCGGAAGTTCATCGAGGCTTGTTCGACGCAGGAATCTACCGAAACCCGTAATTCTGGGGTCATTCATTTCGACCGGAGCAACTTCATATTCATCTGCTTCGGGTTTCATGGTTCTGAATTTAATGAGAGTGAATGGTCTGCCGTCTATTCCGGCTCTTGTCTGCCTGAATAAAGGCGAGGCCTCTCTTCTAAAGAGTAGAACTAAATAAACGGCAAGCAGAAACGGGGAAAACACTATGATGAGCAAAGTACATAGGGTGATATCCATGGCTCTCTTTACAACCCGATGCATCAAACCGGACTTCCCCTGACCGATTTCGATTATCGGAAGCCGGGCAAGGTCATCTATATCCGTACCGCTCACCGCTATCTCGAACAGATCTGTCACAAGACGAAAGTGTATTGCACGGTTGGAAATCGATGATATGATATCGAGCATCACTGAACGGTCGAGTTCCGGTTCTGCAAAGAACACTTCATCTATATTCATCTTGTCACATACAGCGGAGATCTCGCTCAGATCACCGACGACTGCAATCCCGGCAACTTCTTCAACCCCGCCGCCATTTGCAGTGAGAACTCCGGCGACGAAAGGAGCTTTACCCGGGAGTTTGCCGATTGCCTGAATGACGCGCTCGGAGACCTGTCCGGTTCCGACAACAAGGAACCTCGGAACTTCTCTCACTGGTGCCAGCGCCTGTGAGACTCTTCTCGCAAGTATCCGCATAGTGCTTGCTATCGGCAGTGCCAGAACAACGAATGCGGCCAATGTGGTTCTCGGATATTCAATCCTTGCAATAAAAAAGACAGCCATTAGGGAAACCAGCAGATAGATAAGTACTTTTATGAGTTTCTGCACTTCTCCCATGCTTCCAAGGTATCTTCGCGGATAATAGAGTCCGTTCACGGCAAAAGTGATCAGCCAGACAGGGACTGCAATCGGTATAGCAACTGAGTATATGAATCCGTTTGTTATAAGAGTGTAGAAATCATGTTCCCGAAAGAACCAGGATATGACGAACGAGAGGACAACCGTGAGGGGAATCGCAATGACATCTGCAAGAACGAGCAGTATACTCAGAACTCTGTCAGCTTTCCGAACAGGGGCAAATCTCATTTTTCCGCCTTTCGACGGCTAAATATACCCCATAACATTCCTGAAAGCAGAGCCGCCCCGCGCCAAAGTGCAAAGAGCGGAATAATAAATGCCATTCCCTGATCTGTTCGGAGCGATACCGTAAACAACGGGATTGAAGTCCATAAATACAAAGCAATCCAGTAAATAATGGATACAGGATGAAAAAAAGAAAGTACGATAGCAGGCAACAGCAGCGAACATAGAAGTATCTGAAGTTTCAGGCAGACCGGGGTATATGAATCACTCCCGGCTTTCTCCGGGAATCGCCTTATGACCTTCATCCGCCATCTCCCCCTCGATATCTTCATCCTGAAGTACTTATACCAGGTGTCCCTATGTACATGTTCTACAAGAGCAAACGATTCGAATACAAGTTTCATACCTTTTGCCACCATCCTGTATGACAAATCCACATCTTCATGGTCGGGATAAGGGAACGATTCGTCGAATCCATCGACTGCTTCAAGAGCTTCCCTGCGGAAACCTGCTGAGTAGGTATCGACAAGGTCTATTGTCTTTCTCTTCCCGAGAATTATGTACCTCTCTTCGAATTCCACCTGTGCCAGTCTTTGAATCACTTTTAGGCCGCCGAATGAGTAGGTACCTTTCACTCCATCTGCACCGGCTTCGAGCTTTTCGACTATTACCTCAACCCAGTCAGATTCTGGCCTGCAGTCAGAATCAGTAAAGAGAATGTATTTTACATCAGGACCCGCTCCTCGCCAGCCTTTGTTTCTTGCAGATGCAGGTCCCTTGTGTTTGCAGTGGATGACCTTGTCTGCCTTCGATGCGATTTCATTCGACAATGGTTCCCCACCGTCAAGAGAAACTATAATCTCAGTTCTCTCCCGAAAACTCTGCAGACTCAATGCATCAAGACAATGCCGCAGCACCGATTCATCATTGAAGGACGGGATAATAACTGCAATATCTTTCATAAATACACCTGACACCTTACTTCACCTGTACGGCACTGTGCTTAGTTAGTGGTTGCCCGGAATATCCGGACAGCCGGTTCTTTCGCATTTCACCCTTATACCCATTAACAACTACCGCTCTCAATATCTGTCACAATCTCTCAAACAAGGAGCGATAAAGTACCCTCACTCTGTAAATTCTCCTCCGGAAATATCAAAAAACCGCTCAAAGAAACGTGTTAATTTTTCAAGCACACTCTCTCGTATTTTAGTACGCTCTCTATCCTTTTTAAATCGTGATACCGGTGGTAGAACTTTTGTTATTGCCGTGCCGGTAGTTGAGACTCTGCCGTCCCGGAAAGCGTTTCCTACAAAGGTATATGTTGCATCAGGGTCGAGTTTTTCTTCCTTGATAATCTCATCAAGTTCTTCAATTCTTTTCTTATCCACAAACTTCCGCCAATCCTCATCAATCATTGAACCTGCATCAAGTGAAGCAATGAACTGATTGATAAGGTCCTTCTTGTTGCGCAGCTCAACACTCGAGTCGATAGCCTTATTGATATCAACCACTATTTCCCTATTTCGGGTATTGTCTTCGTGGTATCTCTTCACAAGTTCCATAATGTAGTCGATATTGATTTCTATCTGCTTGATGAGTTCCATCTCAAAAACCAGATCATCATTGATATTCTCTTTATCCGCCTTCTCCGGCTTACGCAGTTCATTATAGAGGTCAATGTAAATACTGTGATAATCCTGAACATCGCGTAGACTCAATATCTCGTTACCTACAAATTCGTCAAAGGTTACCAGGATATTGCGTACCCGCAAGACCGTGCCATAGAGGTTAACAAAGTCCTTTTGGTTCTGCTCATCCAAGAGCCGCTCTCCAACCGGGAACTTTGACTGAAGCTCCGAGACCAGGCTCACGTACCCGCGGACATCTTTATCTCCATCTTCGTAGCCGTTATAGTACTCGTCATAGGATTTCAGAAGTACAATACCGCAGGCTTCCTTATCTCCGAAAAGTGAGATTGATTCGATGGTTGCCTGCTCCAGATTGCGAAAACAGATAATGTTGCCGTGAGTCTTAACCCGGTTCAGAATACGATTGGTGCGGGAAAATGCTTGAAGCAAACCATGTAGACGCAGGTTCTTATCCACCCATAGAGTATTCAGAGTAGTGGCATCAAAGCCGGTCAGAAACATATTGACCACAAGCAGAATATCAACCTCACGATTCTTCACCCGGTCACTCACATCTTTATAGTAATTCTGAAACTTGTATGAGGAGGTGTCGAAAGATGTACCAAACATCCTGTTATAGTCGACAATAGCACTATCCAGAAAATCCCTTGAACTTGCGTCCAGCCCGGTTGTATCCTCGGGGTTTTCATCTATCATACCGTCGAAGTCATCGTCATTCACGCCAAAGCTGTAGATCATCGCCACCTTGAGTTTCTTGTCACTTGGGAGATCCTTAAACTGCTTCTTGAACTCTGCATAATATCTCTTTGCAGCATCAATTGAAGAGACAGTAAAAATAGAGTTAAATCCGCGTAAACGACGCGCCTTCAACATGTAATAACTGTTGCGCCTGGTCTTCCGGTCGAAATGCTCCCGGATATAGCGTACAATATTCGCCAAACGCTCCGGAGCTGCGAGTGCCGCTTCCCTGTCAATAGCGCTTACTTTCTTATCTTCAATATCATCAGCTTCCCGGACTGTGGACACATAATCGACCTTAAACGGCAGTACATTCTTATCTGAGATAGCGTCCACGATAGTATAGGTGTGCAGTTTGTCACCGAATGCCTGCTCTGTAGTCTTCAGGTCCGGCCGTCTGCCCGAAGAAGCATTCACCGCGAAAATGGGTGTGCCGGTAAAACCGAAAAGGTGATACTTCTCGAATGTTTTTGTAATCGCTGTATGCATATCACCGAACTGTGAACGATGACACTCATCAAAAATAAGTACTACATGCTTCTTAAATATCCCATGCCGGGCATTTCGCTTTATAAACCAATCCAGTTTCTGAATAGTGGTTATGATTATGCGGGCATTGGGATCTTCGAGCTGTCTTTTCAAGATCTTCGTGCTCGTATTACTGTTAGCGGCACCTTTTTCAAACTTATCATATTCCCGCATTGTCTGATAGTCCAGATCCTTGCGGTCAACCACAAACAGCACCTTGTCAATGTAGTCAAATTTGCTTACCAGTTGAGCTGCCTTAAAACTGGTCAGTGTTTTTCCCGACCCTGTTGTGTGCCAGATATACCCGCCTGCTTCAACCGTACCCTGTTTCTTGTAGTTGGTGCTTACAGTAACACGGCTTAATATCCGCTCGGTGGCGAGTATCTGATAGGGACGCATTGCCAGAAGGTCATGCTCGGAGGTAAAGACGCAATAACGGGTCAGGATATTGAGCAGTGCATGTTTAGCAAAAAAGGTCTTGGCGAAATCAATCAAATCAGTGATAGGTCTATTTGTAGCATCTGCCCACCAGCTGGTAAACTCAAAACTATTGCTTGTTCGTTTACCTTTCTTTGTCCCGGTGTTTCCTCTCTTTTTAATATGTCTGGCACGGGTGGTATTGCTGTAATACTTAGTACGAGTGCCATTGGAGATTACAAACAACTGCACATACTCAAACAGTCCGCTTGCCGCCCAAAAACTCTCCCGCTGATAACGATTGATCTGGTTGAATGCTTCGGTAATAGCCACACCGCGGCGTTTAAGTTCTATATGTACCATAGGCAGACCATTTACCAGCACTGTAACATCATAGCGATTGGCCCGTTTGCCATCATCGGTAGCATATTGATTGATTACCTGCAGGCTGTTGTTGTGGATATACCTTTTGTCTATCAGATAGATGTTCTTTACCGTACCGTCATCACGCACAAGATTCTTTATATAATCTTCCTGAACAGTGGTCGTTTTCTCGGCAATGCTCTGATTCGGATTAGCAAGTTCACCTGCAAAGAACTGCTCCCATTCGTCGTCACTGAAAGTGAAACTATTGAGCTTCACAAGTTGCTTCCGGAGGTTGTTCTTAAGAGCATCTTCATCAGTGATGGGCAGATATTCATAGGCTTGTGATTGCAACTGTTTTATAAAGGCTTTTTCTAATTGATCTTCACTTTGGTAGTCCGTAGCACGCGGTTCCCGCACACCACTACTCTCCAGTGGATACTTTGCCACTACCGTGCTGTTGGGATTTTCAGCAACCAGATTATAGGTAAAATCAGTCGGCATGTTGTTCTTCCTCTTTATTTTCCTTCAGTCCTTTTGCCTTATTCTCAATTTGCCTGATAAAATCCTTCTCGACCTGAGTGATTCTATTCTTTATTCTCTCTTTGTAGATTTCATATTCGCTATGAGCTTTTTCAATCGCTTCTTGATGACTGATCGTGCCGGAATGCTGTAAAATGTCTTTATTTGTCATTTTTAGAAATATGTCTAACTGTTTAATCCAATCTGCCATATACATAGGTGTTCGGTCTAATGCTTGTATCTCTGCAATTTCCAAAAAAGCGGTAACCATTCTGTTTAAAATATCCAACTCAGCTTCAGTGAGATAATTCTTGGCTATCTCAACTTCTTTCTTTGTAGGAACCTGCAATTTGAAATGGGTTAGTCCTATATGTTCTCTGTCTGAATCCACTCGCTTATATACGGTCTCGGCTGCTGTTTCTCCGTGCGAAGCCCAGTGCATTTTGTTTTGTACTGTTTTAAAAAACAGAAGCGATTCTTCCGTTTTTGGATCGTAGTCTATGCTCGTAGCATAAATATCCAGTACTTTTCTCCAAAATACCTTTTCGCTTGAACGAATGTCACGAATCCGAGCCATTAACTCATCAAAATAGCTTCCTCCTCCAACCTCCTTCAGCAGTTCATCGTTCATTGCAAACCCCTTTATCAGATACTCTCTGATAAGCGCTGTTGCCCATTTTCTAAAGTGTACACCTCTATGAGACTTCACCCTGTAACCTACTGAAACAACTACATCGAGATTGTAGTGTTTTACACTTCTTGATTGAGTCTTGCCCGCAATAGCACCGTGCTGAGTGGTTAGTGCAAATTTTGCACAGACCACAGTTTCCGTCAATTCACCTTCACTGAAAATGTTTTTTATGTGCTTGCTTATAACACTTCTATCTCTTTGAAACAGTTCTGCTATTTGCTCAATATTAAGCCATACCGTTTCATTCTCAAAATGGGTTTCAATTTTGACCATGCCATCTTTGGTTTGATAGATTATCAGTTGATTATCATTCATTGGCTATCTCTCTTTACCTCGTCAGATGCACAGCTATCCAACGGCTTAAATGTTAATAACCGGTTGCGGTAGTG
>CAYRQP010000018.1:0-40776 GCA_964426545.1 uncultured bacterium | reverse complement strand
TCCTCATCCAGTCCGCACAGTGCTTCGTGTCTGCAGTCTTCGGGTATTATTAACATAAGTGCATTGATGGCACGGGTCATTCCAACATAGAGTAGTCTTCGGGAGTTACGGAACTGTTCGAGATATACTTCGTGATTGTCGTAATTATCCGGTGTTGGATAGGTGCCTTCCTCGAAGCCGGCTAGAACGACGAAGGGAAACTCCATTCCCTTGGATGTGTGGATGGTGAGTACTTTTACGGTGTTGGTGCTGATATCGAGGGATCCGCTTGTGGAGTATTCTGCCCGGAGACCGAGTTTGGTCAGTTGTCCTGCAATTCTAGTCCCTGCTCTTTTGGCAGGTACGAGAATCGCTGCCGAACCAATTCCCATGCGGTAGTGCGCGGTCATCTGCCGGACGAAATTGTATATCCAGTCGGCTTCGGATTCCGGTGATGCGTTCTTGATGAGAAGGGGCATCGGGCCGTTCATCACACTTCTCGAAACCTTGAACTGTTCGAGCTGGTTTGGGGTAAGAATATCATAAGCAGCTACATCGATTTCCTTTGTGGAGCGATAGTTGCGTTCGAGGATGGCTGTTCTGCCTTGAAGGTTGAGTTTGGGATGTGCTTCTGCCCAGGTGTATCCTCTTGAGTATATTGATTGTCCGTTATCAGCGACAAGGAAGAGTCCTTCTGGTTCTTTTACCAGTTCGGCAAGAATAGAAAGGGAAACGGAAGGGAGATCCTGTGCTTCATCGATAATGACATGGTCGAACTCCAGTTCGCTTTGACCGGCATAAAGATAATTGAGAGCATTTGTCCGGCGGTCTGAAAAGTGTTCATAGCCCCTATCTTCGAGATGTGTTTTGAATGCCTTATACAGCTCCCAGACGGTTTCCCTGAGGTGTTTTGGGAAAGCATAGCCCCTTCCGGTTCTGGAAGCGTCCATGTAATCAGAGAGCAAGCCCAGATTGCGTCCGTCTATTATCCATTCGAATTCTTCGATGAGATACTTTGTAGAGAGTTTTTCCAAAGCTCTGCGCCGCTTCTTTCTGTCTTTAGAATTCAATCCGTCAGGTGTGAATTCCTCCCGAACTTTATCCAAAAGTTCTTCCAGGCGATGCTTTGTTTCGAGGGGAAGTTTACCAAGGGTTCTATTCTCTTCGATTATCTCACGGGCAAGGTCATCACAGGTGGCAATCTTGACTCGGCCAAACTGTTCTTCCGTGAGAATGTTACGGAGTAGGAGTTCGCTTGTATTCTTGAGGGCATTGGTATAGGTTGTGAAGAGAACCGTCATGTCTTCCGGGGCTGATGGTTGTTCGAGAACGGATTTCACTCGGTAGAGTGCAATAATGCTTTTGCCCGTCCCCGGACTTCCTTTTACGAGAAAGGGACCCTGTCTTGAATAGTGTGCCAGTTCTTTCTGCTCGTCATCGAGTTTCAGGAGAAAACCTTCGAGACTGTTGTCTTTGAACTGTATGAGGTTTCCGGGTGTACAGACAACCAAGTCCGGTTGCTTTATAGCCTGCTTCACCTGTTTTGGGAAGAGTGATTCCATTGCAACATCGATATACTCTCCGGGAATATCGGTATTAAGAAGGTTATCATCCGTCTCACAGTTCATTAATGTGCGGTGGTATTCTTCGGGAATTTCCGTTCCGATGAGCCAGTCCTGCGGAAGATTTATCGGTTGGGCTGAGCTTTCGGCTATTTCCAATTCTCTAGAGATATCCGATAAGTCCGGTTCGGTATCAGTGTCGAATGCCGGGGTAGTAGGTGTAACAACATCGATATGCGTTTTGTAGGTGCTTTCATCGCGATACAGAACTGCAAGAAGGTAAACCCAGTTGTTTTTATAAGTATAGAAAATGCGGTAGTCACCGGCTCTTATTCTGTAAAGGTGGTCGTGGGTATCGATTTTCTTCTTTAGTTTTCCGTCGGGGATTGGATCATCGGCAAGATATGTGATTTTCTCAGCTACGGTGCCCTTTTGCTGATTCGAGAGTCCTTTCAGTTGTTTCATGAAACAGGGCTTCATGTAAGTTCCGTATGAATGTGACACTTTTTCACTCCTGATTGTGAAAATCGTTAAATTTGTATTTTTGTGAGATAAACCAACGAAGTGCTTTTGTCAAGGATATAAGTCAGTTTCGATAATTTCAGCAGTGCTTGATGATGTTGCGCAATGTACATGAGTTTCCTATGGGTATACGGGAATAACATCAAATATTACGGATTACACCTTGTGCAGAAGTTGCAGATACCGGTTCGCTTGGAATCGGGGTTGCCCCAGGTGTACCAGGAATCGATAATCTCGTAGAGTAGGAACTCGGGGTCCAGCTCAAGAAAGCCGCAGTGGCCGACAAGTGAAACCACGCTTGGGAATCCGCCATAGTTACCGCAAAGATAGGCAATCTCGCCCCAGCCTTCTGTTCCCTGGTCTATTTTCCAGAGTTCTACTTCAGCACATTCGGGAAGGCTGTCGATATATGAGAGAACTTCAAGTGCGAGAGTAGAATTCGCAGTTGTGTCGCCTGATAGTACGAGAAGGATGCCGAAACCGTCTGGAGTGGCTTCTCCGTCGAGTTCGATAAAACCGGTAACAGATATGAATTCATCGAGTGCAGGCGTAGTTGTAAGAACGGTCAGTATTATCATTAGTGCAGTCAAGTATATCCTTTCTTTCTATGATGCTAATATACACGAAAATGATTCAGTTATTATCTTCTGATTTGAGATGGGATATCGACTTTTTCAGCGTATTGAAACTTTAGATTGCAGCAGGTATAGTAATAAAATGTTGGAGTAATTACTTATATAGTTCGCAAAGGAGGAATACTGAATGCGGTATTTATCGATTGTACTATTTGTTTTACTTTTTGGCTTTCAGACAGCGGTATCCGGTGGGTTAACTGATGTGGAAGAGGGGCTGATAGAGATATTTATCATTGAAATGCAGCATAAGGCCGTAGATATTGAGATGAAACTGCACTTTGCAGTGATGGACAGCACAACAAGCATCGTTCCAGCGGCTTTAGAAGCAGTCGAAACTCTTACCCGAATCAGAGACGCGCTCTTGGATTATACGGTGCCCGAGGAACTGTCAGATGTAAAAGCATCATTCATGGATGTGATTGAGATGTCGATTCGCGGCTACGGTTTTACTGCGGAGGAGCGGGAAGATGTCGATTTTGAGTTAGAAAATGATCTGCGTAATGAGTGCTTTTACGAATATTGGGATAATGTTGATATGTGTGTGGAGCAAACTTCCAGCTTCACCAGGCACGAAGGAGAGGAAGAGTTTAGTTATCCGGAATATGAGATAGGACTGTTTGAGAATGAACAGGATAGAGAACAGCTCGAACAGGCGAATACTCTAATCACAGATCGCAGATATCTTCCGGCCGGCAGAATTCTGCAGGATTTGCTTGAGAAGTATGAGGGTGACATTCAGGAAGGGAGCATAATTACAAAAATTGCGGATTGTGTTGAATTAGGAAGAGTGCCATTTCCCGCCGTACTAGAAGAAATAGGAGACGAGGAATATCTCATCGGTCTGCTCGATGACTTTATCAAGACTGGAACATATTCCCCGAGATTGGCATGGATGTATTTTCAATGGCGAACACTCCGGCAGTTTTACATTGTGGGAGTATCTAATTATGGGGACATTCCCAACGACGAATACCTTGAAGTTCTTCGAGAAGTCATGGGAACCATAGGACAGTATATCTCCGAACATCCTGGTGATGTGCATGCTGAAGACCAGATATTATCTTTACTGCTTATTCCTTTGATAGAGCGTTGGGGCGATCGAAGTACCAGGATGGGTAATAGCGTTTGGTCGGATTACAACTATCTATGGCCGTTTTAGAGATAGGTAACGATCTATTTCGTGAAAGAGTCAAGATGGATAAACGCATAAAAATAATACATGGCGACTTAACAAAGTGTGATGTTGATGTCATAGTCAATGCCGCAAATACCTCATTATTGGGTGGGGGTGGCGTTGACGGAGCAATCCATAGAGCAGCCGACCCTAAGCTACTCGAAGAGTGTAAGTCGCTCGGTGGCTGTAAGACGGGAGAGGCGAAGATAACCAAAGGATACAATCTACCGGCAAAGTATGTGATTCATACTCCGGAGCCGGTGTGGCGCGGCGGAGATTATGATGAGTGTAAACTTCTGGAGTTATCCTACCGCAATAGCATGCGTCTTGCTGCCGAGTACAAACTCAAGTCGATAGCATTCCCCTGTATCTCTACGGGAGTGTATGGGTTTCCAAAGGAAAAGGCTGCGGAAATATCCATTGCAGCCATCGAAGCAGAACTTCTAGAGGGCTCTACACTTGAGAATGTGTATATCGTTAAGTATTCGCCAACGTAGTCGAATTCAAACAGCAGATAGACTTGACTGCTCTTACTCAGATTTGAGTAATACTGCACATTCTTTCTGCAAGTATAGGAAGTACATGTGTTGACATCTTTGTAACAAAGGAAATATGAAGAATGAATGTACTTTATAACGCACTCGCTTCTACCGTAGATACCCCAGGTTCCTGAACATCTCCACCCTGTCTTCCATGCCTTCCATTGGCTGGGGGGCGACATAGGGCGGGGTTGCCCAGTAGTATGTCAGTTCATCGAGCAGCGTGCTGTCCACGGGAAGCGTATCCTGTTCGAAATAATCATTCGAAAGGTCGTACATGAATGACTTGTCCGTTTCCGGGTCCCAGAATACTTTAAGGAACGCCCTTCTCATAGTGATGTAGTTATTTACGGGGGCATAGCATCCGCTTGCCGGGAGAGATCTTTCAGGGGGCACGGGATTGTTAAGGATATCTATGCCTGAGATTCCTGAAAGACTCTCAGGCAGGGAAATCCCGGCATATCCGAGAATGGTCGGGAAAACATCCACCTGACCGACAAGATCAGTCTTGATTGTGTTGTTTTCCACTCCGGGTCCCGTGATTATTAGCGGGATACCGGTTATCTCACTGTGAAGCTGTACGCCGTGAGTTACGCCACCGTGTTCAGCGAACTCTTCTCCATGGTCGGCAATGACGACTACGAGTGTGTTGTCGAGCATGCCCCTTTTGCGAAGACTGCTGAAGAGTCTTGACAGTTGGGTGTTCAGGTAGGCAATCTCTCCATCATAGAGGTCAACCATCCTGCTCATATCATTCATGGTGATAATGCCGTTTCCCCAGGCATTTATCATCCTGCTTGCTGAACCAAGAGCCCAGTGAGTACCCGGATGTGAAGGACTGCTGAATTTGCTGTTCCACGGAGCGGGTGGGTCATACTGGAAATGCGGGTCGAAGAAGTGAAGAACTGTAAAAAACGGTTCATTATCATTGTAAAGGGAATCACTCCATGAGAGGTACTTGTCAACCATTACATCAGCGGGGAAGATTACCGCACATCCCTCCATATCGCAGTGGTCCATGCCCTGGTCGAAACCGTATCCTTCACCCATCACGGGTACGGTGTAGAAACCCGCAGTCTGATATCCGTTCTGCTTGAATATCTCAGGGAGGGTAAGGAGTTCTTCGTCTAATGCGTACTGCTGCCCGTCCCTGATTCCCGCAAGATGCTCCCGTTCAGTAAGACCGGAGAAGATAGTGGCCATAGTCGGTAGGGTCCACGCACCCTGGCCCTGGACATTCTGCCACATCGTTCCTTCAGACGCAAGGCTGTCGAGAGTGGGGGAAATGTCCCGTTCGTATCCGTAGCATTGCAGGTGATCCGCCCGCATGGTATCTATGAGGATAAGCAGGATATTCGGCGTGTTGTTCGAAACTGAGCCTGTGCTTTCCGGACTGTTCGAACAGCCTGCGAGGAGTAAAATCAATGCTGTCAGTAGAACATACTTCATAGAATCTCCATGATTACTAATTTAGAGTGTTTTGAACAAGACAAGACCTACACCGGAGTCAATTAATTCATTATCCTCCTGAGGACCTGCGTATTCATATTCAAGACCAAGAGACCAGTCTGATTCGCTACCGAGTTTAACCATAGTACCTACTGTATATCCCCAGCCGTCATCGAGAACATCTACGGATTCATTATTTGTCCAGGAAAGGGCAATTATTCCATGATTGGCAAGCACAAAATAAGGTTCGAAAATACCGATTCTTCGGGAAACAAGCAGTTTGACTTCAACAGGCAGGACTGCCAGGATTTCGACCGCGGCAGCAATGTCCACAATGCTGTTCTCGGGAATCTGGAGTTTTGCCCCCCAGACACCGGCCATTAAGCCCAAACCGTCATCATCCTGAAGCAGTCCCAGCCGGGTATTCAGACCTATTCCGAATTGCTTCGGACCTGCAGGCCATCCGCCTTCGATGTAAAAACCGGTGAATCCCGTGCTGAAGTTATCCTCAACAGGAATGGTACCGAAATAATAGGCACCGAGCTTGAGTTTTTCCACCCGGGCTGTTTGGAATGTACCCCAGCAGCCTGACAGGAGAAGCAGAGCAATAACCAGTATCACAGCGGTTAGATGAAAATTCGACTTCATATATTTTCCAAATTAAGCGTTTACTCTATTTCTTTATCATAATTATAATATGCAAATACCGAAAGCACTTTCAAAATACTGTATAGGGGGGCATATGACAAATATAGAACAAACAGATGGACTGACAAAACTGGGCGGGGAGTCGAAACCCTCGAAAACATTGGAGACATTCCCAAACCTGCATCCCGGACGGGACTATGTTGTAACACTTTCATCAGATGAGTTTACCTGTCTTTGCCCTAAGACCGGACAACCCGACTTCGCATCGATTACTATAGAGTACATTCCCGATGAACTCATTGTCGAATCGAAATCCCTTAAACTCTATTTCTGGTCATTCAGGAATGAAGGAGTATTCCACGAACATGTAGCGAACATGATACTCGATGACCTCGTTGCCGCATTGTCTCCGCGGTGGTGCAGGGTAGTTGTGGATTTCGGTATACGCGGGGGAATCTCCATCAGTGTCGATGCGGAGTTTACCGGGTAAGGTCTGTTTTCTTGTAGGCTTACTGTCATTGAGTGTTACTGGAATAGAACTTACTTATCCGTTTCCAGGTATCTGTATGTAGTTTGGATTTGTTCCTCTTCATCTCGAACCATGCAGCCTCCGGAAATAGCACATAGAGTTCCATCCTCTTTAGGACATCTCTTCCTGATCTCTTGCCTGATTCTATTTTCTGAATTGTATATGGAGAGAAATCGAACAGCTTAGCAAACTCTCTGAGGGAAAGCCCTAAAGAATCCCGAAACTTTACAGCGTCTTCAGGTTCAAAATGCATATTCATAACCGGTTCGAAAATAAAGCAGGAAGGTCCTCGCTTCCCTATCGTTGTAAGTAAAATCAGAGGGTCTTCCTCCTGGGTGCTTATTCCTGTTGCAGCGCAATACTCGGGATATGCGGGATTTTCGCGTGAAGGAATTCTGTCTGCAAAGGAAGGGAATAGTTTAGCTGAAAAGTAAGTGCGACCGGAGAGCGGTAATTCAGGACCGACAGAAACGGCAGAAGCCTTCTTCAAATAAGAATCTTCATATGTGAAGCGGAATCCGGAGGTGCCTTCATTATCCGTGTCACGTTTCAATTGCCCGGCATAGTATCTGCTTCTTTCTGATTCTGCATATATGTCTACAGCGTGTATTCTATCAGTCATAATTAATCACCTGTTTTTCTCTTTTGACAATTAGCTTCCTCAGGGAGTTTGCCCGTTCATTTGAGAGGTGCTTCCAGCCTGTAAGTTTCATTATGTCGACAGTCATCAGTTTTTTGCGAAAGTTTGCTACAGCATCTCCATAACCAAGCCGTGTAAACTCTTCTAAATAATCAATCATTTCCGGTTCATTTGAATCTGTGGTGGCTATTTTCCCCCGTGGGCTGTGATTTGCCCGAAGCAGAAACCCGTCTTCGATACCTATGTAGGATGGATTGTCATATAGAGGGGCAAGTCTGAATTTGCCTGCCCTCTCGATTAACCCGAGGTTCCTTCCGTGCCGGTCATGGTTGCCGATAAGAGAATCGAAGAGACATATATCGACAAGACGCTCCATTTCGATTATGCTGCCGGTTCTTGTCTTGATTATCTCAAGCAGAGATACGCAGTCGAATGAACTTCCATTCAGAAAGTGGTAGATGTGATGCAGTGTTTCCATACTGCCCCTTTGAATGAAGTTTTCTACTGCAAATGTATTCAGCCCGTGGAAAGACAATAAGTAATAATCCGGCGTACGGATTCCAAGTATAGACGCAATCTGATAGCAGAGATATTCAATAGACGGAAGTTCCGGATATTCCTTTTCCTGTACCTTCAGCAAGTACCGTTTCTCTCCCAAAGAAGCGGAATACTTCTTGAATTTCCCAATGAAGAAACTTGAGATAATACTATCATCGGAACCTTCATTTCCGTTTAGATCTGTGCCGGTTCTGATTACATCATCGAATTCAAGAAGTGATTCAAGATTAAACCATTTCATAAAACACTCTGCATGAAGCCCGTAGTGAATTACATCGCCATTTTCAGTATTTGCTTCTTTACCGCAATAATAACATTTCATTCTTTTCTCCATTCACAGCAATACTAATAATTATAGTAGGTGTTGTCAAGTTAGTACGGAGAGATATTGTTGCCATGTAAGCACACGAGAGGAAAAGGTGCCAGGCACTTTTTTTGGATGCACTGTATAGCGTGGCTTATGCGAAAAATATGCCCTGAAAAAGTGCCTGGCACCTTTCATCTGTGCCATTCGATGGATGCGAATGCGGAGTGGTTGTGGATGCTTTCCTGATTGCAGGCCTCTACCCTGAACCAGCTGATTCTATTGTCCCTCTTTAATCTTTGCGTGACATTCCGGACCATGTCTTCGACGAATACGGGATTATCATAAGCCTGTTCGGTAAGGTGCTTTTCGTCCGGGCGCTTGATTACTGCATACACAGGAGCGGATGCAGAAGATTCTGCAATTTCCACCAGCTCCTCAATCCAGACTATTTCGCCCTGATTCGTAAACCGGACACTTACAGTTATTGTCCCGCGCTGGTTGTGTGCACCGTTGTCGCTTATTTCCCTGCTGCAGGGACAGAGACTAGTTACAGGGATTGCTGCGGTCAGGACAAAATCATATTCCTTTGGAGTAATCTCCGCTTTGAATGTGCATTCATAATCCATCATGCCCAGGGCATCGGATACAGGGGCGTGTTTCTTGATAAAGTAAGGGAATGTAACTTCAATAGATGCACTTTCAGCATCGAAAGTACTCAGTAAACTGTTCAGCATTAAGGGCATCATCTTTCCCGTGAATACACTGTCGTGGTTATTCAGAACTTCGACGAAACGGCTCATGTGTGTACCCTTGAAATGATGTGGGAGATTGACTGACATCGAGAATGTGCCGACCGTATTCTGTTTTTCATTGTCCCTGTCGAGTACGACAATGGGATGGAGCAGGTCAGTTACACCGACGCAGTCGATAGGTATACCTCTGGTGTCGGGTGAGTTCTGAATATCATCCATTATCAGTTCCCCTGTATGATGCGGACGAAGAAGGGGTCTCTTTTACCGTGACTTGAAAGATGTCGGGGAAAACCGGTTTGGCTTTGTTCCATATCCACATCGAGATGTTTTCGCTCGTAGGATTGAAGAGTCCTTCTATTTCATTCAGGCATCTGTGGTCGAGTTCATCGAGAATAGGTTTGAAGAATTCATTGATTTCTCCAAAATCCCTGAGCCACCCCGTTTCTTCCGGAACTGGCCCCCTGAAATGCAGCACCACGGTGAATGTGTGCCCGTGAAGCTGTCCGCACTTATGCCCTTCGGGAAGATTGGGGAGGAAGTGGGCGGAATCGAATCTGAACTCCTTGGTTATTTCCATATTTTATCCTCTCAGGGGATATTCATGTATTTGTGTATCTGCAGGCTTATTCTCCACTGCGGGTGTTTCAGGCAGTAGTCGAGTGTTACTCTTAGGTTATCTTCATAATCATCTGAATTCAGCGGCTGAAGAAAAAAGTGCCTGAACCCCAGACCCAAATATACCGAAGGGTCGAGCCCCGGTTGCGGATAGACTAGTTTCAGTTCATCTGCGGATGTTACAGCAATCTTACTTCCCGGCTTAGGGCTGACGCAGATCCAGTCGAGTCCATCAGGCGGTGTTCTCGTACCGTTGGTTTCGAGAGCGATATAGAAGCCCTTTTTGTGAAGAGCGTCGATCAGTTTGCTATCCACCTGAAGCAGGGGTTCTCCGCCCGTAAGCAGGACCATCGGTGCAGGTGTCTTTTGCGGCCAATATGAGAGTATGGTTTCCGCAAGTTCCCGGGATGTGTCGAATCCACCCCCGCTGGAGCCGTCTATTCCCGTGAAATTGCTTTCATCGCAGAATGAACAGTCGAGGTTGCAGTCCTCGAAACGGCAGAGAACTACAACCCGGCCGGTGTTGGCACCTTCTCCCTGAATTGTAAGCACCATCTCCTTTACGCGGTAACTCATACATGCTCTCCGTATACAACGGGGTCGGGGATCCCCGCTTCTGAAAAACCCTTCAATCGAAGAGTACAGGCATCACACTTTCCGCAGGCATTACCGTTATCGAAGGGGCTGTAACAGGTGGATGTAATTGAATAATCCACCCCCAGTTCAAGACCCTTCAGGATAATTTCTCTTTTACTCATCCTGAGTAATGGAGTCCTGATGTAGATTCTATCTGCGTCTTCGACTCCTGTTCGGGTTGCTATATTGGCAAGGTTTTCGAACGCATCGATGAATTCGGGACGGCAGTCGGGATATCCGCTACAATCGACCGCATTCACACCGATGAAAATATCTTTTGCGTCCAGGGTCTCCGCCCATGCAAGGGCAAGAGAGAGAAATATCGTATTTCTTGCGGGTACATAGGTTACAGGAACACCTTTTCCTATTTTGCTTTCCTGTCTGTTTACAGGAACACTAATATCAGCCGTCAGGGCGGAACCGCCTATTGGGCGTAGATCCACCTTCAGTATTAAATGTTCGAGTACGTATTTAGCCAGTTTTCGTGCTGCATTGAGTTCATGTTTGTTTCTTTGTCCGTAATCGAAAGATATTGCGTATATGTCGAAGTTCATTTCAGTAGCGATTGCGAGGACTGTCGCAGAATCAAGTCCTCCGCTTAGAAGAACTACGGCTTTTCGGTTATTTTGATCAGAATTCATTTAACGGTCCTGTATATTCAATCGAGATTAACAGACGGACATCAATTAATTGCCCCCCGTCCCTAATTATAATTATTTATTGCCTGAAGGTCATTTTCCCTGTATCTTTGGATGTAGGCACAATCAATTATCAAACTGCTCCCGGCGGAGCAAAACGGAGGAAACAGAGATGAAATATCCCCTTCTGACCGATGCTGATAAAAAGGCGATGGATGCACTTAAAGCCCATCATGGCGGTGCTGAAAAGATAGTTGCTACTATAGATGAAATGCGAGATTTCGAGACTCGTAAGAAAATTCTTGCCGACAAGGGTTTTGGACGAATGATAGAGGAAGCCGAAGAGTGGGCAAAGGACTTCCCGCAGGTGGCCGACTGGGAAAAGGCGAACGGAATAACCTATGACGATTCCCTCGGCACCGGCACGAGCCAGGTGTCCGGGTTTCAGGGTGCAAAGGTGACGCATAATTCCATAAAGCGTATTGCTGAAAGTGCAGGTTCGAACGAACCCTGTTTCGCACCGCAGGAGATGATTTCAGTAGTCGCTCTGACTGATAATTATGTGTACAACGGTGATCTTCTCGCCACCCTCACAATGGCGGAAAACATCATGAAGGCAAGTAAGTTCTGCAGTACGAACCTCGTAGGTATACCACAGCCGACTAAGAGATTTCACGAACTTGAGTCAATAACAGGAGAAAAGTTTGAAACCTATAACTGCTCCGACGGCGTGTGTGCTCTTACACTAAAGAACCAGGGAACTGTATTCGGTAATTTTGGTGGGATAGAAGTGGCGAACAATAATCACCTTATATATCTCGATGGCGTTACAAGAACAGCTCTTGCAACCGGCGGTGATTTCTACCTCAACCCAAGTTGGAGCACCATTGTAGCCATCTGCTACTATGGAAGAGACATTCCGAACCTGCATATCAAAGTTTCGATGCTACTTGCTACCCAGAACCCGATGCAGTTCAGAATGCTCCTAAACATCATGAACGAATACATCCGTGAAGACGGCACATCCCCAATCTATGAAATAAACATAGGCAACGGTTCGACTGCTACCAACTTCATACAGTGTGCTCGGGAACTGGACGCAAGCGGTATTAAAGGTGTAAGTCTTGCCGCACACATTTACATCAATCCTGACCTTGGTATGGCAAATTTCAACTGGACAGACCATATGTTCGCAGTTCTCGAAAGCGGAACCGACATGACCTTCAAGTATGAGAGTGACGGCACAGCCCACGAACTCGATACAATGGCGACATACTTCGTGTCGGAAGAAGAGCGGGATGAGATGGCAGAAGATATCGGTGAAGTCATCTTCAACAAGGCACTCCGTGCAAGTAAGGACGGAAGGCTGATGATGAAGCGCGGAATGCGTTCTATCTTTGCCGAGAGTTGCCAGCCAAGAAGCTAATCTAAACACAACGGAGATAACTTATGATAACGGACTGGGAAGCACGCTTTTCAGAGAACATGCTGGCTTACGGCGGGTATTCGATTGGTAAACTATTCGACCTTCTGAAAGACCCTGAGATAATCTCACTAGCAGGAGGACTTCCGTCTCCCGACATGTTCCTGAAACATGAAATGCGTCTTGAATCGAAACGAATGCTCGACGAAAACCTCGAAAGAGTGATGCAGTACACGGCAATCAAGGGCGAGCAGAAACTGATAGATGGGATTTTGGGGTTTCTCTGCAGAGATGATATTCATATAAAGCCGGAAAACCTACTTGTAACTTCATCCGGACAGCACGGACTCGATATTACAGGGCGACTGTTCATAAATCCCGGAGATACAGTTCTACTCGACCGCCCTACATTTGCAGGTGCCATTGTGGCATTTCAGATGCAGCGACCGGTAATAGAAGGGGTTGATATCGAAGGTGACGGCTCTGATATCGATGGCTTTCGAAAGAAGATAGAAAAACTGGATAAAGCGGGAAGAAAACCGAAATTCATCTATGTCGTTCCCGATTTCCAGAATCCGACCGGAATCACAATGAGTCTCGAAAAGCGCATTACCCTTCTTGAACTGAGCTATGTATGGGATATCCCTATAGTCGAGGATAGTCCGTACCGCGACCTGCGATATTATGGTGAGACTATTCCATCCATATTCTCACTCGACCAGAAACAGGGTGGGGGAAATGTCATAGGTCTTTATACCTTCTCTAAACTATTTTGCCCCGGACTTCGCGTAGGGTTCAACATAGGGCCACCCGAAGTAATTGCGAAGATGACAAACATCAAAGAGGGAAATGTTCTGAATACACCCAAGTACAGCCAGGATATGTGTGCTGCTTTCCTGACAGAGATGGGGATGGAAGAACATCTTAAAAAGTGCGTAAACTATTACCGCGAAAAACTAGATGTGTTTTTATGTACTATGGACAGATGTTTCCCCCCGGAAACAGGTGTAATCTGGACGAAACCGGAAGGGGGATTATTCCTTTGGGTTACTCTTCCTGAGGGTATCGATACCGCTGAACTTTTTCTTGATGCTATAAAGTATAAGGTAGCGTTTGTGCCTGGGAATGTGTTTTTCGGTGAAAATCCGGCGAAGAACATGATGAGGATAAACTTCTCCTTTGCATCGAAAGAAGAAATAGAAACCGCAGTTGGGCGATTGTCGGAATGTGTGCGGAATCGCTTGACCGGGCATAAATAGAATCGGAGAGATAATGAAAGGTACTACCGTTTACAGATCGACAAACCTGAAGACGGAAGAGGTAAGTTTCGAGCAGGCTCTGCTGAAGGGGATAGCACCTGACGGCGGGCTTTATATGCCTGTCGAAATTCCCGCTTTTACAACAGATGAAATATTATCCTTTTCATCTATGCCTTATTGGAAAATCGCCTTTATCGTTGGGAAAAAATTTCTTGGTGGTGAACTCCCCGATGAAGACCTGATGCGGATAGTAAAAGATGCCTATGACTATAAAATCCCGCTGGAAAAGGTGTATGACAAAAAATATGTAATGAGACTGGACCAAGGCCCCACAGCGTCATTCAAGGATTTTGCAGCAAGGATGATGGGACGGCTAATGCACTATTTTCTGCAGCGTCGCTCAGGGAAACTCGTTATTTTGACAGCTACTTCGGGAGATACGGGAAGTGCAATTGCAAACGCTTTCTACGGACTGGAAAACATCGAAGTAGTTGTGCTGTTTCCCCTGAAGGAAGTTACGGCAAGACAGCGCAAGCAAATGACCACACTCGGAAAAAATGTTTCCATATTAGGACTCGATGGAAAATTCGACGACTGCCAGGCTCTGGTGAAGAAGGCATTTGGTGATTCAGACCTCGATTACATGAACCTCTCTTCTGCGAATTCCATAAACATCGGTAGGCTGATACCGCAGACTATGTACTATTTCTACGCATTAGCGAGACTGCGTTCCGGAAAACCGAATGACAGCATAGTGTTTTCTGTTCCGTCCGGAAATTTCGGTGACCTTTGCGGCGGGCTTATAGCAAAACAGATGGGACTTCCAGTGAAGAAGTTCGTCGTGGCAACCAATGAGAACGATGAATACCCTAAATTTGCGAAAACAGGTGTCTACGAAAAACTTATTCCCTCCCGCAACTGCATCTCAAGTGCAATGAATGTAGGGCATCCGAGCAATATCCCCCGACTTGTCGCACTTTACGGTGGCAATATGGATGAAAAAGGAATGATTCACAAAAAGCCGGACATGGATGCCATCCGGAAAGATATGTATGCGGTGAGCATTAACGATGCAGAGACCGAACAGATGATATATGACGCATGGAACGAACACAAACTTCTGCTAGAGCCCCACGGTTCAGTCGGCTGGGCGGGGCTGCAGCATTATCTGAATAACACAGACACCCCTCCTGACCAGGTGTGTGTTTCACTGGAAACAGCACACCCGGCGAAATTTCCCGAGAAAATCCGTGAGATACTCTCATTCGACCCCGAACTTCCGCCGAGTCTCGAAGGACTCGAAGAAAAAGAAGAGATGTATGGACATCTTGAACTCGGATACGATGAATTCAAAGCATGGCTGACGGCTAAGTTCAAATGAAATATTTAATTATCCTCGGTGACGGAATGTCCGACCGGCCCCTGCCGGAACTCGACGGTAAAACACCACTCATGGTTGCAGACACTCCTAACATGGACTTGCTTGCATCGAAGGGAAGATGCGGAAAGTTTATTACTGTTCCTGCTGACATGCACCCGGGCAGTGCTGTTGCTAACCTTGCTGTCCTCGGCTATGATGCACTGGAGGTCTTCCAGGGTAGGGGAGTTCTCGAAGCTGCGAGTATGGGGGTCGAACTCGAACCCACCGACCTCGCGATGCGCTGCAACCTGATATGTGTGAAAGACGGGAAAATCAAGAATCACTCTGCAGGGCATATCAGCACAGAAGAATCGACACAGTTGATAGAAGAACTCAACTGGAGCATCGGAAAAAGAAACATGCTATTTCATCCGGGGGTGAGTTACCGTCATCTATTTGTGATGAAGAACGGTTGTGATGAGATATCCTGCACACCGCCGCATGATGTCCCGGGAACACCCTTCATGAGCGTCCTCATAAAGGGAAATACTGACAGGGGAACAAATACGGCAGGAACACTGAACGGGCTTATACTAAAATCCCAGGTTGTTTTGAAAAAACACGAAGTGAATCAGAAGAGGATTGCAAACGGCAAAGATCCGGCCAATTCCATCTGGTTCTGGTCTCCGGGGCACCGTCCAAAAATGAAGACGCTTCAGGAACTTTATGGCGTAAAAGGCGCTGTCATTTCGGCAGTCGACCTTGTCAAGGGACTTGGAATATATGCAGGCATGGATGTAATCGAAGTAGAAGGAGCAACGGGTTTATACGACACCAATTATGAAGGCAAGGCGGAAGCAGCTGTGGATGCGCTAGCTGACCACGATCTTGTGTATCTGCATGTGGAGGCGACTGACGAAGCGGGTCACGAAGGTGACATCGACCTGAAAATAGAGACAATTGAATATCTGGACAAACGGATTGTGAAATATGTGATGGAGGAAACGGCAAAAGTGGATGAACCGGTTACAATTGCACTAACCCCGGACCATGGAACGCCGTGTGCGGTGCGCACTCATGTGCATGACCCTGTACCGTTTATAATCTGTGATCCGCAGCAGGATCCCGACGGTGTTCAAAAATACGATGAGGATAGTTGCGAAGGCGGGAGTTACGGCACAATTTCAAGCACCCGCTTCATGAAAGCACTAACAGAGATAAGGTGCCAGGACACTTAATTATTGCACAGACTACGCAGGATTGATACAATAATTAAGTGTCCTGGCACCTTAATTATGGGAGATAGGTTGAAAATGTTGTCGATGTTATTGATACTGTTTGTTGCAGCGGTTTCCACGGGGGAGAGTATTGTGGATAAAATAGAGATCTTTCATAAGGATATGTCGCCTTCGCTGGTGACTCTCGAAGAGGTTTATCCCGTAATAGCGCAATACTCTGATACTTATGAAATCAAATACTACCTGATTACCGACTCTTCTTCAACCGGTATCATTGAAGAATACAATCTTCCCTCCACCCATTTTCCTTTTGCTGTGGTAATCAATGGAAAATACTCAGCGATGATAGATGGTGAGAAGATAGACTTTGTTCATTTCCCGCTGTTCATGCACGGAATAGGCAGGCATGAAGGAAACTGGTCGACTGAACATTTGGAGAAAGCCCTGAATGATAATTCTCTTCTGATTGACGAAAACACATTGTCCCCACTCGAAGGAGATGATACGGAATGTTCATCCACGGATCCGCTCACTCGCGTCGACAGCATTCTGACAGATGCAATAGCATATCTTGGGGTTCCGTATGTGGAAGGCGGTATCGATGGGACCGGTTTCGACTGCACGGGGCTTACCTACAGAGTTTATTATGATCACGGAATCTCACTACCCAGGACGGTTTCCAGTTTAGAGACATTCGGCGCATTTGTGAGCAAAGAAGATCTGTTGCCGGGTGATATACTAATTTTTCATAATCCCAGTCACACGGGTTTGTATCTGGGAGACGGAGAATTCATCCACTGTTCTTCATATCTCGACAGGGGCGTTGTCATAACCCCCCTTAGCCATTCGAACTATACACGCAGGTATCATTCTGCGAGGAGAGTTTTGTAATCGAAATCACCTTTGATCGAAGGGTATTTTAAACATACGTCAGAATATTGACAGTAAAATCATCAAAATAATATTGACAATTCTATTCTTCCAGCCCCATAACGGTTCTGCAGGTTTTCGTGTAAAGGTTGCGAAAAATATTATCCGGATCGGTCCTTTGTTTAACCGCATAGTAATTTTCTTTATTCCAGGTCTTCCAGAAATCTGTCTCAGAGTAATAATTATTCGAGATAAGAGTCTTAATACCGTCGATTTCCAGTAGTTTTTCTTCGAACATCCTGTAATAGTTCTTATCCTTATCCTTCGGCATGCCGTAGACGGCGAGGTCGATAAAGAGTTCATCGTCTGTCTTATTCAACAGTTCAGAAGAGAGCCATTCATATTTGCGGACGGCTTTGTACGGTACGCACCAGAGCGGAAAGTGGCCAATTTCTTTTTCGTACCATTCCATAAAACTGCTGACTTTTGAAAAAGGTATGAACATATCCATTGTGACAGGTATCTTATGCTCTGGGATAAATCTCCGAAATCTATCTACAAACTTCAGTGTTCGGGTCGAGTTGGTGAGTTTCCCGATAAGGAGCCTGGCGATAAATGATTTGGGATTCACATTTGTTACGCCATTGTTGTATCTGAAGAAATAGTATGGCGTTTCGAGATAATCTTCTTTCCGTTCTCCCGTACTTTTGTAATAGATTCTTGTCCAGTTGTACTTATGTGTGTAGGGAGCGCTGTCGACGAAATTCGCCGTACTGAGTACATATTTGGAAGGCGTGTGGATTATTCCATCCATAAAATCAACATCCTGATTCCTGTAGTGTTCCCATATTGCAGATTTATAGTCTGCGAGAGTATCGAACTGCTCAAAGGTTACCTTTACGAACGGTTTGGACGGGATGAGTCTGAATTTCAACTGTGAAATAATGCCCAGGGTGCCGAATGTACCGTGTACCATTTGAAACAGCAGGCTGTGCTCATTATCCGGAGTGCATGTCAGTACATCGCCGTTTGCAGTAATTATCTCATATTCGAGACAGGTATCATGGAATCCGCCATACCTGAATGACATGGATTCAAGCGAACATCCCGCAACCGCTCCGCCTATTGTGATAGTCTCCAGTTCCGGCACTACGATAGGGACAAGTCCATGCTTCATGGTTGCTTTCACAAGGTCTGCAAAAGTAATGCCGGGTTCTGCTGTACAAGTCTGCGCTTCGGTATCGATCGAGATAACTTCAGTCAAATCACTTATATCGATTTTCTCATCCGAATACCGCTTGTCGAACAGTTTCGGCACTTCGTGAGATACTGTCTTTTTTCTAAATGATACTGGACCCGTACTCCGGTGTTCTTTCAGCTGTTCAATGACTCTGTCTATTTTTTGCTTATGCAATACTCTAATCCTTCCGAGTGTTGTTAAGTTGGGTGGAATTTCGCAATTCGTCGGCAACCACGAATGCTCCGAGGATGACCGGAATGTAAAGTATGAAAAAACGCTGCAGAAGAGTGAATACACCCAGCAGGTCTTCAGTCATTACAGATACCATGAGAGCGGCTATGCTGAGTTCTGCAATACCGCTTGCCCCCGGACTTGGCGAGAAATAGGAGATGAAAAGCACGAGTGCCTGGATGCTGAGAACGGTAGTTAAGTCCGCAGATACACCAAGTCCTTCCAGAATGAAATATGCGAGTATGAACTTGTTCAGATAAAGAACGCAGGTGATGAAAACTGCAAGTACAGGAATATGCGGATGTTCTTTCAGGAAAAGACGGCAGGATGACTTATACGCCGTAACTTCTTTTACAAGTCTACCGCTGATTCTGCTGATTCGTTCTTCGTGTGTTGGGAACCACCTTGTGAGTTTTTCTGCAAGTTTGTCGGTAATGGCTATGGCAAGGTCGGGCTTCCAGACAATGAAGATGAAAAGAAACAGTTGAATGAGGAAGACGAAAAAACAGAAGAGGACAAGGTTATGCATTGTTTCACTGAAGGAATCGCTTAAAACGTGCAGAGAATATCCTGCTGCTCCTACGAAAAAGATTAATGTCGCAAGGTAATTCAGAATACTGACAGAAATAGACTTGCCAACGGAGACCCCCGCCCTGTAATACACATAAATCTGTGCAGGACCGCCTCCGCTCTGGGATGGGGTAACCGCACCCATGAAAATATTGGCAAGATTGGCACGGAAACTGACAGAAAACTTCAGACTCTTTTTCAATTTTACGAAGAAGATATGATTTCGAAGGGCTCCGAGAGTCATGTCCAAAAGGGAAAGCACGAACACAAGGAGAATGAATTTTACCTGTATGTGTTTCAGCGCACCCATGGTATCACCCGTGTTTGTGTAGAGAAATATTCCGGTCAGAGCTGCTATCGAAATAGTAATGAAGAGGAAGAGACCTTTTCTAATCTTCCTGTTGTCGAATACTTTTTCCGAATCAGGATGTTGTCGGTTGTCGTCTGAATTATGAGAGGTGATTTCTAAATCCTCGGGGTCACTTTGCAAATCAGACAAGAGACACTCCGTCTATATCCGGGGGAATTCTCTTTTCCGCCCACTTCAGGATGGACGGGAACAGGTCGGCTGTTCGGGCAGGTCTCGAATCCCACCCCTGCCGATTCACTATAAGAGGAACCGTCATGTGTTCTTTGCATAAGGCGCCATGTGTTCCGTGATGTTCGGGCCATTCCCATTTATCCCGCAGGTCATAACCGTTCTTTGCTGTTACTATGAGATCTCCGGTACGGTCCGATTCGAAGATTTGAATCATCTGAACAAGAGCATCCGGATATTCAGTACTCACAGTTGCGGAAAGCGTATCAAGAGAATTGAGGGGAGCGATTAAGAAGCCCAGTCCCAAAGGGTCACCCGTGTGTGGGGTGTAGGTATATCCTGCTTCAGTTCGTTCAATCAGAGCCCTTCCGTGCGAAGACTCAACTGAACAGCTGTGCGAAGACTCCCGCCATGCCAGAAAATCGACTTCCACCCTTGAAAGCAGTTCATGGAACAGGTTTCCCATCGAATCATGTATTTCCCTGCCGAAAAGCGGCCGGTCGGGTATCATGTTATGCAGATACACATGCCCCATTGCATTACCGGAAATCATCACGGATACATCCGGTTCCGTGTTCCAGATAATGGGGTAGTAGAGAGTTTCCAGACCGCGGTCCTTGAAGAAGAGAGCAAGGTCGAAGTGTGTGTGAGTAGCAGTTAAACCATGATCGGAGGATATGATGATCAGTGTATCATCCAGTCTGCCCCGGCTTTTCAACTTCTCGACTGCTTCGCCGATATATCTGTCGACGTTGCGGTATGCAAGAATAGTATCGGGCGACTCCGGTCCGTGTATGTGGGAGAAACTGTCTACTGCAGGGAAGACTGCAAAGATGAAATCAGGATCACAGTCAAGAGACTTTAACAGTTTTTTCTGTCCGTCTGCATCCACAGGATGCCATTTGTCGTTTAAATGGGCCGTTAAGTAATAACACAGTTTGGAACCTGCCGTGATATTTCTGTCCTTTTTCAGCGACCTTGTAATCATGGAATATATATTTCGGGAATTGCCGAAGAGTTCGTGAAGAGTCGGGCGGTCTGCCGGCAGGTCACTGTTGAAGAAGGGACCTTCTATGCCGTTGTAACTGCGCAGGCGGTCTTTCCCAAGTTTCCTGCGGGAAAATTCTCTTTTGTCGAGCCATCGTATGCCCGGAACATCGACTGTACCGGGAAAACAACCCAGAAGGAAAGGCAGATAGGCAGGTCCCGTTGTTGTCGTGAAACATGATGAAGCAGTCGTAAAAACTCCCGGATCAGCCACAGATTTCTTTATGTTCGGGAGTTTTCCCCTGTCCATGAGGTGCCGCATGACATCAGGACGGGCACCGTCGATCAGGTAGAAAAGACAGGTTTTCATATTCCCCTTGCGGGATCAGAGGTCAGTGTATTTTTTGGCGTTTCCACGGCATTTCTCTATTGGATATTTTTCAGCGTTTTTAGCCAGTTTTAGGCTGATTATCTCTTCGAAGTCCAGCCCGAGGTCGTGCGAGAGAAGAAGCAGATATATTGCAATGTCTGCAATTTCTTCTCCTGCATCATGAATCTCATCATCCGAGAGACTTCTCGATTCTTCATTTGTTTTCCATAAGAAATTCTCCAGCAATTCTGCGGACTCGATACAGATACCTTCGGCTATGTTCTTCGGGGAATGAAACTGCTCCCAGTTTCGGACATTTCTGAAATCGATAATTTTCGTCTTCAATTTATCCAGCATAGTATTCCTTTCGTTCTGTTTCGCTTTGAATAAGAACGAAAAGGAACAAAGTCAACCTTTGCGGATTTTCGAATCTACAGAGTAGTAATTCCGAAAGGCGCAAATATCAACGTAGTTTTATTAGAGTATATTTCACTCACAAACGTTGGGTTCTAAGTCCGACCCCGAACTATGACCGTCGAACAGTCCCAGTGATTTCGAATCATTGTATCCTCCGGGTTGTTTCTGATGAGGTCGACTGCGGTTTGGAGCCTGCCGTCAGTATTGTCGGCATAAGCTACCAGCATTGCTTCGGGGAGAGCCGGAGTGGTGGGGGAACCCCATTCGAGAATGAGATGATGTGACTGAACGCAGTGAATAAGGTCATTGACTATTTCAGGCAACGGCTCTTCACCGGGGTACAGCCGGCTTATTGCCTGAACACACAATGAAATGTGCCCTGTAAGGGGCATTGCTTCAGTTCGTTCTCCCAGTTCAGGTGAGTCAGGAGCATGTTCGTATTCGAACATCTTGCCCCAGTCGTGAAGAAGGCATCCGGCTATGACAAGGTCATGCCGCAGAACCGGAAAAAACCGGTAGTAAGTATCAAACAAATGTTGTCCAAGAAGAGCAACCTGCACGGTATGAAGAAGCAGTCCGCCAATGTATGCATTATGAATAGCTGATGCCGCCGGGCAGAAAATAAAGTCATCCCATCGATTCAGAATAAGTATATCGAGGATATTGCGAAGGTTAGTGTCTAAAACGTCATCTATTAGTCTCTTAAGTCTGTCTTTATACCACTCGTGAGCCCTTGGTTTTCTGAAGACTGTTTCCGGGGGTATCCAGTTCCAATCCTGCACTGCTGATATCCGCCAATTTTTTACTATCCAGCTGTCGCGCCCGCGGTATGGTTGGTTTTCGAGTTCGGCTTCGATAACCTTTCCCTTTAGGAGAGGTATAGTACCGTCCCAGTTTTTGGCATCGATTGCTTCACCCGAAGGAGAGCGAAGTGTGAGAACGCAGAATTCCTTGCCGTTCCGGGCTGTTCTGCGAGTATCGGCAGTCACAAAGTAGCGTTTCATAAATTAACCCATTCTATTATGTGTATTTTAATCATGTATTCTATTCCCTGCATAGAATAAGTTTGAATGTATCCCCTGTCAAACACAGAATCCTATGTCAACAGACTTCTCCCGGAATGTCTTTTCTTTGTCTGCCGCTTCAAGGAGGATATCCTGAGTGATGCATTCCTCTCTTTCCGCTGCAAGACAGGCGGCTCTAACAACCGAGTTGCGGATTTGCCCACCCGAAAATTCGAACCTCTCAGCAAGGAAATCGAAATCCACATCGTCATCCATAGGCGCCTTATCAGGAAAATTCTTCATCCATATTTTCTTTCTGGCTTCTGCAGCCGGAAGCGGAAATTCCAGTTTGTACCTGATGCGGCGTTCAAAGGCAGGATCGAGTGCAAGCGGACGGTTCGTTGCAAGAATGATGACTCCCTTGAACAGTTCGATCTCTCTCAGCAGGAGATTGGTTACTCTGCTTAGAAAAATAACCTGATAATCGCTTCCTTCAGGTCTGTCGTGAAAGAAGGAATCTGCTTCATCGAAAAAGAGCACGCAGTCGCTGTCTGCATCCTTGAAGACAGCAGCAATATTCTTTTCCGTTTCACCCACATACTTATTGGTGAGAGCAGATGCGCGAATGGTTTTTAGTTTTCTTCCAAGGGCGAATGCAATCGCTTCCGCTGTATATGTTTTTCCCGTTCCACTCTTGCCGTAGAAAACAGATGTCACGGACTGCCCCATTCTGATCTTTTCACCAAACCCCCATTTATTGAAGACAGTGTCCTGTGTTTCAGCAGCGGCTATTATGCTGCGGACATCTTCCATCAGGGAAGGCGGGAGAATCACATCATCGAGAGATACGGATGGGGTGATATCCTCTGTCAAGTGTTCATCGTCATCTTTTTTTGATCCTCCAAAGGGTCCACTGCGGCGGTGGGAGCGAAGGGTTCCGTTTCTAATGTTTCGGGCTAATACCTGGTGTTTCAAATTAATTTCAAGACTCTTCCTGATAACTCCGGTCATAGGTCTGTCCGGGTTGTTGTCCCTGAAATTACGTGCATTATTGATGGCTTTTTTGATTCCCCCAGCCGTCAGTTCATATTGTTCGGCAACTTCGTGTATTTCTGACTCTTCGAGTAAACTGTCATTGGGTGGAAGCAGCCGAGACCATATTTCAAGCCTCGCTTCCGGATCCGGGACAGGAAATGCGATGTGCCCGTTTACCGGCTTATCCATGTCATTACAGTAAATAGTCTTCTTGCCTCCGGAGAGAATGACAGGATACGGAGTACGTTTTGCTTCCTTGAATATCCTTCGAATAACAAGGTCATCATCCCTGTTTTCGAGAAGCTCGTCAAAGTTATGGAAATAGAGTAAAGCATTCTGAAGATATGCTTCAGTGAATATTTTGCGTATATGCTCCTCCATACTTGAATATCTGTTTTTAAGAATCATCGGAGTTTCTATTTCCATGAAGCGATATCCAAGTGAGTTTGCAATAGCTCGGGCAAGCGTGGTTTTTCCGGTGCCGGATTCGCCGGCGAAAATGACAATCGGCGATGGCAGGGCGCTGTCAACATTAACTGCATTCAGAGCCGTACGTTTGAGTGATTTAGGGAGAATCACGTCTGAAATCTTTGTTTCAGCATCTGAAATAGAGACATAATCGCGCAGTTCATCATCCATGTCATCCACTCCGAATATCATATTAGATATTCTCCTGGGAACTTCGATGTCCGCATTCATGAAATCAGATTCACTCTGAAAATCTCTTGCGTGTGAACTGATGAGTCCATGTTTAATCAGGTTTCCTCCATGCAGGAAGTACTTTCTGGCTTCGACTATCTCACTGAATGAATCGCAGAGAAAGTGCAGAACGCCGTGTGTGTTTATACTTCGTGGAAATATGTCGTCGATATCTTCGAACTGTCCGGAAATACTGGGAACAAGTGCCGCTATGAGCGTGAATACTTCGAAACGGTCGAGTTCGAATATTTCGGCAATGCGTTCGAGCGGGAGGTCTATTTTACCTTTATTGAGTGTAATAGCGATGCGTCTGTTTATCTGTTTGAGTTTGGTATCTGCTTTAACCTTCGATTCTGAACTTCTGAGGATAGACAAAGATTCCGTCATCGCCTTCAGGTATTCATAGTTACTTTCGAATGGTGCTGTTCTTTCTTTTTTCATATTTATCACCTCGCAATAGTGAAAGCAAGAAGTGTGCCAGTGGCTGGATTGTGTATCTGCACGCGTTTCCGGCGTTTACAGCCAGTGTTTGTGGTTTGAAGTTCCTTCCGTAATATATCAAATAATGAAGGTAATGTCAAATATTGATACTATGATGATAAAATTATGATGTACACGCTTTGAAAGGGCGGCAGTACTTTTCAAAGAGATACGTATACAGGCGTTTACTCATCTGGCAAGAATTATGCATCTGTTTTGGTGTATCAACGGGAAAAGCAAATAGAAAGGAGTTTGATAATGAGTGGAATGGCGATAGAAGAGAGATTTGCAGATTATCCCGCAGTAATACCTGTAGAAAGAGTGAACAGAAGCGAAATTACCAACATCGATTCGGAACATAATAAGGAATTCAGTGTAATTCACTTGATCCGGATTAACGACGGGACTGATGTCTTCGAAAAGGAACCGGGAATATTCTCCCGTGAGAAATTCGAAACAGTCTATGACTGGCTTGCTCATTACCGGTATTCGCGGATACCGCAGGTACTGCGAGAAATATGTGAAACCCGCGGTTACTTCAGCACTGATATAGAAGGGTTGCTCAATCACGCCGGATATGTGGTCTCATTCATTGCAGATGAGTTATTCTACATGATCGACCGGTGTCTTGACCTCGGAATCTGCACGGATGTGGATATGCGCAGGATAAGACAGGCATACAACAGTCTTTCGGGATTCGAAAATGTGAAGAAATATGAAATTGTGGATTTTGCGTAAAAGTAATATATAGATTTCACTTATCCCTTGGGGATTATACACGAAATCAATTACGATAGACTTTAAGAAGAACCCCCGGCGGGAGCCGGGGGTTTTGTTTATCGAAAACTCAGGTAAAGCGGTTAGACTATTCCCTGTGCGAGCATTGCGTCAGCGACCTTGCGGAAGCCGGCGGCATTTGCACCGAGTACATAGTTGCCCTTGTCACCATATTGCTCTGAAGCTGCGAGAGCCTGAGCGTGGATGCTGATCATGATGTTATGGAGTTTGTTGTCCACTTCTTCGCGGGTCCAGCTTGTGAAGCCACTGTTCTGCGCCATCTCGAGACCTGAAGTTGCAACGCCGCCTGCGTTTGCAGCTTTACCCGGACCATAAAGGATTTTGTGGTCCAGATAGATGTTGATGCCTTCAGGGACGGTAGGCATGTTTGCACCTTCAGCTACGAGGAAGACGCCGTTGTTCATGAGATTCTGAGCATCTTTCGCGTTAATCTCGTTCTGGGTTGCACTCGGGAATGCACAGTCAGCCGCGACATCCCAGAGAGGATTGTAGTCGAGAGATATGTCAACCGGTGTGTAAACAGCACCGGGATACTTGTCGGCATATTCGCTGATTCTTCCTCTGCGGACATTCTTAAGGTCCATGACGAATGCGAGTTTGTCGGCATCGATACCCTCTTCGTCGAGAATCCAGCCGCCGGAGTCGGAAAGCGTGACAACTTTTCCACCGAGTTCGTTTACTTTTTCAGTGGTGTACTGAGCAACATTACCGGAACCGGAAACAAGGCAGACCTTGTCCTGATAGCAGTCGTCGCGGGTTTTGAGCATCTCTTCGCCAAAGTAAACAGTACCGTAGCCGGTGGCTTCCGGTCTGATAAGACTTCCGCCGTACTCGCGACCCTTACCTGTGAGAATACCGCTCCACTCGTTGCGGAGTTTCTTGTACTGACCGAACATGAAGCCGATCTCTCTGCCGCCGACACCGATGTCGCCTGCGGGGACGTCAGTGTTAGGACCGATGTGACGGAAAAGTTCTGACATGAAGCTCTGGCAGAAGCGCATTACTTCCATGTCTGATTTTCCCTTGGGATTGAAGTCAGAACCGCCTTTACCGCCACCCATGGGGATGGTGGTAAGTGCATTCTTGAATACCTGCTCAAAAGCGAGGAACTTCAGGATGCCGAGGTTTACCGAAGGATGAAAACGGAGCCCGCCCTTATAGGGTCCGATTGCGCTGTTCATTTCGATTCTGAAACCTCTGTTGACCTGGACTTCATTGTTATCGTTGAGCCATGGGACTCTGAACATGATGACACGTTCAGGCTCTACGATTCTTTCAACGATTTTGACATCGCTGTATTCCGGATGTTTGTCGAGGACGGATTCAAGCGATTCGAGAACTTCTTCAACCGCCTGATGGAACTCCTTTTGACCGGGGTCCCGGTCTATGACTTTTTGGTAGATTTCTTCGAGCATTTCGTCATCCCCCCCTTTCAGGGATTAGTGTGAAAAACAGCACTTTGAACAAAAACATCGAACAAAAAATGGAGTAATATTCTAAGTGAAATATATCGATTCGTCAAGATGTTGAAAGCCTCTATTTAGATATGAAAAAACAGAAAATATCAATGTCTGATTCGAGGTGTAACAAATGTCAATTTCTTTATATACTAGACTTGTTTAATTATAGCGGTGCCAACAGTGTTCCGCATACATATTTCAAGGGGGAAAGATGCATAAGATACTATTGCTGGAAAAAATCGGTCCCGACATTTACCTTTACAAATTTCACGCACCGGATGTGGCGCGCTTCAGGGAACCGGGACAATTTGTCATCATCAGGATATCTGAAGATGGTGAGAGAATTCCCATTACAATTGCTGATGTAGACAGGAATGAAGGAAGCATTACGCTCATTATCCAGTCAGTCGGCAAGACCACGCTCAAACTTGCGCAGATGAAAGTTGGAGATTCCATCCCCGATATCACGGGTCCGCTTGGAGAACCTACACACATCGAAAAAGTAGGCAATGTACTCTGCGTGGGTGGCGGAATCGGAATTGCCCCGCTGTATCCTGTGGCTGATGCCATGAAGAGAATTGGCAATATCGTAACAGGAATTCTGGGAGCCCGTTCCGCCGAACTTCTAATCCTTGAAGAAGAGATGGGCGCTGTCTGTGACGAGATAGTAATTACGACAGATGACGGTTCCAAAGGCAAAAAAGGTTTGGTCACAAATGCAATACAGGAACTTGTGGATGCAGGGAAAGAATATCATCTCTGTGTAGCCATGGGACCACCGGTTATGATGAAATTTGTTTCACGTCTTACAAAGAAACTGGCTATTCCAACGCTTGTCAGCCTCAACCCGATAATGATTGACGGTACGGGCATGTGTGGCGGGTGCAGGGTGACTGTTGGCGGCAAAACGAAATTCGCATGCGTGGACGGACCTGAATTTGATGGTCACGAAGTGGATTTCGATGAATTGATGGTCCGTCTCGATACCTATAAGACAGAAGAGAAAGTTTCACTCGACCATTACATAGGCGAATCAGGTTGCAGACTCGATGTATCGGAGGGGGTATAGAATGAATATCAAAGAGCGAATGAAAATTCCGCCTGTCGATATGCCCGAACAGGACGCCGCCGTTCGTATTCACAATGTAGAAGAAGTTCCACTTGGCTATACTCCCGAGATGGCAATGCAGGAAGCGAAGCGATGCCTGCAGTGCAAAAAGGCATTTTGCGTTGATGGGTGCCCGGTCGGGATAAATATCCCCGGATTTATCGGTGCCATTGAAGACGGTGATTTCCCGAGAGCGATAAGAATAATGAAGGACAAGAACCTGCTTCCTGCCGTATGTGGCCGCGTATGTCCGCAGGAAGAGCAGTGCCAACTTGTATGCACAATCGGGAAAGTAAAGAAAGACCCGTGCAAGGCGGTGATGATTGGGAAACTCGAGAGGTTCATTGCTGACTGGGAGAGAGAACAGGGCGAGTATGCAGTGCCTGAACCACCGAAGCCTTCGGGTAAAAGTGTAGGAATAATCGGTGCAGGTCCCGCCGGACTTACGGTGGCTGGTGATCTCATCAAATTTGGACATGAAGTTACGGTATTCGAAGCGCTTCACAAGGCAGGGGGAGTGCTTGTCTACGGAATCCCTGAGTTCCGCCTTCCGAAAGCCATTGTTCAGACTGAAGTGGACTACCTCGAGAAACTCGGCGTGAAGTTTAGGTACAATTATGTGGTTGGCAAGACGACACCTGTCAAGAATATTGTTGAGGAGTTCGATGCTGTGTTTATCGGTACGGGAGCCGGACTGCCCCGTTTCATGGGTGTAGACGGTGAAAATCTTCTCGGCGTATTGTCGGCGAATGAATACCTTACAAGAGCCAATCTTATGAAATCCTATGATTTCCCCAATGCCGACACCCCTATTGTGAAAGGTAAAAAGATTATAACAGTAGGCGGCGGCAATGTAGCAATGGACTGCGCGCGCACAGCATTGCGGATGGGGGCTGAAAGGTCGCTTATTGTTTACCGCAGAGCAGAAGAACAGATGCCTGCAAGGCTCGAAGAAATCCACCACGCGAGGGAAGAGGGTGTCGAATTTCATCTTCTACAGAATCCCGTAAAACTTCATGGAAATGACAAAGGCTGGATTACAGGCGCATTCGTCATCAAAATGGAACTCGGTGAACCGGACTCATCAGGCAGGAGAAGGCCGATGCCCATCGACGGCTCCGAATTCATAGAAGACTGCGATGCATTGATAGTTGCGATAGGAAATAGCCCCAATCCGCTTGTGCCTGCATCGTATCCTGAGATTGAGGTTACACGCTGGGGCGGGATAATAATCAACGAGGCCACCGGACAGACTTCCATTCCGGGAGTATTTGCAGGTGGTGATATTGTTCTTGGCGCAGCAACTGTGATACTTGCGATGGGGCACGGACGGAATGCGGCACGGGCAATGAATCTCTATCTCAGTTCCGGGAAATGGAGCAACCTGGAAGATGCTTTGTCAGTGAGCCATGCAGAAGTACATTAGACATGAAAAAGAAGTTGACTTTCGAGGTGATGAGAAGTAGCATTTCCATCCCGCAAACAGTAAAATTAAATAAGGAGGATTGATTTGAAAGGCCGTGTGTTGATAATTGACGATGAGGCTGAGATCAGGCGGAATCTCACGATTGGTCTAACGCAGGAGGACTATGTGACTGTGGCGTGTCCTGATGGAATATCCGCAATTCATGAACTCAATCAGGCAAGACAAAAAGGGATTGCGTATGATTATCTTGTAACTGACATCTTCATGCCGGATATCGATGGTATGAAAATTCTCAAGGTAATCAAGAATCAGTATCCGGACCTTCCCGTTCTCGTCATTACCGGATTCGGTGATGAGCGGCTAATGCTTACAGCACTTTCCGAGCCCAATACAGGTTTTCTCGACAAACCTTTCGAAATATCGGAACTTGTCGAAGCGCTAGATGAACTTGCACCCGGAAAAACATCTACAGAAGCGGATGAAGATACAGATATCGATGATGGCATGCGCGAATCTGTCAGTGCCTACCTGACGGTCAAGATTACTGATACTGACAGAAGCATGGAAATCTTCGACATTCTCTATAAGATGAAAGGGATAGTCTCCTGCGATGCCGTGAGGGCTGATTTCGACATCATTTTGCTGATGCAGGGCGGCTCTCAGAATGAGATTCAGACAATCTATGAAAATGTAAAAGCAATCGACGGTGTCGAGGTGGTTTCACTTTCACCGATAGAAAGACCAAAACTCGACAGGGATGTCGATGAGTTCATCGATACATATCAGAAAGTAGTCAAGACAGAAACTCAGGCGGATGCGCGGCGGCAACCGGGCACGATGAGTTATGTCATCGTTGACATTGACCCGGAAGCAATTCAGGAGATATTCACGACTGTATTCTTCATAGATGAAGTAGTGTTCTGCGATGTCATAGAATTCGGGACAAAACTTGTCGGTATGATTACCGGTCAGGGATCTCTTGGAAAAACTCCGAGAATCATCGAAAAACTGAATCAGATAGACGGAGTTTTGAGAGTCCGCGAAGCAAAGGTGATAAAACTGATAGACGACTGACGATAGTTACGCTATCAATTACAATTTAGTGGAATCAGACTTTTACCGGCCTTGAGTGAGCCGGTCGAAGAAGGGAGTGATGAAAACGGCTGTCAAAGAGGAAAACTTCAGCTACAGGCTCTGGAAATATGACGGAGCCCCGGGGGAACTCATCCCCCTCCTGCAGTCAGCGCAGGATCATTTTGGGTACATACCGCGAAGGGCTATCAACTACATATCGGGGGTTACGGGAATACCGGAATCCGATGTGTACGGGGTTATTACATTTTACAGCCAGTTCAGACTTCGTCCCATGGGAAAATATGTCGTAAGAGCCTGTGCCGGTACAGCATGTCATGTATCCGGTGCGAGAATGATAATCGAGACCATAGAAGATGAACTCGGAGTGGAAGTCGGAACAACTTCTGAAGACGGTCTGTTCACACTCAACACAGTGGCATGTATCGGGTGCTGTTCGCTTGCACCTGTAATCATGATAAATGATGATACACACGGTAATCTGACTCCCGCATCTCTTCGGAAACTGCTTAAGAAATACAAACGCAGCGAAAGCAGGGTGAGTAGCTGATGAAGAAGATAATAATAGGTATGGGCACCTGCGGTCTGTCAGCCGGCGCCGGTGCTGTGAATGACAAACTCGAAGAACTTGTTGCTGATTCGAAAATATGCACACTGGATATTACTGGATGCATAGGAATGTGCTATCGTGAACCGCTGGTTGAAATCAGGGACGGCGATGACAGGGTTATCTACGGAGATGTAACCCCCGAGAGTGTTGTCGAAATATTCGAAAAGCATGTAAAAGACGGAATTGTCATAGAAGGAGACACCCTTGTTTTTGGTGTTAAGCCCGACGGCACAACTTACGGTTCGGAGAGAATTTTTCTCGATCTTCAGGAGAGAATAGTGCTGCGCAACTGCGGTAGTATCAACCCCGAGTCTATCGATGATTACATTGATGCCGGCGGATACAAGGGTACTGCAAAAGCACTGAATGAGATGAGCGCAGAAGAGATAATTCAGTCGGTAAAGGGCTCCGGCCTGCGTGGCAGGGGCGGTGCAGGTTTTCCAACGGGGCTGAAATGGTCTTTCGCCGCTGCCAATGACGGTGACCGGAAGTATGTGGTATGCAATGCAGATGAGGGGGATCCGGGTGCGTTCATGGACCGCTCGGTTCTCGAAGGTGACCCCCATGCCATTCTCGAGGGGATGATAATCTGCGGCAAAGCCATTGAAGCGAGTTTCGGCTACATATACTGCCGTGCTGAATATCCCCTTGCTATTAAGAGGCTTACAATTGCCATAAATGAAGCAAGGAAAAGAGGTTTCCTCGGAGAGAACATTCTGGATTCAGGATTCGAGTTCGATATCAAGATAAAACAGGGGGCCGGTGCTTTTGTGTGCGGGGAGGAAACAGCCCTGTTTGCATCTATAGAAGGTAAACGCGGGATGCCCCGCATTCGCCCGCCGTTTCCAGCCGAGAAGGGATTGTGGAAGAAACCGACCAATAACAATAATGTCGAGACATTTGCAAACATTCCGTGGATAATCACCAACGGAGCGAGTGCCTACAATGCATTCGGGACAGAGAAAAGCCCGGGCACAAAAGTGTTCGCCCTTGCCGGCAAAGTAGCCCATGGCGGACTTGCAGAAGTTCCAATGGGGACATCCATTAAAAAACTTGTATTCGACATAGGCGGCGGAATCAAGGAAGGAAGAGAATTTAAAGCTGTGCAGATGGGCGGACCTTCCGGCGGGTGCATTCCAGCGGATCAGAAGGAAATGCCTGTCGATTTCGAGTCCATTCCAGCCACGGGAGCCATCATGGGTTCCGGCGGCCTTGTGGTCATGGACGACACTACCTGCATGGTCGAGATTGCCAGGTTCTTCCTGGATTTCACTCAGAATGAGTCCTGCGGGAAATGTACATTCTGCAGAATCGGAACCCTTCGTATGCTGGAGATACTCGAGCGAATCACAAAGGGTGAAGGGAAACCCGAAGACATAGAGAAACTCGAAAAGCTTTCCATTCAGATAAAGGAAGCGAGTTTATGCGGACTGGGTCAGACGGCTCCAAATCCGGTTCAGACGACCATCCGCTATTATCTCGATGAGTATAAGGCCCATATAGATGACCAAAGGTGTCCGGCAGGCGGATGTCTTGCACTTGTCACCTTCAGTGTAGATACTGAAAACTGTGTCGGATGTACTCTGTGTGCAAAACAGTGTCCTGTCGATGCGATTTCAGGCGGTATCAAAGAGGTTCATGTCATTGATGATGACAAGTGCGTCAAGTGCGGTAAGTGTATTTCCAGTTGTAACTTCAACGCAATTATTACGAAGTAGGGGGTGGAATAATGAATAAAATCAAACTTACTATCAACGGCAAACAGGTAGAAGCTGCCCCCGGCAGTACAATTTTGGAAGTTGTCAATGAATATGAACTCGATGATATACCTACTCTCTGTCACTCACAGGAACTCGAACCGTACGGTTCCTGTTTCGTGTGTGTGGTCGAAGTAGAGGGATGGGTAAATCTTGTTCCTGCCTGTGCCACCCGCGTTACGGCAGAGATGGAAGTCACAACCCGAAATGCCAGAATAGAAGACTCCCGCAAGACGGCATTCGAACTTCTTATGTCGAATCATTATGCAGACTGCGTAAGTCCCTGTATGGAAGGGTGTCCTGCAGGAGTTGATGCTCAGGGCTACATTGCTCTTTCTGCGATGGGACAGTACAGGAAAGCGATCGACCTTATTCGTCAGAAGAACCCCCTACCTGCAGTGTGCGGAAGGGTATGCGTACGAAAATGCGAAGATGTCTGCAGACGCGAAGATGTGGACGCTCCGGTTGCGATAAACAACATCAAGAGATTCCTCACAGATGAAGACGAAGCCTATGCAACAGTGCCTGAGTGCGCACCTGCAACAGGAAAAACGGTCGGTATAGTCGGGGCAGGACCCGCCGGACTGACCGCAGCCTGGTTCCTTGGGCTGAAAGGGATAGAATCAGTTCTTTATGAAGCAAAAGAGAGAACGGGCGGAATGCTTCGATACGGTATTCCCGAATACAGGCTCCCCGATGATGTTCTGGATAAAGAAGTAGAGTATATCTGCAATGTCGGAGCTGAAATAAAGTGCAATGTAAGAGTGGGCAGCGACATCTCTCTTGATGACATCCGCAAAAACCATGATGCTGTCTTCATTGGCGCAGGAGCCTGGACAGGTAAGTCCATGCGGGTCGAAGGTGAATTAGACACGGAAGGTGTTGTCACCGGAGCTGACTTCCTTCCTGAAAAGGTGGATGATCCGAGTCCGTTGACCGGTACAGTTGTAGTGGTCGGCGGAGGAAATACAGCAATGGATGCCGCCCGTACAGCATGGAGGCTCGATGCCGACAAAGTAATCGTCCTTTACAGGCGTACAAAAGCGCAAATGCCCGCAGACAAGATGGAAATAGAAGACTGTCTCGATGAAGGCATTGAAATAATGGAATTGGCAGCACCCATCGGCATCAATCGCAAGGATGGCAAACTAGTTTCCCTGCATTGCCAGAGAATGAAACTCGGTGAGCCGGATGATTCCGGGAGAAGACGGCCTGTTCCGCAGGAAGGGTCTGAATTCGACCTTCCCTGCAATCTGGTAATATCCGCAATAGGTCAGAACACCGTTCTCGACGGACTGGTCGAAACGGAAGATGGTGATGTAGAACTTACCCGATGGAATACCTACGTGATAAACACCAAGACCATGGAAACGAACATAGAAGGTGTCTTCGCAGGGGGAGATGCCGCTGATGACGGACCTACCGTGGTGATAGATGCCATCCGGGACGGACAGATAGCGGCAGATACTATCTCGGCATATCTGGGCTGTTCGAAAATAGCCGGAAAGCCTTTCACCGCAGCAAAGGAATTCTGGGGCAAACCCGGGAAAGCAGAACTTGGGGATGTCAAGGAGTCTCCAAGACATGAAGTACATCTCATCGATGTTGAGGAACGCCGTAACAGTTTCGCGGAAGTTTCAGACGGCTTTGAGCCCGAAGACAACGAACATGAATGTGCCCGATGCCTTTCCTGCGGATGTGTGAGATTCGATGACTGTGCATTACGACTTTATTCAGAAGAATACAAAGTTGACATGGAGTATTTCAAAGGAACAGTCCGTAAGCATAAAGTCGATGAAAGACATCCATACATAGATTATGATCCGAACAAGTGTGTTCTCTGTGCAAGGTGCATCCGCACCTGTGCGAAAGTCCTGCCCGTGTCGGCGATTGGTCTTATCGGCCGCGGGTTCAGAACTGAAATGCGTCCAGCAATGAACGACCCGCTTGTCGAAACGAACTGCGTCAGCTGCGGAAACTGTGTGGATGCATGCCCGACGGCAGCGCTTTCAATCAAGTATCCGTTCCCTGGAAGAGCATGTCTTGAAACATCTGACATTGCTACTCACTGCGGATTCTGCTCGATAGGATGCGGAATCACTGTCCACCGCTTTGGCGAGGGACGGTATTTTACGACTTCCACAGGAAAGCCCGGCGATTATCTTTGCAGGTACGGAAGATTCGGAGAAGAGATATTTGTCAAGCAGGACAGAATCGCAAGTCCTATCATCAGGGAAGGTCATAAATACACAAAGGCCGGATTCGATGAAGCAGGCGGCAAAATAGTATCATCACTGAAGGCAGTTGCCGAAGAACACGGACCCGAAAGTGTAGGTGTCTTCATCTCTCCGGAACTTACAAACGAAGAAATGTACATTGCAGGGAAGATTGCCCGTGAGGGAATAGGGACAAATAACATAGGCTCACTTTCCATCAGTGGCAGCGGGCGTGAATCCGGAGCACTCGACAGAATACTCGGCTTCACCGCTTCCACCTCCGACAGAAGCTGTCTCAAAAATGCCGATCTGATAGTTGCGAGCAACACGGCAATGGAATCAGATCATCTTGTACTTTCAGCAGATGTGATAGAAGCATCGAGACAGGGTGCAAAACTGATAATCTCCAACTCTGTCATAGATGTAACAGATACAACGCTGGCAACACTCGCTGTCGACCCGATGCGGGGCAGAAACGCAATATTCTGGCAGGGTGTTACACAGGCACTTCTCAATGAGGGAGTCATCACAGCAGATGAACACTACAAGTCGGGAATGGAAGTCAGTCTTGGTTACATAGCAGGGTTGACCGGTGTAGAGGAAGAACAGGTTCTTGCTTCTGCGGTTCTTCTGAAAGATGCAGACAACATAGTGTTCGTCACAAGTCCTGACAGGCATCAGGACGCAGCTCCGGCAGACCTCGAGACAATTGCAAATCTTGCAGTTATGCTGAATTCAGCGGGGAAGAAGGTCGAAATACTCCTTCCCAGAATTCTTGCGAACAGCGCAGGGCTTGAAGTGACGGGAGCAGACCCGTCATTCCTGGCGGGACGCATCCCGGTTAGTGGAGATACTGCGGGAGCTTCCGGAAGAAGAGAATTGCTCGATATATTGAAGGAAGGTAAACTAAAAGCAGCACTTATAATTGGGGAGAATCCGCTGGAGTTCAGGAAGACAGGTTCATGGTTCGGGAATCTCGAGTTCCTTGCAGTTATCGACTGGACGGATACTGAAACAACGATGGCTGCCGATGTCGTTCTTCCCGGAGCCACCTTCCTGGAAACCCCGGGTACAAGATGCAGCTTCGAAGGAAACCTACTTGATTTCGCCGATGCCGCTGCAACCCCGTCAAGCAAAAACGGTCTTGAAATTCTTACAGACCTCGCCTGCATATTCGGTGTTGAAACAGATTCATCGAAAGTACAGAATGAACTCGATGAAATAGTAACAAAAGCGCTTGGCAGTAAAGTGCAGTTCTACTGGAATAAGGGAGAAAAACGGGATTGGGATGGAACCGGCAATGTCATCGTTCTTGCACAGGAAGCAAAGGCACTTGCCATTCAGCCGCCGATGACACATTCTCTGTTATACCGCTATGAAATAAGTCAGGTGGGAACTGAACGCTATAGAGTGCGGGAATAATTAATTGGGGACGGAGGAGTAGTTTACGTAAACTACTCCTCCGTCCCCAATAGGAAAACTATGATACAGCTCGAAAGTCTATACTCATTCATGGAGGGGAATTTCGAATTTCTCATAGCAGTCGATGCGAATGAGAAGATAATTCACATAAGCCCCCTTCTCATAAAACACTGCGAACCGGAATTAGACAATCCGTCCATCACGGAGAAGTACCTGTGTGACATTTTGTCGGAGAATTCACTCAGGCGTTTCCGGGAGGCAATAATAAGGCGCAAGAGCGGCTCCCACGGAATTAGAACACTCTTCGAGACTCCCTCGGAAAAAGTCAAACCTATTCCAATGAAAACAGGATATGCCAAAAGTGTTCACGGTGGAATATTTATGTTCTTCGGTACGCATATAGATGGACTTCAAAAAATGGAGGACTGGGAGAAAGAAGAGAGAATCAAGGAACTTTCTTGTCTCTATTCTCTTGCGGACTGGATAGAAGTTTCACCATCGATAGACAAGTTTTTCATAGATTTTCCGAACTATTTATCTCATGGGATGCGGTTTCCGGCAGAAGTACTGGTACATTCGTTTTATAATGGTGTGGAGCATGGACAGAAACCGGAAGGAGATGACTATATCGGAGCCAATCTCCTGGTCGGCGGGGAGATTAAGGGAGAGATAAAAGTCGGATATATTGCAGATGCCCATGACCTTCTTCTCGAAGAACAGAAAATGCTGGACGAGATATGCAGAATGCTCAGCCTTGCGCTCGAGCGGAAAGAACTTTCAGAGCGTATGAAACTGAGAGAAGACGAAGAAAAGGAGTATTCCCTGCGTCTGTTGAAACTCGAAGAAGAGATTGAACAGCGCACTACCGAGCTTGAAAGTCAGAAGAACAAACTCGAAACAGCCACCTCGTATCTCGACAGGGTCAATCGAAGTTGGGACGAGACGCAGATACGCCTGGAGACAATGTTCAAGGCAATTCCGGGCGAGGTCATGCTGATCGACCTCGATCACAATGTGATAATGAGCAACAGGCAGAATCTCATTCCGGGAGAAAAGTGTTACAAGACATTCTTTGATATAGATGTGCCCTGTGAGAATTGCCGGCTTGCAAAAATACGCAAAAAGAAAGTCCCTATCACTATTACCCTGCGTGACGGAGACCGGTATCTTGAGGTGAATGCACTTCCAATATATGACAAGACGGAAGAAGTTGATGGAATTGTCGAATTCTACCGCGATGCCACACTCGAGAAAACCTATGAGCAGCAAATACAGCAGGCGGACAAACTTGCTTCACTCGGGCAGCTTGTAAGCGGAATAGGGCATGAAATCAACAATCCAAACCAGTTCATTCGCGGAAACATCAAAATAGTCAAACAGGCAATCACGGATATGATGCCGATAATCGACACCTATTATGAAAATCATCCCGACCTGAAGATAGCACGGCTGAAATACGATTTTTTCCGTGAGCACATTATGACCCTTGTAGATGATATGTCACACGGCTCTGAGCGGATAAAGGGAATTGTTGAAGGGCTCAGGGGTTTTGCCCGAAAGGACGAAGGTCTGCTTGTCGACACAGTAGATGTAAATACGATCATCGAAGCGACAACCCGCCTGGTGAAGAACGAAGTACATAAACACGCTGAGATCAAACTTAATCTCGGCGGGAATATCAGAAGATTCAGCGGAAATTCCCAGAAGATAGAACAGGTATTTGTGAATCTTATAGTGAATGCATCTCAGGCAATTCCGGATGACAGAAAAGGGTTGATAACGGTTGCAACTGCAATGAACGATGATACGGTGGTCATCAAGATAGCGGACAACGGCAAGGGGATGGACTCAAAAACCTTACGTCAGATATTCGACCCGTTCTTTACGACAAAACGGGCAAAAGGCGGTACAGGACTGGGGCTTGCCATTGTATACCGCATAGTCGAGGAGCATAAAGGTACGATTACGGTGAACAGCAAACAGGGAGAAGGTACGGAATTCACTATCAGAATACCTGCAATTATCGAGGACGTATAAGAGGAAGTAAACTTGAAAAAAATTCTTGTTGTGGATGATGATGTCGCAGTGACAAATTACTTCATGGTCTTTCTTATGCAGACTGAACGCTTCGAGCCGATAGTTGAAAACGATTCCAGAAAAGTAATGAAGCATCTTGCAAATGACCATTTTGATGCAATGATGCTGGACCTCGACATGCCGAATGTTACAGGCATGGAAATACTCGACTGCATGCGAAATGAGAACATCAATGTTCCCGTAATAATTCTCACCGGAGTGAATGACATCGAACTTGCCGTAAAGACAATGAAACGGGGGGCATTCGACTATCTTACAAAACCTGTTGACGACGAGACCCTTCTTGAAGTTATCGACAGAGCGGTCGAACATGGCAGCCTGTCTTTGACAATCGACAGGCTTCCATCTGAACTGAAGCGAGAAGACCTGAAAAACCAGGATGCATTCAGCAGAGTCCCCGCTCAGGACCCGGAGATGATCCGTCTTTTTCATCAGGCTGAGAAGATAGCGGTAAGCGACCTGAGTGTTTTCATCTGGGGGGAGAGGGGAACCGGCAAGGAAGCTCTTGCCAGGGCTATTCACAAAACCAGCGCAAGGGTTAAATCCCCGTTCATAGCAATCGACAGCGGAGCAGGCAGACCTGATGAATTCTCTTCCAGATTGTTCGGAAGGGCAAAAAACTGGGCGGGAAAAAGAGAAACCATGAAGGGTTTTCTTGAAACAGCATCGGGAGGGACTCTGTTCCTCGACAACATCGAAAAACTTAGTCTTCCCGTTCAGGTGAGGTTAAAGAGAGTCATACAGACTGGGGAATATTACCGAGATGATTCAACTGAAATGCTGGCAACGGATGTCCGGTTCATTGTGGCTTCCAACCATGACCTTACAAAGTCCGAATATAAGGAGCGCTTCTCGCGAGACCTGCTGTATCATCTCATGATAAACTCAATCAGAATTCCGCCGCTTCGGGATCATGCTGATGATATCCCGCTTCTTGCAGAGCACTTTCTGTCGCTCAAGTGCGAACACAATGGAACCAAGATCAAGGGTTTTTCAGATGATTTTATCGAACTCCTGATGAAACACAGTTTCCCCGACAATGTGCAGGAACTTCAGAACATCATCGCATCGGCGGTTGTCAATACAGAAGGGGATATCATTACACCGGAAGCCCTTTCACCTTATGTCCGCGACAAGATAGAGCCCGGCTCGGTTCCTGGCGGGTTCAAGCCGCAGAAACTGCTGGAAATACAAAGGGAATACATAAGCAAGACACTGGACTACTGTGGCGGTGACAGGAAAAGAGCATGTGATCTGCTCGGAATTTCCGTTTCGAAACTGAGTGAGATTCTCCGGACAGAAGACACAAAACAAACATGATCGTCAATATCCTAACACTTATCGACGGGTTGCTCCTTGCAATATTCTTCGCGAACTTCCTGGTTGCAGGAGCGCCATCTATTGCCCGAAGATTCAATATTCCGTCACTGTAATAGGGCCGTCACAATCGGATTAGGGACTTCGTTTCCCAAACTCACCGTGAATGTTACATCGGCTGTTGCAGGACATACGGAGCTTGCAATCAGTAACACTTTTGGCAGCAATATCTTCTTCATTCTTGGTGTAACGGCACTCATTCGGAGAATTCCAATGTCGGCTGAAACGGAGATATCTGCACTTGTTAATCTCGGAGCGGCAGTTCTGCTTCTGGTCTTTGCCCTGTTCAGGGGAGTCAGGATGGGTCGCGTAAAAGCGTTAACATTCTCATCTGTGTATGTTGGCTATATCGTCTATGCCATAAAGGGTTAAATAGGGCTTACTGAACATAACCTATCTATTTATATTTCAAGCATATAGATATATATTACAGGTGTATTGATACACGGATAACACCGTATAATAGAGATAACCCTTGCACATGGAGGAACCTTGTATAACCACAATTG
>CAYRQP010000017.1:0-48147 GCA_964426545.1 uncultured bacterium | reverse complement strand
TAACTGTTATTTTATCTACTCGGTAAAAGCGATTCCAATATTCAAATCACGCCACCATAAATAAGAGCAGCAAGCTTATTTCCATCAGGAGGCTCAGGTTCTCACCCCAAGGGCTTTTGCAATTGCCGAGATGTCTCCTGCATGTGCAATTATGAAAACCGTATCACCGGTTGCGAGTACATATTGTCCGCGGGGGATTTCGAAGTCTTCGGTGTCTTCCTTGTAGATACCCATCAGGAGGCTTTCTTTTGGAAAATCATCATCTGATACAATGTCCTTTACCATTTTACCGACGCAATCGGCACTGTCCGGTATCCGGACTGCATATACATAGGCATCACCGCCGCCGAGTGACATTATCTTTCTGACAGGTGGCTGCTCCACTTCCATGGTTAACTGGTCCAGAAGAAGGTCAGCCACTCTGACTATGCCGGTTACACCGGCAAGGTCGTAAGCCTGTTCGTAACCCGGGTCACGCATTCGTGCGAGAATTCGTTTGACACCCAGACTCTTGGCAAGAATGGAACAGGATATGTTATCAGAGTCATCCCGCATCAGACAGACGAGAACATCTGTACCGGGGACTCCGGCATCTTTCAGGACCTTTAGATTGGTTGCATCGCCGATAATAGTCAGGGTACCTGTTTTTCTGTAGAGCTGGTCGCAGACTTCGGCGTTGATATCGATTACCACAACATCATGTCCGTTGGCAAGCAGTTTATCGGTAAGTTCGCGTCCGATGAGTCCGGCACCTGCAATTACAATATGCATCGAGACCTTCCTAACTACCAGGCTTTCCAGGTGCGCGGGCTGAAAAGTAGAATGAGTGGGAATATCTCCAGCCTGCCGGCGAGCATACCCAGAATATATATAATTTTAACGATGGGATTCAGAGAAGCCATCTGTTCAACGCTGATAAAACAGGGTCCGATGTTTCCCATGGCACTGAACATCCCCGAGAAGGATTCATAACCGGTAAGGGACGAAAATGCTGCGGTAACTGCTCCTCCTACAACCAGAAGAGCTGCCCACATGAAGAAGAGAGCGCTGACTCTGTTTATCTCGCTTTCATGTGCGATTTTCCCATCCATGATTACAGGATTGGAAGCTCTCCCAGGGATAATCAGTTTTCGGAGCTGTTGTTTTGCCAGTTTAAGCAGGAATACAACCCGCTGCACCTTTATCCCACCAGCCGTGGAGCCGACGCATCCGCCGATAATCATCATCAGAAGGAACATCTGACGGGAAAGCGAACCAAAGAAAGGTGAAGTCAGGGTCTCGGTAGCGAAACCGGTTGTGGTCAATATTGAAACAGTCTGGAAGAGTGATGCTCTTACATTTGACTCATTGACTGTATTCATCGGGCAAGTTCCCTGTACAGCAGTTGAGATATCGAATAGTACTATGATTGTAAAGCCTGCAATAAGAAGCATCCATAATTTCATCTCGGAGTTGTCCCAGAGAGCCCTGATGTTTCCTACAAGGATGCGGTAATGAATAAGGAAACTGGTCCCGCCCAGTATCATTCCGCCAATAAGGACATATTGAATTGCTTTGTAATTTACATCGGCTGTATTGTACCAGGCAATGCTTGCGTCATGGGGCGAGAATCCCCCCGTGGATAATGCCGTCAGGCTATGGCATAGACTGTCGAATAGGGACATTCCGCAGATGGTCAACCCAATCATTATTAAAAAGGTAAAACCGGCATAAATGCCCCAGAGTATTTTAACTGTGTTCAGCATTCCGGGAACGGGTCTGCCGGAACTCATCTTATGGCTTTCCGCGCCGAAAAGAAGATGAGCGTTTGGTATTTTCGATGAAACGGCAAGGAAAAACGTAAGTATTCCGAGGCCGCCCACCCATTGAGTAAGACTTCGCCAGAAGAGGATACTTCTCGGCATATTATCGAGTCCAGAGAAAACAGTAATTCCCGTTGTGGTGAATCCGCTCATCGTTTCAAAGACGGCATCGAGATATCCGGCATCTATCCCGATTACCAGGGGGAGGGCACTAATTGCGGAAACCGCAAGCCATCCGATGGAACAGATGAGCATTGCCTGGGGAAGATTCGGTTCTCTGGTGCCGAATGTAAGCCTTAAGAAGAAACCGATTGCAAGTGATAGAAGGGCGGGAATGAGAAAGGCAGTCAGTGTCTGGGTGGTTTCCAGTTCGTTTCTGAATATGAGAACAAAAACCAGGGGAAGAAGGAGAATGAGAGCAAGAATTATGAGCAGAGAACCCAAAAAACTGAAAACTACCCTTACTGTTGCCCGGCTTTGGCTCGACAAGGGGAATCTACCTGTTGTAATCTCTTAGAATGTTACCTGCACGGATTAATGCCGAGTTAGGACAGGAAAGAACATTGCAGAATCCGATGGACTGATGCGGGTCTCTCTTTGGATAGAGATAGACCATCAGAGTAAGCGCTCCAGTATCACAGGGACAAGGTCCGAATACATCGAGTTTCTCCCCGCACTCGGGACAGGATAGGTCGAGAGGATACTTGTCATCGACTGAGCCTTCCACTACCCGGTAGGCAGTGCTGCCGAATTCAGCAGTAATGGCAACGACACCTTCTCCTTTGTTATCCCTGAAATTCAGTACGATTGCGGGAAACCCGTCGATCTGCTCATCGGGGTGTACGAGATTGTGGCCGTTTGGACAGTAACAGGCATTGATTATCGTATGTCTTGCTTCCTTTAAATGGTCTGCGTGGACAATTTCGGGGATATTGAGAGTACCGTCTTTGTTGAACATTCTTCCGGGCATATTTCTCCTTAGGGATTTCAGAAAAGTTATTAGTATATTTCACCAGCTATGATAGTAACATTCATATAAAATCGCAATCATTTATCATATCCAGACACGGAAGGAAACACAGTGAAAATTACCGGCAGAATATTCATGATGGCAGTACTTGCAATTACTGTTCTTGCCTGTGGTTCTGATGGACCGGTGAGCGAATCCCCCGCGGAACCAGTAGAACATGCAGCATCAGAACAATCTGGTGAACTAATACCGCGAAGTGTGCTGTTCGGGAATCCTGAACGAATTGCACCGGAACTCTCGCCTGACGGGAGCATGATAGCATACATTGCTCCGGTAGACAGTGTACTCAATCTCTGGGTGATGAACATCGATAGAACGGACCCGCGTCAGATTACTTTCGACACGAACAGGGGTGTCACGAATTACTTCTGGGCAGAAAACGGAACCGACATCCTCTATATGCAGGACGAAGCAGGAGAAGAGAACACTCATGTATATCGTCTCAATGTCGCGACAGGAGAAGTAACAGACCTGACTCCTTTCGAAGATGTGAAGGCCTATGTCAGTGCGACTGATGAAGATCAGCCTAACACCGTGATAATCGAGATGAACCAAAACAACCCCATGTTTTTCGATGTTTATTCCTGTAATCTTACAACAGGTGAACTGACATTGATTCAGGAAAATCACGGATTTACGGAAGACGGACAGATATGTCTCGGGTTCATGACTGATGAGGACCTGACAGTCCGGCTGATGGCGACCATCGACAGCGAGACCGGAGACATCACTTTTCTGATCAGAGACACCGAAGACAGCGAATGGGAAGAATTCATTGTATTCAGTGCACTCGACATGGTAGGACCTGAACGGTTCAGCAAAGATGGAACCGGTGTTTACTATCAGTCCAACCTCGAATCCAATACGACAAAACTGCTGTATCAGGACCTGGAGACGGGTGAAGTCACTGAAATAGCACACAATTTGCTTGCTGATATTGGTGGAGTTTCATTCGACCCGTTTACGGGAGAGCCCCGTGCGGTGAGTTTTCACTATCTCAGGAGAAATGTCGAAATGCTCGACGCGTCGATACAGGAAGACTATGATTTCCTTACTGAATTCAAAGAAGGTGATTTCGGGGTTACATCCCGGGATAATGCAGATGAAATATGGATAGTGGTTTACTTTACACCGCAGAATCCTGCTACCTATTATATCTATGACAGAAACACAAAGGATATGACTTTCCTGTTCACCGCAATTCCTGAATTGGAAAACTATCAGCTTGCTGACATTCAGCCTCTTCTCATACCGGCACGTGACGGACATGAGTTACCAAGTTACCTGACACTTCCGGTTGATGCCGGAGATGAACCGCTTCCGATGGTTCTTTATGTGCATGGAGGCCCGTGGGCAAGAGACTATTATGGATATGAACCGTTTGCCCAGATGCTTGCAAACAGGGGGTTTGCAGTTCTTCAGGTTAACTTCCGTGCATCTACAGGTTTCGGTAAAGACCATATGAATCAGGGCAACAAGGAGTGGGGCGGACTCATGCAGGATGACCTCACGGATGCTGTAGCGTGGGCAATAGGAGAAGGCATAGCCGATTCAGCCCGTATAGTGATTATGGGCGGCTCCTATGGTGGTTATGCGACTCTTGCTGGAGTGACATTCACACCTGACCTGTACTGTGCAGGAGTGGATTTCTTCGGACCTTCTAATCTTGTGACATTCAGGGAAACAGTTCCTGCATACTGGAAACCCGCCGGTATCATGATGGACATCCGTATCGGTGATATGGAAGACGACTTGGAAATGCTCGAGGATCGTTCTCCTCTCAATCATGTCGAGGATATTTCAGTTCCGATGCTGATTGTTCAGGGAGTCAATGACTCGAGAGTTGTACAAGCGGAATCCGACCAGATGGTCGATGCCCTTCGAAACAACGGCAACGAAGTCCTCTACGTTGTATATAACAATGAAGGACACGGATTTGCGATAGAAGCAAACCGGCTCGAATTCGCGGGTATCGTCGAGGAATTCCTGTACGAACATGTCCTGGGAGTCGAATGTCAGTTATTCGAAGAAATCCCCGGTTCTACAAGCGAGATCAGTCGATAGAATTGGGGACGGAGGAGGTGTTTACGTAAACACCTCCTCCGTCCCCAAATCCTGATGTAGGTCTGGGACCGCGGGTCCAGACGGTATCGGCATCCAGATGAGCAAAATCGCGCAGTATTACGCAGTCTATCTGTAGTTCCGACAACAATGAATCTGCTTCCGGCGAAGGCCATGTATTGAGGATTGCTGCGGTTTCAGCATAACCGTCAGGCAGGCTGGTGCTGTATCCGTTTACTGTGGGGGTGTAGTGCAGAATCGAACCGAAAAGGCGTTTACATTCTTTCTCAGGTCTTTCCATGTTGAGAGATAAAGGCAGATAGACAACTCTCTGCACATCGTTCTCTGCTATCCATGGATGCCAGGGGTCGGGTTCCGTTTCAATCATTCCCAGTTTTACCGGCACAACTTCGAGCAGGCAGAGGGCTATTCCCAGTCCCGCAACCCATTTTCGTCTGCCCAGTGTCCTGCCTGCGATCAATACAAAAGGGAGTAGAAAAAGAAATGCAGCTCTCGAAGGCAGTCTTATTGAAGACATACCTGGCAACCATCCGAAAAAGCGAAAAGGTGCGGGAGCAAGTGCATTTCCCCATACGACAAGTACCGGACCCAGTGAGAATATCAGAAAGAATCCCGCCATCAGCATCAGGAAAGATAAGTTCTTAACCGGCTGTAACATGCGTGTACGAATGACCCATAATAAAGCACCTGCAAGTACGGCAATACCCGGCCAGAAGGCAGCTTCTCCTGTCAGAAAATCAGGTCTGAATCCTCCAAACAGGAAACTTGTATCCCAGGGGAAAAAGAATGCGGCGATATCCGAGGAGGCGACGGAATCCATCCCAAATGCGGCTGCATTTGCGAAATGATTGATAAGCAACGGAAGCAGCAGTAGGTTGCCGACTGCTATCCACAAAAACAGATGCAGGACTATTCGTTTGTCTTTTTTTAAGAGTGCCCAGATGACCATCAGCATCATGGCAAAGTTGATAAAATACCAGTAATAGAGCGATGCCATTCCCTGCAGCAGAATCAGAAGTCCCACAATCCATACTTTTCGATTTCCATTCAGGTATCCCAGCCCCTGGCGGATAGCGAGAATGCCCAGCCCTGTTGACATAAGTTGAAGATGCCACAGATGCCCCTGGAAAAACGACAGGCAGATAAATGCAATGCCGGCGAATATTCCCCCAACCCTGTTCAAACCGACATCCAGCCCAAGAAGGAAGACAGCAAAACCTGCAAATGCAAGCCATAGCACAAAGAGGATATTGTGTGTCCGCAGAGGTTGAGTTCCAAACAAGGTGAGTGGTAATGCAGTAATCGATTGTGTCAGCATGAGGTCATTTCTTCCGTATGCATCTTCCTGCCCGAGAAACACAGGGGGGTGAAGGGGGTTCTGAAGAGATGAGACAGCATGAATGTTCCAGGATATGAGCCAGGTGTTGAACAGGGTATCCGCATTGTCGAATGCCCTACTGCTTATAACCATCGGCCATGTTACGAGTGATGCAGTCAGGATAAATAGAATGGCAGGAAGACCGAATCGTGTAAATACATCTGTTGTTTTTCTTACCATGCGTATGTAACTCAATCCCCGGGAAGTGCCGGATGCTGTTTTTCGAGTCCCTGCAAATTATGCAAAAACATCTGCATGATGTATATATACTTTACTACAGGACTGCAGGAAATCTATACCACTGAAGGAGATCTTATCAAAATCTTATCCCGTTTGCAGAGTTTTGCAAAGAAACCGATTGCATTGTTTCTCCTGCTGTTCCTTCTGGCGGGCGTGCAGATGCTCGGGGGCATAGATTCCTTCTTTGACCCGCAGGAGTTTATGACATTTCTTAATCCACTCGGCAGGGGAGACAGTGTTGGTGAGTACTTCACAGAGGGATGGAGCAGTATATCGGCGATAAGCGGAGAAAAGACCGGTTTCTTCCGCCCGTTGACCAGTCTGAGTTATGTGCCTGAATACTTCATCTGGGGTTCGCGGCCTTTGTTTTATCGGATAACAAGCCTTCTTCTACTTGCTTTTACTGCTTTAACAGCCGGACGGATATGCCGGCTTTTCGGAGGAAGTGGGAAGGCATCTGCCTACTTTGTCGTTGTTGCTTCCGGAAGTGTCTTTGCAGTTTGGTGGATATCGGGACGGGGGGATATTCTAGCTCCGCTTTTCGGTTTACTTGCTCTCGAGAGTACCATCAAACTCATTAAGACTGATGATGCGAGAATTCGTGAAATGCTGCTTCCGGCGCTGTTCTGTTTTCTTGCAGTTGCATCCAAGGAGCAGGGAATTGCATCAATTCCTGCAGTAATTCTCGCATATGTTCTGCTGCCGGGTGAATCCCACTCACGCAGGAAAACGGTGATCTTTGTCACATCCGTTCTAACGGTATTGCTGATTGCATTCTTCGTGAGATATCTTCTTTTCAAGGGAGTTGGCGGTTACGAAGCGCTTACCCAGTTTAGACATGTTCTCCCGCATATGGGAACGCTTATTCTTCAGCTGACCGGTACTGAATCTGTTAAATGGGATTTCCTAAGGTCAATTCTGCCGTTTTCATTTTTCATTCCTGTCGTGTTCTATCTGGCATCATCGAAAGAGAATTATCGCAGGGGATTGTTGCTCCTACTTCTGATTCCCCTGTTCGGCTTTCAAAGCCTGATAGCAGACACCTGCGAACATTATGTGCTTTCACCCCTTCTTATTTTCTGCATTCTCCTCGGACTTTCTCTCGAGTACATGGGGAAGCGGTATCATGTTTCATTTGTTCTTACATTTGTCCCGCTCATTGCAGTAACATGGTTTCTGTGGGGAATAGCAAATGTCGAGACACTCGATAGACTATCTCAGTCGCACGAAGTTCTCTACAATGCAGCAGAGGATATCTGGGTGAACAAGAATGAAGCATTCATCTCTCCTGTGCTTATCCTGCCAGAATACTCCCGTGAAGAATTAAAACTTCCGCTTTACTTCGACCATATTGCAGGCGGAGACTGCGGGCTGGATTTCACCATTGTTGAAATCAACTGCCAGCCTGACCTTGCAACAGTCGAGAGTACGGCTCTTGTCTGGAACGGACAGACTCTCATAATCCACAACTCGGAGGAGTAAGAATTCAGTACCAACTGAAGAAGTCGTTGTTTAGGGACATAATTTCTTCGTGTCCAGAAAATCGCACCGCCATTTACTAAATAAAGTGGGAGAAGTGAAGTACGACATTCGAGCTAATACGCCCTGGCCACAATCACCTTCATAGAAGTCTCTTTTCCAGTCATGAAGCATTTACCGGTACCACCAGGTTGCTCTGTTGGAATGCATCTGATTGTGGCTTTCGTGAGTTCCTGAAGTCTTGCTTCATCATCTGAATCTCCGGCCCACCAGACACTGTAGAATCCGGGCTGTTCGAGGATTGCTTTCTTGAATTCTTCAAGCGAATCGACTTCGAAAGTACTCTCTCTTTTCTTTTTTAGTGCTTCTGCGAGCATCTCATCCTGAATTGTGTCGAGGAGTCCGTGGATTCTTTCAGCAGTGGAATCGAGTGGAATGGTGAACTTTCCTTCCCGTCCGGGCTTGTTCCTCGGGCTGACCATTATATGTCCGGCTTCGAGGTCGCGCATGCCGCACTCCAACCTTACGGGAACTCCCCGTACTTCCCAGTGATTGAATTTGAAACCGGGGCTCATGCCTTCTCTTGTATCGACTTCTGTCCGAACCCCAAGGTCTTCGAGAGCAAGAGTCAGTTTATCGACTGCCTCCATGACTTTGCTTCGGCTCTCATCATCACGGGCTATGGGGACAAGGACAACCTGTATCGGCGCCAGGCGGGGAGGAAGTTTAAGTCCGAATTCATCGCCGTGAACCATGATGACTCCGCCGACCATGCGTGTGGAAATTCCCCAACTTGTTTGATGAACGAACTGCTGCTGATTGTCGGCATCGAGATATTTCGTGTCGAATGCTTCTGCAAAGTTAGTTCCGAGATAGTGACTGGTACCGCTTTGAAGAGCCCAGCCATTACCCATCATGGCTTCGATTGTGTAACTGTTCACTGCACCGGCGAATTTCTCTCTTTCAGTCTTCCGCCCGGCAATGACCGGGATGGCAGCAGTGTTTACCGCAAAGTCAATGTACAGGTCGAGAATCTTCATGGTCTCTTCGCGAGCTTCTTTCGCAGAAGCATGGGCTGTGTGTCCTTCCTGCCATAGGAATTCAGTTGTGCGGAGAAACGCTCTGGGGCGCTTTTCCCAGCGTACTACATTTGCCCACTGGTTTAGAAGCATGGGGAGGTCGCGGTAGCTGTTTATCCACTTAGATAACATATGATTGATGATAGTCTCGGAGGTAGGTCTTATTACATACGGTTCTTCGAGTTTCTTACCGCCGCCGTGAGTGACAACTGCAAGTTCGGGTGCGAAACCCTCTATATGCTCAGCTTCCTTATTGATGAAACTCTGCGGTATCAATAGCGGGAAATAGGCATTTTGATGTCCCGTCTCCTTGAACTTCCTGTCTAACGTACTCTTGATGTTCTCCCAGATGGCATATCCATAGGGACGGATTATCATGCATCCCCGCACGGGAGCTGAATCTGCGAGTTCCGCTTCGCGAATGACATCCTGGTACCAGCGGGAATAGTCTTCGTTGGGGTTTGTAATGTTCTTTGCCATTTTAAACTTTCTGTTTAGATTTGCAGTATCTCGATACCCGAAAATAATGCACCCTGAAGAGTTATACAAATGAAGATTTGACGCGGGGGGCAATCAATAGTAATTTATGGCATTGGGGGTCATTACTGAGAGTGGCAAAAAGAACCAATGAAGGCTGCGCTCTGCTGACCAACAACTGCACGACTCTTCGGAGTAAACAATTGATGCGGTGGGCCGTGTTAAGACCTTTAACCCTGACTTTCAACATTCTTCAGGGATATGACCCCCATTTTTTATTAGATTCTGAAGCAGGGGATTCAATTTGAAAATTAGCGGATTCTTCTCTTGCATAGACGATGAATATTATAGAATTCTTCTGATCATTCTGACTGTATTTTCTGTGGTAATGCTTATCGTGCCGCTCGCAAGACTTGTACCGAGAGTACCGGTTCCTATTCTGACATTTACCTTGATCTACTTTCTTTATCGATCGGACCGGATTCCCGCCAAAGTCAAACCGTGGCTGTTCTTTACTATTGTGTCAATCACATATTGGCAGCTTCAGTTTTTAGTGAATACCTGGCATGAAGAACCCTACGGATTGGAGATAATTACATTCGAGAAGCAGATATTCGGCGGTATATTGCCGACAGTCTGGCTGCAGCAGACGCTGCATTCTTCCAATACAACCGTCTGGTACGACTACCTGTTTGCCGTTTGTCATTCTCTTCTCTTTGGAATTCCGTTTTTCCTGCCACTCATGCTTTTCTGGAAACGCGATCTAAACACTATGAAAAGGGCATCAGTCGCTGTTGTATTCATCTCCCTGCTGGGATACATGACATATGTGCTATATCCACTAACTCCACCATGGATGGCTTCTCTCGAAGGAGATATTCCTGAAGTTCTGCCAAGAATTACACTTAACGCCCTGAAGAGAATAACCCCGGGTGAAATGATCTCGGCCTTTCAACCCAGTCCCCGCGGTGCCATGCCGTCTCTCCATGCCGGATTGCCGCTCCTTACCGTTATAATCAGTTTAAAGGAGTTTGGGAAAAAGGTATGGTGGACGGTCATCCCGATGCTTCTTATCTGGTTCGAGATAATCTATGGTGCTGAGCACTATATAATTGATATTATCGCAGGCATGATATTTGCCGTGCTTGTATATGTAATTGTGTATAAGTGGCTGCTGCCTGATTCTTTTGTCCGCGGAACTGCAAAACGGGATTTACCCGGGGAATAAAGAAGAATGGAATTTCCTTCAAACATCCGGAAACTGCTGAGGAAGAAAGAGAATGGGGAGAAGATCGTCTCTCTGACTGCCTATGATTACATAACTGCACAACTCGAAGAGAAAGCGGGAATAGACTTCATTCTCGTCGGTGATTCGATGGCAATGGCTGTGTTTGGTGAGGAAAACACTAAATATGCAGATTTGAAAGTTATGCTGGAGCATACAAGAGCTGTCAGAAAAGGTGCTCCCGGTACTCTTGTTGTGGGAGATATGCCCTTTGGAAGTTATGAAGAGTCTGATCTACAAGCGGTAGAAACAGCCAAACAGTTTACAGAATACGCGGGAGCAGATGCCGTGAAACTCGAAGGGGGCGGAGAAGTTTCGGTATCTCGCATAAACGCAATAATCAAAACAGATATTCCCGTTATGGGACATATAGGGCTTCTGCCCCAAACAGCACTTGAAACCGGCGGGTATCGCGTAATTAAGGCAGATGAAAGGGAGAGAATGCTCAGAGAAGCCGCGGCTCTCCAGGATGCCGGGGCATTTGCAGTAGTTCTCGAAAGTATTGAAGAGGACATTGGAAGGGAAATAACAGAACTCCTCGACATCCCGACTATAGGCATTGGAGCCGGCCGATATACAGACGGTCAGATTCTTGTCATAAATGACATACTTGGATTGTCCGGTGATTTTAGACCAAAATTCGTGAAGAAGTACATTGCGCTAGACTCGATAATATCTGAAGTACTGAAAGATTATTCTGATGAAGTTCGAAGCGGGATTTTTCCCGCGATTGGGAACACATATTCTTCCCGGGAGAAGAAATGAAAATATTAGTTGTTGGAAACGGCGGCAGAGAACACGCGATAGTATGGGTACTGGCAAAATCAGGTAAACATGAACTGTTTGCAGCACCCGGCAATCCGGGAACCGGAACGCTTGCTGAGAATATTCCCATTAGCACAAACGGAATTGAAGAATTAGTAGCTATTGCTGAAAAGAGGTTAATTGATCTGGTAATCGCAGGGCCGGAAGCACCTCTTGTAGACGGACTTGCTGATTCTCTGGACAGAGTTGGCATTCCCTGTCTCGGACCGGTTGCCGCAGGTGCAGAACTTGAAGGAAGTAAATGGTTCGCAAAGGAGATAATGAAAGATGCCGGCGTTCCTACCGCCGATGGCCGAATATTCTCTGATACTGCATCGGCGATGGAGTACATCGGAACTGATGCGTCCGGATTCGTTATCAAGGCGGATGGACTGGCGGCGGGTAAAGGTGTGTTTCTTCCGGAGACTATCGAAGAGACTGAGAATATTCTCAATAGTCTATTTGCCGGAAGCCTTGGAAGTTCAGGGGATGAAGTTGTAATAGAAGAGCGGCTTGTCGGCGAAGAGGTAAGCGTACTTGCAATATGCAGCGGAACACAAAGCGTGATTCTCCCCCCGAGTAGCGACCACAAGCGTCTTGGTGAGGGAGATACCGGTCCCAATACAGGCGGAATGGGAGCGATTTGCCCACCGCATAAGGACTGCCCCAATTTCGAAGAAGAAGTTACGGAAAAGATAATTCAACCCGTTTTAGGAGAACTTGCTTCTAGGGGTATAGACTACCGCGGTGTGCTGTATGCCGGTTTGATGATTACCGATAAAGGTCCACGCGTATTGGAATTCAATGTTCGATTTGGGGATCCTGAAACCCAGGTGGTGCTTCCAATGCTCGAAGATGATCTTGCAGACCTCTGTTATCTTGCGGCGACGGGTGGGAAACTACCCACCTCGCTTAATGTAAAATGTGGCGCCTGTGCCGGAGTGGTGCTGGCATCAGGCGGCTATCCGGGCTCCTACTCGAAGGGAATTCCTATCGATGGGCTGGAAGATGTAGGAGATGCAATTATTTTCCATGCCGGAACTGCAACGCAGAATGGTAAAATAGTAACTGCCGGCGGAAGAGTGTTAAGTGTTATCGCCCATGGAAATTCACTCGACGAAGCGTTAAACAGAGCATATAATGAACTTGAGAAAATAACATTCGATAAAATGTACTACAGACGGGATATAGGGAGGGTGAAATAATGCCGAAGGTTGGAATACTGATGGGAAGCGAAAGTGACAGGGAAGTAATGAACCGGACGAGTGAAGTTCTCGATGACCTTGGAATTACCTACGAAGTTAATGTGATGTCCGCCCACAGAACCCCTGCCAAAGTACAGGAGTATTCATCCGGTGCGCAGGATAGGGGTATTAAAGTGCTGATTGCCGGAGCCGGCCTTGCAGCTCATCTTGCAGGAGCAGTTGCCGCTCACACGATACTTCCGGTTATTGGGGTTCCGCTTGCTGCGGGGCCGCTTAACGGAATGGACTCTCTCCTCTCGACAGTTCAGATGCCGAAAGGAATCCCTGTGGCAACGGTTGCAATAGGGTCTCACGGTGCCCGCAACGCCGCATATCTTGCTACTCAGATAATTGCTCTCGAAGATGATGGAATCGCCTTGAAACTAAGAGAAAAGCGCGGCTGGTGAGTACAAAACAGGTATCATTGGATATCGAATCTCCATCCGGGAAAGAAATAGAATCGATTGTATCCGTCCTGCTCGGTGGCGGGGTTATTGTATATCCATCGGAAACGGTTTATGGAATAATGTGCAGGGCTGATAATCAGGAATCGGTTAAGAGAATTTGTCGAATGAAAGGCTATGAGAGGTTTCGCGCGTATATACTGATAGTGAATGGAACGGTAATGGCTGAATCGATTGCTGACATAAGTGATCCTGAAGTCAGAGAAATTCTGTGCCTGAGATGGCCGGGAAAACTTACATTTATTCTCCCGGCTAAAGAAGAATGTCCGGAATGGGTGAAGGCAGACGATAACACGGTTGCTCTCAGACATCCTGCGGATTCCCTGAGCATGGCAATTCTCGGAAAATGCGGAGTTCCGCTTGTATCGACAAGCGCCAATCCGTCCAATGAACCGCCGGTATTGTCGGTGGACTTAATCGCTGGGACAGTACTTCAGCAAGCCGACCTCATCATCGACGGGGGAGTTCTCCCCGAATCATCCCCTTCAACCATCATCAAACTAGTTCGGGGTCGGACTTAGAACCCAACGTTTGTGAATGATGTAAACGCAAATAAAGTGTAGATAACGGTAATATACCCCTTGTATTTTTCGCACAAAAATATTTTACTATGAAAATTACGAGATAAATATATAATAACATTGACAGTTCTTGAATTCCCCTGCTTTATCCAGTACAATGATAATGTATGGCAAGAAAAAGAAGAATCGAATGGGAAAATTCACTGCACCATGTGATGGCACGCGGTATTGATGGAAGGGCTGTTTTTGACTTAACATCCGAAAGAGCCAATTTAGTTAAACGGTTTGCATACCTTGTTCCGGAACTCGACATATCAGTTTATGCATGGGTGATAATGCCGAATCACTTTCATCTCCTTTTGAGAACGCCAAAGCAGGGAAACATAAGTAAATTCATGCACCGGTTGCTTACCGGATACGCCGTAGTCTACAACAATGAAACTGAGCGGAACGGACATGTATTTCAGGGTCGTTATAAGTCAATTCTAGTACAAGAAGATGAGTATTTTCTGAAACTCGTTAGATATATACATCTTAATCCACTCAAAGCCGGAATTGTGCGAATTCCTGAAGAACTGGATTCATACATCTGGAGCGGGCATCTTGATATCATTGGAATGCGAAACACTTCCTGGATGGATTCCGGGTATGTACTCGACTATTTTACTGACTCTGTTTCAAATCCTGAAGAAAACTATAGGCTTGCTTTATTAGATGATATAAACAACAGTTCTTCCAGGGAATTGTTGCATGGAAGTTATATCATTGGTGCTGACGGACTTCAGGATCCTAAAGGAAACGACTGTCAATCCCAGTGGAAGAATGGCTATCGTGTCCTTGGAGACAGGAACTTTGCTTTAGATGTGCTGTCAAGATTGAAAGAAGGTGGGGCAGTTATAAGAAGTCGAAGCGATGTTCACATTGAAGTAGACAGAATAATGGAACGGGTCTCAAAGGAATTTAATATATCGATAAAAGCTATCCGGGGTAGAGGACGAAGTCCTGTGCTCGCAGATGTTCGGGCATTGATTGCTTTCGCATACTCAAGAGAACTTGGTCTTAGTCAAACAGATATTGCGAGACAGCTGAATATGACGCAAACCGGGGTTTCATCGGCAATCAAGCGAGGGGTTGACCTATCCGGGTAATGTCGGTTTATTATACGGATATAACTATCACAAACGTTGGGTTCTAAGTCCGACCCCGAAGGGCGATGCGGAGTGCACGGAACAGGCTGGGGCAGTGCAGGAGGATGTTCGAGTAAGCCTGGTTGGCGAGGGGGCAGTAACACTCACCGCTCCTGATGGATTTTCGTATTGCTTTGGCAGTTTTCGAGCGCCAGATGTCCATAAAGTCGGTATCGTTGTCGAGGGTGCCCATTTCCGCCTTGTAAGCAAGGATGGCACATGGCCAGACGGAGCCGCTGGAATTGATATGAACATTCAGCAGTCCGGCTGAGCAGGGAATGACCTGTCGCTTTTCTTTTAGTATTCTGATGACAAGGCCGTAATACACTATCCGAAGAGCAGTCGTCATTCTTCCAAGCAGTTTCATGTCCTGCATTTTATCAAGGACCGAGTTTTCGAACATCTCCATTATATCAGCATATCTGGTGCCTTCGGGGGTGATACCCGACCCGAGATTGAAGAACTCTTCACGCTCTTCCGCTATTTCATTTATATAGGTGTCCACACCCAGGTCTTTCGCATACGCGATAATCTCTATCAAATCATTTTCGTTAAATTTCGAAATTACCGTACCTACTCCTATGTGCAGATTGGAGTGATTCTCGCGAATCTGTTTTAGTCTGTCTAGTGTATCCAGCAGTTTTTCGAAGTTGCCGGGAATTCCGCGAATTGAATCGTGTTTCCCGCCTATTCCGTCGAATGATGGTTTTACAGATAGAATGGTTCCGGGGGCTTCTATGTCTATGATATCCATTATTTGAGCTGTGAGTTTTTCCACGAGATTTGGTGCAATTGCATTTGTCGGTATATGAATAACTGCCGGTTTCATGTATCTGCAGGCAAGACGGATTATCTCCGGAAGGTCGCTCCGGAGGAAAGGTTCACCGCCGGATACATTGAAAAAATAAGTCCAGCCGATTGACCTGAAGAGGTTTTCGATGGTCTGAATATCCAGGTCATCTCCCGGGTCGTGTTTCCAGATAAAGCAGGTCTTACACTTCGACTGGCACTTTCTGGTAATAGAGAAAGTGACATTTATGGGCTGTGGAGGAGGAGAGAGTCCATGAAGTGCAAAGAAACCTTTGAGTACACTTCCGCCAAGATGAAAGAACTGTTCTATGTGGTTGACCTTTGCGAAAAAACGTTTTCTAAGGAATCCGTATATTATTGCCTGAATGGCAAATATGCTCTCCGTGAAAATCACCAAAACCCTCATTCCAAGGGCGATAACGGTCGCAGTTGCTGCTCCACCCACGACGAATACGGAGAGAAGCAGTCCCTGAATACCCTCTCTGATGCCGATTCCGCCGGGAATGAAAACCATGCTGAGAGCAATGAACCATGATGCAGGTGCGGCAAGCAGACAGATTGCAAACATGGCAAAAGGGTGGTCGGGTTCGACACCGAATCCCCTGAACCAGAAATAAAGAGCCGTGCTGCGAAGTCCCCACGAAAGAAGATGATAACCTATGAAAACAGCCTGATGTCTGTGTGATATATGCGGAAGGTCATCCACGTCAGTTCCCAGACGTCGGCTGATGCGATGTGCAAGTTTCTTCTGGATGCCCGGGGCAAAGAGCATAATAATTCCCAGTCCGATTGATATCCAGAGAACTATGATCAGCGCAAGCGGAATGTCGGCAGGACTGAGAAAAGGAAGTGCAATTATAGCCATTACGGCAAGAGCAACCATCAGATAGATGTTTTCCAGTATAAACGCGGTTACTGATTTAGTGGGGCTGACCCCACTGGACTTCAGAAAGGTAATCCGGCCAACGACCATCCAGATTTTTCCCGGAACATATTGTCCCATCTGCGTGACATACCAGTTCCGACGTATGCCCCCTCTGTCGATTCTCGGAATCTTCAGCGCGTCGAGTATCTTGCGCCATGGAGTCGGTGCAAAGTAATAGCCGAGAAACAGAAAAATAACAGCGTGCAGGAGTAGCGGAATGCTGATATTTTCCTGTGATTCCCTCCAGAAGTCCTGAAGTTTCGGCTGCCATTCGGGAAGAAGAGTAAATATAAAGAAATAAGCGGCAACTCCGAGCAGTAGAAATCCACCCCAGGTTGTGATGTGCTGAAGTTTCCGGGATTTATCCTTCTTCATATTTACGCCTTTGTCTCTTGCCAAGAATATCGAGCCCGATGAGAATGCAGGCAGCAGCAAGTCCGCAAAGTGTGATCAGCAACCCCCTGTCCACATCTGATGAGTCGAAAAGGAACTCCACGTAGTGAGAACCGGACGGAACGGTTACAGCACGCATCCAGCCGTTAGCACGAAGCAATTCTGCCGGTTTGCCGTCAACGAAAACCAACCAGTTTGGATACCAGGTATCTGCAAGTACAAGCAGTCCGTCTGTGGGATTGTCGGTCAATATGGATATACGCTCCGAACCGTCTTCCCTAAATTCAGCAGATGCGGAAGATATATTGAGATTTGAAGGAAGTCCCGGATTTCCTTCGAGAATGGTGATTTCCTGCGGATTGTATTCCGAAGTAAGTGCTGTCTCAATCTGTTCTTCGTCGAGTATTGTGTAACCTTCTGCGAAAAACAGTCTGGGTTGAGGTGTCATGGGTAGTCTTGCGCGGATTGTATCGGCCAATGCCTGGTCTTCCATAGTATACTGCTGAATAACTGCATTTCTGAACTCAGCGTATGTAAGAATCTGTCCTCCATTTGAATATGCTGTAAATGCTGTCTGTCTGATAGACAGTTCGGAAATCAGAGATTTTTGAAGCATTTCCGCAGAAGCCGTTTTTGCAGCATGATAACCGCTGACAGAGCGGATATACAATGGTACAAATTCGTTTCCCCCGGGAAAAAGTCTTCCTGAACCTACATCCTCAGTTAATCCCAGATTGGGTGGATATATGACTTCGATATCAGTTTGCCGGCTAAAAACCTGAAAATCCCTGTCAACCGAGATCAACTCAGCAGATGCGAAAAGTGTTATGATAATTCCTGAGATTACAATTTTGTGTTTGGATGATTTCAAGAACAGAAGAGCAGATAATACAATTCCAATGCCTGCTGCCCTCAGAAAGTCAGGAGAAGCGAGATTAATCCTTGCGTCGACAACGGATTCGAAACCTGCAGAACTGGGAAGTCCGTTCCTTGTCCACCATCCGTTCTGCAGAGCAGTTATTAGGGGATCCGCTGCAAGGTACAGAACGATGCATATACCCGTGAATACAGCAGTTCCGTACATGAACTTCTTACTGAAGACGGATTTCTCTTTGAATAAAGCGTCGAAACCGAGTCCCGATGAGAAAGCAATTCCCGCAGTAGTCAGGAATGCAGCCATGTGCGGGGCGCGCAGTTTTCTGAATACGGGGATTACTTTGTAAAGCAGTCCGAAAACAGGAGTATAACCGCCCCATGATATTATCAAACCTGATAGAATGATGGCAAGGAAGGGCCATCGGTACTTGTTCTTTACTCCGAAGAATGATGCAAGTGCGAGAAGAAAAATGAGAACTCCGGTGAATTCACTGCTTAATCTGAGTCCCAACCTTCCGAAATAGAGATGAACATTTGAAATGGAACTGTCCCTAAATCCGTGCCTGTATCCGAAGAGATGTGGAAACAGCATTGTGAATGATTCTTCGGGGGGAAGAGAATAACTAGCTGCCTGATCGATTGAAAGGTCTTCACCGCGGGTTGAATACTTTGAAAAATTGTATCCCGGCAGCAGTTGAACTGCACTGATTGTAATTCCCAGGACTAGAATCAATATAAATCCTATCGATGCACCACCGATTCTGTTACGAAGAAAATCATTCTTTGTAAACAACCTGAAAATGAACCAGATGAGCAGGGCTCCGCTCGAATAGAGAACCATCTGGGGGTGACTGGAAAGTGCCTGCATGCCGAGTGCAAAGCCCCCAATGGCAATGAAGAGCCCCCTTCTTGTTGTCATCCACCGCTCTGCTGCGAACAGGAGCAGGGGAAGATAACTCCAGCAGATCATCTTACTGCCGTGGCCGGCATAGAACAGGGTATTTGCCCAGGGTGCTGTAGCATAGGCGACTGCACCGATTATACGTCCCCACCTGCTTACTTTCAGCGAGCCGAGGAATAACCAGGCAAAGATTCCCGCCAGGAACATCTGTATCGGAAAAAGAAAGCGGATAGTGCCTTCGGCACCGGTAAGAAGCATAAGCAGACCGCGGACAGGGTAGAACACCGGAGCGGAAAAAGAAGAATAGAAAGGTATTCCGCAGAACACATAGGGATTCCAATGGGGAAGATGACCTTCGCGGATAGCTTCTTCGGTAAAAGTCATAAAAGGATAACCCTGGCTGACAGTGTCGCTCATGTCACCCCCTGGAAGTTTAGCGGTTGAAAAGATTGTCCAGTATGTGATAAGAACCAGTATAAACAGCAGTATAGGTAAGAAAATCCTGTGAAGAGTTTGCTGCTTCATTCGGTTGTTCCCTTTCTTTCACTTCTGCCGACAAGTCCTGTTGTCTTTGCAGAGATGAGTGCCATTACTACTTCGTAGACTGTGAGAAGAATGCGTATGGCAAACAGGGCAACAAGAACCGGCCCCGTTGTTTCCGCTGTCGCAATCACTGCTGCTGTAGCAGCTTCTCTTACTCCCAGTCCCCCAGGTACGAAGAATACAATATAACCGGCAAGCCAGGAAAAAGGTGCCGCACCGATGCATGCTCCAAAGTCGATGGAGATAATTCCCAGCCCCTTTAACCAGAGATAGAGAACAATGCCGCGTGTAATCCAGAGGAGAGAATAAAAGGAGAGTAAATTCAACGATAACATCGGAGAGGGAAGGGGGAGTTTTTCGGGAGTTGTGCCGTACTTGAACCGGTATAGCAGTTTTTGAAGGGGAGAGAAGACGGGAATGAGCAGAAAACAGACTCCAGATACAATAAGGGCAAGTCGGACTGTCTCGTTCCCTGATGCAAATTCGGGGATGAACAAAGCCGTCAGGAGTGTAATCAGCCCTGCCGACGCTGCCGTAAATATTACTTCGACGAATGGAACTGCAGCAGAGCGGAAAGCAGACAGTCCGGATGCTTTGAGATAACTCGCTCTTCCTGCGAAAAGCCATATTTTGCCGGGTAGATATCTCCCAAGCTGACTTGCAAACCACACGCCGCGTAATTCAGGAGAAGCTGCGGCACATCCGGCTGATTGAGCAAGCCACTGCCAGCCGAACGGAGTCAGGTAATAAGAGCCTGCCAGAATGACTGAAGATAATACAAGAAGAAGCCAGTTAATTTCCCACGAGAATTCGCGGAACTGTTCCAGCCATTCCCCGCCGTTTCCGATGAGTATGCCCACTGCTGCTGCAATGAGTATCAACAAAGCTGCCCGTACCACCCACTTAACCCATGGGCTGTGCAGTATACCTTTACCCATTACTTCAATAATCCTTCATCCTGATACCACTCTATTGTCTTCTGTATGCCGGCAGTTATGCCTGTTTCTGCTTTGAAACCCATCAAAGACGCTAAATCCACAGATATGTAATGGTCTTCACCAAAGAGGTGGAATCTACTCTTTGAAAGAGATCTCGGTTTCAGAGGCCCGAGATAAAGCGCCGCCTTATACAGAATCTTCGGCATCGACAGTACTTTTACAGGTTTTTTCAAATCTCTGAAGATGATTTGCACCAGTTCACGCACTGTAACAACATCAGGTCCTCCAATATTGTACAACCCACCGTTCAGTGGTTCACCGGGGAGGGACATTTCGATTGCCCTGCAGACATCTGTGACAAAAGTGGGGCGGAGTTTTCCACCGGTCATCCCTATCAGTGGAAACCAGCCCTTTACTACCTGCCTGAATAACTGCAGTTTGTGTCTGTCACCCGGTCCATAAACAAAATCAGGCCTGAGAATGGTAAGTAGTTCAGATTTCGCTGAAAACTGTTTACTCAGTCCGGTCTCTGCATCGGCCTTTGTCCTTTCATAGATTCCCCAAGGAGCAAGTATATCGCTCTCCTTAGAATTTACTTTAAGCCCGGTAACCCCCGGTGTACTTATGTGTATGAGATGTATACCGTTTTTTACGCAGTGTTCTCCAAGCATGAGTGGGAGGTCTGTATTTGCCAGAGTTAACTGCGTTTTGGAAACATTTGGAGTACCGAGTAAACCGGCGGCGTTAACGATAATGTTGATGTCATCAGGAATCGATGCAGACGTTATGTCGCCGTCTTTATGCTGAATGTACCCAATGACAGTATGGTTGGTTTCAGTGAGAAATCTGAATAAGGAAGAGCCGATAAATCCACCTGCACCAACAATGAAAATCCTCATCACAATCTCCCCATAATCGTTTTTATATAAGAATCCCAACTAAAATAAGCAGCTTTATTTGCAATGCGGGATTGCAGACCGGGGTCATCGATAAGTTCAAGACAGTCGATAATTGCATCTCTAAGGTGAGATGGGGAAGAGGGTTTAGAAAGAAATCCGGAAGAACCTTCATCGATCAAATCGGGAAGATCCCCTGTATCGGTGAGAACCAGTGGTTTTCTGAATGAGAGAGCTATCTGTGCAACGCCGCTTTGGGTGGCAGTTCTGTATGGAAGAACAACAGCATCAGCGCAGTTGAAATAGAGTGCCACGTCCCTGTCAGGGACGAACCTGTCGATCCAAAGCACCCTGCCTGAAAGATCAGCTTGTGCAATTCTCTCTCTTATCTCATCTGCTCCTGAATAGGCTTCACCGACAATCAGAACTTTTGCATAGGGAGGGAGGGAAGCGGAGGCTTCAAGAAGGTCCATGATGCCCTTATATGGTCTGATGAGCCCAAAGAAGAGAATAACCTTATCGTCATCTGAATACCCGAGTGTTTTTCTTGCCGTTGATGCTGTGATGTCATTATCGAGATACTGGTCATAAATCGGATGGAAAAGTTTGATCAGTCTTTCCGGGGGAATGATAGAAGATGCTTCACTGTAAGAATTATCTCCATGAACAACAGCATAATTCATGTTTTGCAGGAACTTACGGGTCAGTGTCTTGCCCAGCGGAAAGGATTCATGGGAACTTACATTGTGGCAAATCGCGATCCGTGTAAGGTCAGGTGGAATGGAATACTTCAGGACAGGTGCAAAGAAAGGGTGCCACCACTGCAGAATCACAGCATCTATTTCGGTATATGAGAAGAAATCCCTTGATTTTTTCCAGCCTAGAGGATTTAAGGAGTCGAGAATCTCAGGGATATCCTGCTTTTGGGCAGCAGTATCCTCAGAATACTGGGTTTTTCCCGGGAAAAGCACGGAAGGATAAAGCCTGCTGAAAGATATGGGAATGAAAGTATGTTCCGGATAGAGATTCTCGAAGGATTGAAGGAGCATCGATGAGAACTGTGCAATCCCTCCCCTATAAGGAGGAAATGGACCTGCAAGGGCTATTCTCATTTTACAGAAGGTCCGGAATCAGTTGTTTCTGATATATCGAAAGGCTTTCTGCCCGCGAACCTGAGTGTCATTTCACCGAGCAACCCAAGTGAAACAAACTGAAATCCCACCACGATGAGTAATACACCGAGAAGAAGGAGTGGTCTTCTACCAATCGATTCACCCATGAAACGCAATACAGTCAGATATATGGAGATGACAATTCCGACAAAAGTCAGGAGTGTGCCTATCCCGCCAAAGAAATGAAGCGGTCTGAAAGAGTATTTATGAAGAAACTGAACTGTAATGAAGTCTGAGAACCCCCTGAAGAAGCGTGCAGCACCGTATTTTGTTTCTCCGAACTTTCTCGGACGGTGATTTACGACTTTTTCTCCAACCTTGAAGCCCTTCTGATGGGCAAGAACGGGAGTGAAGCGGTGCATTTCACCGTAAAGGTTTAGATTCTCGATAACAGTTTTCCGGTATACCTTCAGCCCGCAGTTGAAGTCGTGCAGTCTTACGCCGGTAACCAGTCTTACAGTACCGTTGAAGAGCCTCGACGGAATCTTCTTCCCGAGTGGATCTTTTCTCTCTTTTTTCCATCCGCTTACCAGATCTAAATCTTTGTTCTCCATTAGAGAAATGATCTTCGGTATTTCAGCCGGGTCATCCTGAAGGTCGGCATCGAGAGTGGCTACGAACCTGCCCTTTGAATGAACAAAACCTGCGGCAAGTGCAGCTGCCTTGCCCTGATTCGTTATCAGACGCAGACCGGAGATGTTGTTCTCTTTCGATAAGCCTGTGATGATCTTCCAGGTATCATCCAGGCTTCCGTCATCGATGAAAATGATCTCATAGGTAAATGCGCTGAGAGATGCGGTTATCTCGGATGTGAGCTCTTTCAGGCTGTCCTGTTCGTTGTATGCAGGGATGACAACAGAAACAAAGGGTGTCGCCGTGTCCTTTGACTCAATCATATCGTATTCCTTTGACTATTTGAATGTTAGAAGAGCCGGTTTTCCGGTCTCACCATCTATAATGCAATATGTCCATTTTGTGAGCCAATCACCAAGTGAGACAAAAATTCCGTTTTCACTCTCTTCCAGACATGCAACATGAGTGTGACCGGTTACCACAATATCGATGCTCCCGGCAAGTTGCTTCGCTGCCCATTTGCCAAGTCCGTTCGGTATCAGGTCGCACTCCTCCCGCAGTATTCTTTTACTTGTGTCTGAGAATGAGCGGGCAAAAGTGAAAGCGAATTTACGGGGAAGCAATCTGAAAAGGAAGGCAGAAACAGATGAGCGCAGGATTGGTCTTATCAATTTGTAACCGATATCACCCGAGCCCTGTCCGTCTCCGTGAGTAAGCAGTATCCTTGTACCGTTGTGGTCAATCTCGACTGTTCGGCCGGTTAGAATTTTGGCTCCCGTAACCTCTTCAAATTTGCCGTTCATCCCGAAATCATGATTTCCCCGAAGTACATTCACTATCCATCCGGTGGAATTCAGTTTTTGAAACAGAGCGAACAATTCAGGGTAATCGTCGGGAATGAATTTCGGATATTCAAACCAGAAATCGAAAAGGTCACCGAGAATCCATAAATCTCCGGGAACCGTTTGATCGATCAAATGCTGAAGAAAGACATAGAAGTTCTCCCGACCGGGATGTACCTCGTTTTCGGGATACAGGTGAATATCACTAATGAGAACGAGATTTCTCATTATTCTTCCGAAGAATCCAGTATCCGCTGCGGAGAACCAAATCCGGTTTCCACTACCGGTTCTTCGCCGGGTACTATATAGACGGTGATAGGCAGTTCGCCACTTCCGTAGCGGTCATAGAACATCGGATCGGTCTGACATACTGCCAAACCGATGTTCATCTCATTGATTATCCTCTGTGCCTGGTTTCTCGAAGAAGGATCCAGTTGTACGGGAATTACGACCAGGGAAGAGTCGTTCAGTTCCACAAGATACATAATATCCGATTCTGATTCCTCCTGCCGTATCAAAGGCATCCAGTAATAGAAGAGAACATTTTGTCCCGGAGCAAAGGTAACGGTATACTCATCACCTTCCGGTGTATATGAGTATACATCGAAAGGCAGATCGACGGGGATGAGCTGTTCTTCGGGAGGAATCTGTTGAGCAGTTGTTTCAACAGAGGTGTTCCCTTCGGTACCGCATGAAAACAGGAGAAAAACTATACAGGATATAATCAGCATAAATCTTTTCATAAATTCTCCACTCAAGTTATGTTGAACTGAATCATTTCAATTATCGATAATACTCAAATATGTTCCTGAGAGCAGGTCACTGTCAGTACTTCCAAGAAGCATGACAGCACAGTCACCATCAGTCCGAATCGATATCTCCCGCCCATTCGGTAAGGTGTAGATGTTTCCCGGTGGAATTACTGCCGGTGATGAGAGAAATATCAGAATGCTTTGAGTTTCAACATCCCGCAGAGTCGTGAGTCTATATGGATAGTATTCGTGATTTCCCGAAACGATGTTATCAGAGGTCAGTAAAGGAGTACAATCTAAAACTTTAAATCCTGTTCCGTTTGCCCATCTATGGTAGTCAGGCTCCGTGACCGTATTTGCAGAATCCAGATGGCTGAGAATCTGTGCATAGAACGCAATTTCAACGGCTGATTCAACCGTTCCCGCAGGCTTGCGGAAGAGGATAGGCAATGCACAGAGAAGCAGTATGAGAGTGACTGTTGCGAGATGATAGAATCGTTCTGTCAGTATCATCAATTTCTGTCAGCATCGAAAAGTGATGAAATTGTTGATTTCAATTCCCGGGGTGCCTGTACACGCATCACATTCCTGACAGATGCTTTCATGGAGTGCATCTGTTCGTGAATCAAACGGCAGGATTCACACTCATCCAGATGCTCGTTCAACTGATTCAGGCGATGGTCTTCGAGAACTACACCTGATACAACATCGTGAATATGAGAATGGAACTCCTCACACTTCATTTTTATCTTTCCCCTCCGTAATGTCAGTCAGTTGTGAAGCAGATGACGTAATATAGCTCTTCCCCTGTGTATGCGGGACCTTACGGTTCCGATTGGTATATCAAGCATCTCTCCAATTTCTGTGTAGGAAAAACCCTGGACATCGCACAGAATGACCGCTGTTCTGAAACTTACAGGAAGTAAATTGATGGCATTTTTTATTTCAAGGTCCATCAAATCATCCAGAAACTTTTTTTCAGGATTAAATTGGCTCTTCATTATCTCGAAAGTTTCTTTGTCTTCAAGGTCATCGATCCACTCTCCGGCATTTACCGTTGGTTTGCGGGCAGCGGCTCTTTTTTGGTTAAAAAACACATTCCTCAAAATAGCAAACAACCACGCACGGGAATTTGTTCCCGGGGTATATTGATGTCGTGCTTTCAATGCACGGGCGTAGGTTTCCTGAACAAGGTCCGAAGCATCTTCGGGGTCGTGCGTAAGATGGAGTGCATATCCATATAATCCATCGATATGGGGAAGCACTTCCTGTTCGAATTGTCGGTGTTTTTCTGTCGTCAAAGTCCACTCCAAAGCAGTATTTTTAAGTAAATTATACACGATTTGGCAAGGAAAAGGTAGTCAGACAATAAAATAAGGAATTACACAACAGGTTGTATAGGGTACTTGTCAAAGGCACTAAATATTGATAATATATACTTATTGTTTTCACTACTCTTACCCGGATAATTCAGTGCAGGGGTTAAAAGTAACGAAATTTACCCACCGCAGCAGATACTGCGGATAACTGACCCACTAGGGTTGCGGGGGACGCATTGAGCGAAGCTTATCTTCAGCAGAATCTATTCAATGAAATTGAAACCGATACGGTCACAGATAATACAAAAGCAGAACAAGCAGCAGGAACGCCGGGAACCGTGGAGGAAGTCGAACCGGAATTCACAAACAATGCACTTACCGTTCTTCGTAAAAGATATCTTAAAAGGTCACTCTCCGGGGAAGTCATAGAAGAACCAAGGGACATGCTCCTGCGCGTGGCAAATGCTGTAGCAGAAGCTGAAAGTCACTTCGGCGGCGACACAGCAATTGTTTCAAGAAGATTTTATAACATGATGGCACGTCTGGAATTCCTTCCCAATTCACCAACGCTAATGAATGCCGGTCAGGAACTGGGCCAATTGTCAGCATGTTTTGTTCTGCCTATCGAAGACAGTATGGACAGTATATTCACTGCTGTAAAAAACACGGCACTAATCCACAAGAGTGGCGGCGGAACCGGTTTCTCCTTCTCAAACCTGCGTCCTGAAAATGACGCGGTTCTTTCTACAAGCGGTGTATCAAGCGGTCCTCTGTCTTTCATGAATGTGTTCGATGAAGCAACCAATACTGTTAAGCAGGGAGGGAAGCGCCGGGGTGCAAACATGGCAGTTCTCAGGGTCGACCATCCTGACATAGAAGATTTCATCAACATTAAGCGAGACATGGCGAAATTGAACAATTTCAACCTGTCGATTGCTGCAACCGACGAATTCATGGATGCGGTTGAGCGGAAGACATCCTACAATCTTGTGAATCCCAGAACCGGCAATACAGTGGAGTCGAGAGACGCCACGGAGATATTCAACAGCATAGTAGATTCCGCCTGGAACTCAGGTGAACCGGGAATTATTTTCATCGACCGGATGAACGATGCCAATCCGACTCCGCACATAGGGGACATTGAAGCAACCAATCCATGTGGAGAGCAACCACTTCTTGCATATGAAGCCTGTAATCTCGGTTCGGTAAACGTATCGAAAATGGTGCGCACAAACGAAGATAAACGATGCGTCATGGACTGGAACAGATTAGAACGGACAGTAAGAACTGCTGTCCGGTTCTTGGATGATGTCATAGAGATAAACAAATATCCTCTTCCCAAGATAGCAGAAGTTGTTGCCGGTAACAGGAAAATCGGACTCGGCATTATGGGATTCGCCGACCTGCTTTTCAGACTCGGTATGCCCTATGATTCAGAAGAAGCACTTCTCTTTGCCGAAGACATGATGGGTTTCATTGCAGAGAAGGGCAGAAAAGCAAGTGTGGATATTGCAGAGGAGAGGGGTGCCTTTCCGAATTTCAATGGAAGCGTATATGACGAGAAAAATCACCCACCGCTCCGAAATGCAACCGTAACGACAATAGCACCAACCGGCTCGATAAGCATGATTGCGGGATGTTCCGGTGGAATAGAACCCGTGTTTGCTCTGGCTTTTACGAGAAAGAACCTGCTCGACAAGGATGATGAACTTGTCGAAGCTGTTGAGGAATTCACAAGAGTGGCACATGAGAGGGATTTCTACAGCGAAGCGGTTCTGGAAGAAGTTGCCGAAAAAGGTTCCTGTAAGGGAATCTCCGAAGTCCCCGAGGATGTGCAGAGATTATTTACGACTTCCCACGATATTTCTCCGATGTATCATGTCAGGATGCAGGCTGCTTTTCAGAAGTACACTGACAACGCAGTTTCCAAAACTGTGAATTTGCCCGAAGATGCCTCCCGCAAAGAAATTGCCGAAGTGTTCAAACTCTCAAGAAGACTCGGATGCAAAGGTGTAACAGTTTACCGAGACAAGAGCCGCGACAAGCAGGTTCTCAATCTCAGCGGGGAGAAAGAGAAAATAGAGGAACTGATACTTCCTCCTGTAAAAGTTGGACCACGGGACAGGGGAGATGTCACCACAGGGGTCACTCGCCGAATCAGAACCGGATGCGGAAACCTTTATGTAACGATCAATGTAGATTCGAACGGACCTGTCGAGATATTCTCACAAATGGGAAAAGCCGGCGGCTGTGCCGCAAGTCAGTCTGAAGCGATCAGCAGGCTTGTTTCACTTGCTCTGCGGTCGAATATCGAGCCTGAATCCATCGTCAGGGAACTCATGGGCATCAGTTGTCACAGAGTCGTCTGGCAAAGCGGCAACCGCATCCTGTCCTGTGCAGATGCAATAGGCAGAACCATCGAATGGTATTTGAATGAAGAGACTGATGAGCCCCTTACTCTGGGAGATGCTATACAATCAGTGGAACCTGTACCTGATGAGAACACCTTCACCATCGACGGTATAGTCGAAGAAGAAGATGCTGTCGAGAATCTTGCAGGTGCCTGCCCCACGTGCGGCGGACCGCTTAAATACGAGTCAGGCTGTGTGGCATGTGCCATGAACTGCGGCTATTCGGAATGCGGCTAATCTATTCTGAATATTCAGGACTTTACATTCAAGTCTTAATGTAATTAGATTATATATGTATAAGTATAATTACTTTTTCTTAATGATTTATGTTAAGACTCTACAGAACCTAGAGATGTAATACTGATACCTGCAAATATGCAAAAATAAATAATACTGGAGATTTCGACAGGAAAGTACATAAGAGGGGGGAAATGGATAAAATAGTCAGGGATATCGAAAAGGGAAATGATATGTTGCGGATTTCCCTATCGGAATTCAAAGGTGGACAGTATGTCAATATCAGAATCCACTATATTGATGATGTCGGGGACTGGAAACCGACAAGAAAAGGAGTGACGCTTACACCTGACATGATGAAACAGGTATATGAAGCTATAGGCGAAGCACTTCAAGACCTTGAAGGAACTACTTCCGAAGAGCAAAAGTAAGCGGAAGCAGCTCTCCGAGAGTAAAAGACTCGGTTTTTTCAGTACTGCACACTATTATCGGTAAATCAGAATCGCAGAATTCTGCCAGTACCTGTCTGCACGCTCCGCACGGATATGCAAAAACATCCGGCGAGTATATCAATAGTCTTCTAAAATCAGTATTTCCTGCAGAGACAGCATTGAAAACAGCCGTCCTCTCGGCGCAATTAGTCAATCCGTATGATGCATTCTCAACATTAACACCGTAATGAAAATTCCCATCCGAATCTTCGAGCACAGCACTTACATGATAGTCCGAGTACGGACAGTGGCAATTTGCTATAAGTTCGACACCTTTACTCTTCATTTCATCTATGACAGACATTCTAAACCTCTCGAATACTTTTGCGAATCGACGGGTTAAACTTCAACAAATATGGTTTTCTCGCGTGAGTATGTGACCTTTCCCGGCCCGCCTTTTCTAATTCTCCTCACATATTGCCTATATGTATAATCTACAGGAACAATCCCTGAAGAGGAACTGTGTTCGGCAGCGACTGCAGCCGCCCTGTTCATAATGCGGGCGGGCGGATTACTTGACCGCCCATCCATTTTGAGGATTACATGAGCCCCCGTGACTCCGCGTGCATGGAACCAGAAGTCACCTTTGACACCAATGCTGAATGTAACTTCATCATTCTCGGCAGCATTCCGCCCGTAGAAACATCGCCATCCTGCCCCCAACTCCAATTCCTGCGCTTTTCTGACGGTTTTGCCAATTTCCTTCTTTACTTTCGCCTGCCTTCTCAGTAACTCGTTGACCTGCTCAGGTGTAAGCATTCCTGCGTTTTCTCTCTCGATCTCCAATCTCCTCAGTTCTGCTTCAGTCATACTTTTGAGTTTCTGAAGATTTTCCCTTTCTTTGTTCACATTGGCAGATTTCCTGAAGTATCTCTCTGCATTTTCCTGCACCGTCTTCGATGGTTTCAGCGGAATCTCGCGAACCGTTTTCTCCCAGTCGGTAAGTTGTATTGAACTTTTACCCCGATCATGTTTGTGTGGTGCAGTGAGAAGCATCTGCCCCCATAACCGATACTGTTCCGGGGAAGTTAACTCATGTAATGTTTTTTCTATCTTTAGCAGTTTTGATTTCAGTTTTACTATTTGTTCTGATATGTTGGCTATGAGTTCATCAGTTCTGTTGATGATTCCGGAGATGTTCTGAAAGTCATGTCCCGATGCCAGGGGATCTGAAATCGGTTCACCAGGTCCAAGCCGGATGGGGAGAGGTCCATTCGGTCCTATCCAGTACTGAAATGTGCGGGCAAGAAGTGCATTTTCAAGTTTCAGTATTTCATCCCGAACGGTAGTTCCGGACTGAGCAGATTCCTGAAGAAGTGCTTTTGCAGTTACAGGTCCGACTCCTTCGAGTATCCGGTAAATATCAGCCGGAGAGATATCTTCAGATGATACGGCTTTCAACAAATCTTCAGAATCAGCCCATGTACCTGGTGACAATCCTGATACAGGTGGTGGCTTATAAACCTGTCCGGGTGCAATTGTTCTGAATCTGCATTGTTGTCTCGATATTTTCCGCAGGCAGGCAAGAATACGCCCGTCATCTATTCTAAGAAGAATGAGGTTGGAATTTCTGCCCGCAGCTTCGAATATCAGTCTAACAGGTGAACCACCGTATGAATCGGGACTTGAAAAATCAATACGGAGAATTCTGTCCGCACCCGGCTGCCCAACCCTGATGACCTTTCCTTTTCTGATATGATGATTCCATGAAGGTGATGCAGGTTCAGTCATATTCTCGCTGTCAGACCACCAGATGGAAACAGAATCGGGAATTGCAGAAAAACAGAGTACACCGTTATTGAAGCGAAGCCCGAAAGCTCCGTCGAAAAGCTTGCCTACATCTAAACATGTTCTGTCCAGTATGCGCTTCTCTATCAATGGAATAAGAGAACTTAGAAATACACCGTCCAAGGTTATCCCTCTCCTACGTAATCTGCAAACATGTATAAGCACCTGCCTTTATCCGCTAAAACCATCCGGTAACTTAATTGTAGTATCACGGTACTATAACGAAAAGAGCCAATGAGCGATCGCATATTGCCTTGAACATAATAAGTAATTATTCTATGATGAATATTAATTTTGAAATTTCATACGAATTTAGGGAGTTGTTTATTAAACATTCCATGGAATCCATGACCGGTTTCGGGAACAGTTCCGTGAAGCGGGAGCAGTTCAGCGTAACTGTATCCTGCCGTTCGGTGAATCACAAGGCTCTGAATATCAGCTTTAGAGCTCCGGATGTTCTGTCTAAAGTGGAATATTCGACTGTTAAACGGATCAGAGAACTATTCAGCCGGGGGAGAATTTCCATTCAGGTGGAACTTACTTTTTCGGGTGATGATAATTCGGAGATCAAGGTTGATACAGACGCTCTCATCTCACTGGCGGATTCAGCTAAAACCGCTGCAGAATCAGCCGGAGTAGAGGGTACTGTTTCAATAGGGGAGTTTCTGGGTTTACCGGGGATTGTCCTGCGAAAGAGTTTCTCCGACATACCCGGGGATGAACTTCGGGATGCCTATGATAAAGCGCTGGATGAATGTCTGCAGGAGTTGAAGGAATGCCGACTGCAGGAGGGCGAAGCACTTGTTCCCGTATTCACAGGCGGATTTAGGAAGATACAGAATCTTGTTCTGCCCATACCGGGAAATCAGAAGGAAAATGTTGCTCGACGATTCAAGAAGATGCGCACCAGGATAATGGAACTTCTTTCCGACACAGCGATAGATGAAAACAGACTGATGTCGGAGCTTGCTCTCATGGCTGACAGATCAGATGTTGCCGAAGAGCATCAGCGTATTTTGTGTCATATAGACCGCTCTCTCGAACTAATCGATTCGGATGAAACTGCCATCGGTAGAAAATTTGGTTTTTTCATTCAGGAGATACACAGAGAACTTAACACGATGGGTGCAAAGGTCGATGATGCCGACACCTCAACGATTGTAATAGAGATGAAGAACATCCTTTCATCGCTAAAGGAACAGGCGGCAAACATTGAATAAAGCACACGGAATTCTCATTGCAATTGCAGGGCCATCGGGTGCAGGTAAGACAACTCTTTCACGGCATCTGGTTTCCACATTCGAGAACACGGTGTTCTCTGTATCGACAACGACGAGGTTCTTACGCGGTGATGAGCAGGACGGGGTCGATTACTTTTTCGTATCGGATGAGGAATTCTCACGGAGAAAAGACGAGGGCTATTTCCTGGAGAATGCCAGGGTGCACGGGTATTATTACGGGACTTCAAAACAATGGGTGGAAGAGCAGCTTGGTTCCGGCAATAATGTCGTTCTCGACATAGATGTACAGGGAGCTATTCAGGTAAAGAATTCTTTTCCGTCCGCCATACTGATATTTATCCTTACACCGTCACCTGCTGTACTTCTCGAACGTCTTGAAACAAGAAGTACAGACTCTCCGGAGACCATCAGTAAACGAATGGAGGGGGCGCTGCGTGAAGTTAGGTGGATGAGTGCTTTCGATTATTACATCAGGAACAATGGAATCGATGATGCCAAGGCTATGGTTGAGACCATTTTCAGGGGTGAAAAACTCCGGCTTCAGAATTTGCCGTATCCCCCTGAGTCAATGGAATATGAACCTGATACATTCGAAAGCAGGGAATTCTGGAGTGGGAAAAAGGTATTGGTTACTTCCGGCTCGACAAGAGAACCCCTCGATGAAGTCCGGTTCATCTCGAACAGGTCAAGCGGTCTCATGGGAAACGGGCTCGCATCTGCATTCAGGGATGCAGGAGCTGATGTCATACTGATTTCAGGACCGGTTTGTGCAGAAATACCGACAGGGGTAAGTACCGTGAATGTCAAAACTGCTGATGAAATGCTTGATGCAGTCAGGAAAGATGTAAAAACAGCAGATCTGCTCGTAATGGCAGCAGCCGTATCGGATTTCCGCCCTGCTGAGTTTACTTCGGGGAAGATTTCGCGAAAAGACGGGATGCAGATCTCTCTTGAGAAGACTCCTGATATTCTAAGTTCTCTTTCTTCATCTATACCTGCGTCCTGTTTTGTTCTCGCATTTGCCCTCGAATTTGGCGACGACTGGCGAGAGCACGCTTTTGAAAAAATGAGGAGAAAGGGAGTCGATGCCATTTTCTGCAACAGGGGAGATGAACCCGGTTCAGGAATGGAATCTCTGGGAAACTGTGGTGAGTTGCTGTTTTCAGATGGAACATCACAGATAGTGAAACACGGAGCGAAGAGATACACAGCGGAGATGATATCAGCCGTTCTTGGACGGAGAATGATAGTAAAGGACAATGACTGAGGTGAAGAGGAATAAATCCGGTGGTAATAGAGACCCTTTCTGGGATACCGTTGCGAGTTTCGGAATAGATGAGGTATTTGTCAATTCAGAGCAGGTTCAAGAACAGAATGTGAAAGAATCCGCTAAGCATCAACAGAATAAAAGTGACAGGCACCTGTCAAAACAGAATGAAAAACAACCCGCAGGCGAAAAGCGAACGCCTGTGAAACCAGTTGGTAACATCGGTGAAGAAATGACCTCGCTTCTTTCGAGAATTGGTGACTGTGAAGGATGCAGGCTGGGGAAAACCAGGACTAACCTTGTTTTTGGTGAGGGTAATCCCGAATCGGGAATTGTCATTGTGGGAGAGGCTCCTGGAGCAACGGAAGACGAACAGGGAAGACCGTTTGTCGGCAAGTCCGGGAAACTGCTCGATAAGATACTTGTATCGATAGACCTGGATAGGACAAAGGTGTTTATCACGAATATTGTGAAGTGCAGACCCCCGGGAAACAAGGATCCGAAGAAGGATGAAGTTGCAGCATGCTGGTGGATTCTGGAAGAACAGATAAGAACCATGCAGCCGGGAATAATAGTTACGCTGGGCTCACCGGCATCAAAAGCACTTTCGGGAAGCACTGAAGGAATCGGTATACTGCGGGAGAAGGAACTTGAATTCAACGGAGTACCGTTGTTATGTACTTATCACCCTGCTGCACTTCTGCGTAATCCTGCATTCAAGCGTCCTGTATGGGAAGACATGAAAAGACTTAGGGTTCTGCTTGGGGAACTTGGACTTCCCCGGAACGGAGATAATAAATGACTGATGAAATGGGTAAAAAACCGCCGTGCAACCTGGATGCTGAAAGAAGCGTGATTGGATGTATGCTGCTTGACCAGGACCTTGCTATGGAAGCGCTGGAGAATCTCCATGTAACGGATTTCTTCGACAGGAAACACAGAATAATATTCCAGGCATGCAAGGATCTGAGTTCGAAGAACAGTGCGCTGGATTATGTAATTGTCAGCGATGACCTTAAGCGAATTCAAAAGCTGGAAGAATGCGGCGGACTGGATTACCTGTCATCACTAACGGCGGACATCCCGCTGCGGTCGAATGTCAGGAGACACTTTGAGATTATTAAGGAAAAATCCTTGCTTCGCCAACTTATAACTGTCAGCCGGGAGAATATCGAAGATGTATTCAGCGGCACTGGTGAAGCCAGATACATACTCGATAATGCAGAGAAGAAGATTCTTGCGATAAGCGATGACATAATGACAGGTGAGTTCTCTGCAGTGGGAGACCTGGTGGATGACGGAATAAAGTCTCTTGAAGCTCTGCGGGATGCAGATGGGTATGTAACCGGACTTTCAACAGGATTTGACATTCTCGACAAGTATACAACGGGGTTTCACCCGGGAGAACTGATTATTCTGGCGGCGCGTCCGAGTATTGGGAAAACCAGTATGGCGCTTAATATGGCAGTCGACATAGCTCAATCTTCCGGACGCGGGGTTGCCTTTTTCAGCCTTGAGATGTCTAAAGAACTTCTTACAGAGAGGATGCTGTGTGCAGATGCTCATGTAAGCAAGTCTCTTCTGGTTGAAGGAATCTTGCCCCCAAACCAGTTTCAGGATCTTCTTGATGCGGCAGACAGACTTCAAAGGCTTGACATATTCATCGATGATACGGCGGGAATAACATCGATGGAGATGAGGGCAAAAGTCCGCAATCTGATGAGAAGGAATGACATCTGTATGGTGTTCGTCGACTATCTGCAGTTAATGAGGGGTGACGGCAGTTCCGAAAACAGACAGCAGGAAATTGCGAGAATCTCAGGTGATCTGAAGGCACTTGCAAAGGAAATGAAAATACCCGTGATGGCTCTCTCCCAACTGAACAGGCAGGTAATGAACAGGTCCGGTCCACCCCGCTTAAGCGACATAAGGGAAAGCGGAGCAATTGAGCAGGATGCAGATCTTGTTCTTTTCCTTCACAGAGACAAAGGTAAGTCTGATGACAGTGAGGATGAGAACGTTGATTTGGATAATCGCCTGACTATGCTTAAAATCGGGAAACAGAGGAATGGACCTCAGGGAATGCTCATTAAACTGAATTTCAATACTTCGACGACGAGATTCTTCCCGATCGGACCTGACGAGTACGGTGAATCCGATTAATGGCAAAGAAAAGAACAACTTACAGCTGTTCTGAATGCGGCGGTCAGTCTCCTGCATGGAGTGGCAGCTGCCCGCACTGCGGTGAATGGGATACACTGATAGAAGAAGTTACAGTAAAGTCTTTGGTGAAGAGAAGCGGGTTGAATATCCCTGAGAAGACAGCACCTGTCTCAATCACAGGGGTTGAAAAAGAAAGCAGAGAGAGACTCACCACAGGAATCGATGAACTCGACAGGGTTCTTGGCGGCGGTGCACTCCGGGGCTCTGTTAATCTCATAGGCGGGCAGCCCGGCATAGGTAAGAGTACTCTCATGCTGCAGTTGGCCCGTAAGCTTGCAGACTGCAATGAAAAAGTGCTGTATATCTCGGGTGAAGAATCACCCGGACAGGTGGCAGGCAGGGCGAAGAGGATAGATTCACTGCATGCGGGAATATCGATACTCTCCGCTGCATCTCTCGATAATATTTTGCTGAATATCGAAACCGGTGACTTCGGCATTGTGATAATCGATTCAATTCAGACGCTGTTTTCACCGGAGTTGTCAAGTGCGCCGGGGTCTGTTTCACAGGTACGGCACTGTGCATCAGAACTCGTCAGGTATGCCAAGTATAACGGGCTTACATTGTTCATAGTGGGTCATGTTACAAAGGCAGGTTCACTGGCAGGTCCGAAAGTCCTCGAACATCTGGTCGATGCAGTTATCTATTTCGAAGGAAATGATGAGCATACATACAGACTACTCAGATGTATCAAGAACAGGTACGGCTCGACAAATGAACTTGGCGTCTTTGAGATGACAGCAAAAGGACTTGTTGATGTCAGGGATGCCTCCGCCTATTTCCTGAGACGGGAAGGTGCCGAAAAACCGGGAACGGCAATCACCGCAGTAATGGAGGGAACCCGTCCCTTTCTGGTGGAAGTGCAAGCTCTGACCTGTCCATCGCATTACGGATACCCGCAGAGAAGTGTGAACGGAATGGACTCGAGGAGACTGCCGATGCTGCTCGCCGTCCTCGAAAAACGGTGCGGGATACAGCTCGACAAACAGGATGTATATGTAAATGTCGCCGGAGGAGCAAGCCTGGCTGATCCCGGAGCTGACCTCGGAGTCTGCCTTGCTGTTGCATCAAGCAGGTCTGACCGTTCTGTAAGGAATGGAGTCGTAGTAGCGGGTGAGGTAGGGCTTGGAGGAGAAATTCGTCCTGTCTCCCATTTTGGTCAAAGGTTGAAAGAAGTGCTGAGTCTTGGATTTACATCACTTGCCGGTTCAAATGAGAACACAGAACTAGCGGGAAAAGGAGCGGAGGGATACTCAGATCTATTCCAATTAATCAAGAGTATTCTCTCCGATAACACGGAAATCGGAGGAGATTTTTTATGAAAGCTTCCAACTGGGAAGTGAGAATTCTATTTTTACTGGTTCTGGCACTATTAGGGACATTTGCTTTCGGGAACCATCTTTATGGTCTTATCGGTTTAGGTGCGGGAGTAGCTGCTATTGTTATTCAGATGTTCATTGTGCGTCTGCCTGTCGATGATATTCTTTATTCGGTAATCGGCTGTATCATAGGATTGATTTTTGGTCTGCTTGTCATGGTTGTTCTTCAGTCTGGTATTTCAGAGAGAGACAACGCCGGGTTGATGGACCCGCTTGTCCTGATTCCGCTCGTTTTTGCCTACATATTTTCACATGTAGCTGTCTCGAAGGGAAGGAAACTGGGATATATCCCTGTCGAAGAAGAGCAATCTTCTACCTCAAAGCCCATTCTTGCAGATCTGTCTGCCATCATAGACGGCAGGATTGCAGACATGACACTATGTGGGCTGCTTGCAGGACCATTCGTTCTTTCTTCATCCTTAAGAAGCAGCATAGAAAAAATGAACTCTTCCGAAGACATTATTGTCCGCGGACAGGGCCGCCGCGGGATAGAGACACTTGACAGACTTGAAGAAGCAGATGGACGGGCAGGAGGGCTTGTACTCCAGGATTTCGGCAAAGGAGAGAAAGAACAGATAAAAATGCTTGAGTATCTTCACAAGGAAGCAGTCACTTTGCTGAGCGGAAATTCGGAGTTCATTAAGAAAGCCCGTAAAGAGGGCATTCATGTGATAGACCTCAATGAAGTCGGTCCTGCTGCCAGACCTGTAATTCTTCCCGGCGCGAAATTCGAAATAAATCTGGTGCGGAAAGGCCGCAACAAGAATCAGTCAGTAGGTTTTCTCGATGACGGGACCATGGTTGTCGTCGAAAGGTCGGAAAACAAGATAGGCAAAAGCGTATTAGTAACAGCACATACAACATTTCGCTCATCAGGCGGAACAATGGTGTTTGCTGCATTGGAGGGAATCGAGGAGAATATCCGGGATACAGGGAAACAGCAAAAAAAACCGACAGATAAGTGATTGATCTATGAGATGTACGAAGTGGGGTGCTGTTATAGTGGCTGCCGGAGCAGGGAAGCGTTTCGGGGGCGGCATCCCGAAACAGTTCCTGATGTTCCAGGGCATACCTGTAGTAGACCATTCAATAAAGACATTCATTGATGCGGGATTCGAAGATATTGCAGTAGTAGTACCTACCGGCGAAGATGCATGGAAGTCTCTCTGGACTCCGCCTGCCGGTATCAAGGTAGTCAGCGGAGGAAACCGACGGCAGGATTCAGTTCTGAATGGACTGATGACTCTTGATGCCCCGGACTACGTACTTATTCACGACGGGGTACGACCGCTTGTGTCACAGGAACTCATTGCGAGGGTTATGCAGGGCACGGAGCGGTCGGGCGCATGTATCCCTGTCCTGGAAATACCCGATACAGTCAAATTCATGTCAGAAGACGAGACTGTAAAGGAAACTGTCGATAGAAATAACCTGAGAGTAAGTCAGACTCCCCATGGTTTTGATTATCATCTTATCTGCAGCGCACTTGAGATAGCAGGTGACATTACAGATGAAAGCTCCGCTGTCGAGTTGCTGGGTGAAACTGTTGCGACAGTCATCGGCGACCCCCGTAACCTGAAAATAACCACTCAGTCTGATATTGTTCTGCTCAGGGCATTGATTGAACAGGATGGTAAAGAGAGCAGAATGGGAACAGGACTCGATTATCATCCGTTTACATCCGGAAAGCCCTTGATGGTCGCTGGATTGAAACTGGCTGAAACAGGCGGTTTTTCGGGGCATTCCGATGGAGATGTGGTACTTCATTCCATTGCAGATGCTCTTCTTGCAGGAGCGAAAGAAGGAGACATAGGGGTGCTTTTCCCGCCATCTGACTGCAGGTGGAAAGATGCAGACAGCGGAGAACTTCTGCGGATTGTTGCAGGGAGAATCAGAGCAGAGGGGTGGAAAATCAAACAACTCGATATAACCGTGATAGGCGAAAAACCCAAAATCAGTCCTATTCGAAAACAGATGACGGACAGAATAGCTGAACTGCTGGAGATTTCTCCCGATAATATCTGGATAAAGGGAACGACCACAAATACCCTTGGAGAACTGGGAAGCGGCGACGGACTTGCCTGCTTTTCAATGGTAGAACTTGTCAGGTGATTATTCACATAGAGAAAAGGAAATCATGAGCAGCGAAATTATTCTGTATAGAAACCGAGATGAAAGAATAAATATAGACGTTCGTTTGGAGAATGAAACTGTCTGGCTGACACAAATGCAGTTGTCACAGCTTTTTGGAAAAAGTAAAAAAACTATTTCTGAACACATTCAAAACATCTTAACAGATGGTGAACTTGTAGCAAAATCAGTTGTCCGGAATTTCCGGACAACTGCCGGGGATGAGAAATTGTACAACACTAATTTTTACAATCTCGATGTAATAAATTCAGTAGGATATAGAGTTAAGTCTCTGCGAGGTACTCAGTTCCGGATTTGGGCAACACAGCAAGTTCGAGAGTATATCATTAAAGGTTTTGTCTTAAATGATGACAGGTTCAAACATGGGACATCGATGAACTACTTCAATGAGTTACAGGAGCGAAGCCGTGAAATTCGCATATCAGAACGCTTCTTCTATCAAAAAATAAAGGACATCTACGCTACGAGTATTGATTATGACCCCAAGGCTGAAAAAACTGTTAAATTCTTCAAGATCGTTCAAAATAAACTACTCTGGGCTATAAGCAGCCAGACGGCAGCAGAGCTTGTTTATCGCAGAGTAGATGCTACTCTTCTTCCATTGATAGGAATGCAATCTCTCAGTAAGAAGGAAACAAGAATTAGGAAATCGGATGTCAGTATTGCAAAGAACTATCTGAGTAAGGAAGAAATAGAACTACACGGACTTCTTGTAGAGCAGTACCTTGCATTCTCCGAAACGACGGCACAACAGATGAGCCAATGTATATGAGAGACTGGATAGAGCAGTTGGATGTTATTCTGAAAAGAAACAAAAAAGAACTACTGACTCATGCGGGGAGAGTATCGCATCAGAGGGCACTCGAAAAGTCATCAATCGAATATGGGAAGTGTAAGATCGGGCAAAGCAAGATAGAAAGAATATCAAGTCTTGAAGAGTTAGAGCAGGATATCGATAGACTGAGAGACAAGAAGTGATAGAAAGCATTCTCGAATATTTCTCGAACAATCAGCCGGGGAACTGGATATTTCTCGTTTTGGCATTGACTGCATTTGTCGAAACGGTTTTTCCGCCGTTTCCGGGTGATCTGCTCTTCATTGTACTTGCAGGATGGGTGCACAGTAGCGGGATGTCACTTTCGATGACAGCATTTACGGGTATTGCCGGGTGTTTTCTGGCGAGTATAGTAATATTCAAATTTGGCAGGCATTTTGGCAGAAAAGCAGTTGAAAAGTGGCTTTCGAAGAAGGTAAGTCACAGGAAAATAGAAAAAGCAGATAATCTGGTCGATAAATATGGTACCATGATTCTCATCTTTGGGCGATTCCTGCCCGGAATACGGTCTATTCTTGTTCTTATTGCAGGTACATCGAAAATGAAGTACATATCTGCAGGTATATCAGTCCTCTTTGGTACCTTTATCTGGTATGTCATTCTTACGTTTACAGGTAGTATCGTGGGAGACAATTTAGAAGCGGCAGGTGAAATGATGAGACGCTTCGAACTCTGGATGTGGGTTCTTTTAGGTATCGTTACAGCAGCAGTGATATTCTTAAAAATTCGAAGAAGAGAGAGTGCAGGAGAATGAAGATAGTCATGGCTGCAAGTGAAGCTGTTCCTTTTGCCAGCTCGGGCGGGCTTGCGGGAGTCATGGGTTCCCTGCCGTCCTCACTTGCAGAAGCCGGTCATGAAGTTTCGCTCTTTCTGCCGCATTACAGAGATATTGAGATGGACGAGAAGCGGATTGTCCGGAAGCAGAAGTTAAAAACTGATGAGATGGAATTCAGGATAACTGAAACCCGTTTCCCCAAAGGTGCAGTTCGTGTATTTCTGATTGGGAAAGATGAGTATTTCGACCGCAGCGGATTCTACGGACCTTCAGATGATGAAGGTTGGGAAGACAATGCGGAGCGGTTTTCATTCTTCAGCAGAGCTGTCTGCCATGCAATGGGAATTTTATTGCCCTATACCGATATCATCCACTGTCATGACTGGCAGACAGGGCTTATCCCTGCATATATGCGCAAGGACTTGAGAACGGCTGTTGTATTTACGATTCACAATCTTCAGTATCAGGGAAATTTTCCCGCAGAAGACTATGAGGTTACGAACCTGTCCACGGAGCTGCTCACACCGGAGGGGATTGAATTCTACAGTGACTTCAGTTTCATGAAAGCGGGAATTCTCTATTCAGACAAGATTACAACAGTCAGCCCGACCTATTCGTGGGAAATACTGACTGACCGTTTTGGATGCGGAATGGATGGAATACTGCGCAACAGGACTGATGTACTGAGCGGTATTCTGAACGGAATAGACACGGACTCATGGAACCCCGCAGACGACCCTGCGATTGCTTCTTCTTACAGTGCCGGTTCCATTACTTCAAGAGAAGAATGCAGAAAGGAATTGCTCTATCTATTCGAACTTACCGAAACAGACAGCAGCATGATAGCCGGAATGGTGACAAGGCTGACACGGCAGAAAGGTGTAGACCTCCTCATACCAATAGTCGAAAAACTGGTGAGTGAGAATATAAAACTGGCAATTCTGGGGACGGGGGAGAGGGAATACAGGAGTAAACTTGAGAAACTGGCTCAAACGTACCCCGGAAGTGTATCTTGTATTTTCAAATACGATGACAAAATTGCACGGAAGGTATTTGCGGGCAGCGACCTCTATCTGATGCCGAGTAGATTTGAGCCCTGCGGTTTAGCACAGATGTCTGCCATGCGCTACGGAGCAGTACCGCTTGTTAGAAAGACAGGTGGATTAGCAGATACTGTGAGAGATTATGAAAACGGGGGATGCGGTTTTGTTTTCGAGCAGGAATCATCCGATGAACTGTTTTCGACTATTCTGCGGACAAATATCCTTTTCCGAAATAAGTATCGCTGGACACATCTTGCCAAAAAGTGTATGAAACAGGATAATTCATGGCAACACAGATCCCGAGAATATGAGAGAGTATATAAGGAAGTACTTCAAGATAAGATAGAAAGAACCGATATATGAACAAAGACACTAGTCCCATTCAGGCACTGCTTGCTGTGTTCACGCAGTTTGTATCACCTGCAGATTCATACCGATTGATGAAGGACAGGCAGAGTATAGGTCTGGTACTTTCGGCGACTGTTGTTGTAATTGCTCTTTCCGGACTTGTGCGGGGAGTGCTTGTCGACTGGTCTGAGGTGGAAAGCGGCTGGTCTGCAGAGAGGTATCCCGAACTGATGGAGGATAGTCTGACAACTGCTCAGGCTGACAGCGTGATTGCAGGTGAAATCGACGACATGCACGGAATGATCGATTCTCTGCCTGTCACGAGGATAGTCGAACGCAGTATCATGGTACTTCTTGCCGGACTTGCGGCTCTTGGGATTGCATATGCAGTTGACGGGAAGAAGCCTGAGAAACCGCTGGTATTCTTCACTTCCGCAGGATTGTCCCAGGGGGCTTATATGATTACCCTGACATTGATAATGCTGATTGCATATCTGCTTAACATTCCCGACTCTGTCAGACTCGACCTTGGAGTTTTTATACCAACGGATACACTGAATCCATCACAACTGCATATATTCATATTCCGTTTTTTGAGCAGTTTCGATATACCTTCTGTAATGACTTTGATTCTATGGGGAACGGGATTGGCATCTTTGAGGGGCAGACCTGCAGGTTCGGGGATACGATTGTGCTTTTCAGTCTATCTTGCAGGGGTATTGCTTACATCGCTTCCGGTTATGTTTACGTCTGCGGGATGAGTAGGTATAAATGAACTTTAAGGAGAACCTGATACTATGAATATGAGAATGATTTTATCTCTGCTGCTGTTACTTTCTATCCCTGCGGCTGCGGAGATACCGGATACGACTTTAACCAGCCTGGACCTTGCAGGATGGGTTGCCCTGGCTTTCGAAAATTCACCGGTGATGATTTCTTCTTCTGCTGACATGGAATCTGCAGAAGCATCAGTTGTTTCCGCACGGTCTTTCCTGTTTCCGCGAATTACCATGAACACATCAGGCGGACATAGTTGGAGCAGCATACCTGACGGATCAGGGGGGTACACAGCATCAGACCAGTCATCATGGCAGGCTTCATTGAGCTTTTCACAGGAACTGCTTGCTTCAGGCGGCAGCAGCTGGCTCAATCTCGCAGGGAGCCGGCACTCCCTACTGGCTGTTCAGCATGAGACGGAATCTGCAAGACTGAATCTGGTTCTCGATGTGACTGAAAAATACTATGGAGTAATTGAAGCGATAGGCCATATGGAGAGTGCTGAAACTGCCTGTCTAAAGAGTTCGCAGCTGTTCGACAGGACTCAGTCCCGGTATGAACTCGGCGCGGTAACGAATCTCGAGATGATTCAGGCAGAAGTACAGATGAACAGGGATCTCCTTACACTTTCGCAAAAGGAAACAGCACTAATTGCTGCATATATACAGCTGTATGAAGCAGCCAGTGTATTAGTTTCGGAACACACAGTGAATAGTGCGGCGGTTCTGATGCCTGTATCCAGGGACGCTGCAGAGAACTATAACCTCGATATCTCTTCAAATCCTTCATATCTGGCATCGAAGGAACGGCTTCGGACTTCCGAACTGTCAGCCGATGCATCTTCGAGGAGTTACTGGCCGTCACTTTCAGCCGGGGGAAGCTGGACCTGGAGCAATGACGAACCAGAATTCGATAACTTTGGCAACGAGGACAGCTGGAGCATTTCAGCTTCACTGAACTGGACTCTATTCGACGGGTTTTCCCGCGAAAGCATTATTCAGAGCAGACGGTCTGCTGTTATTTCTGTAGGAGCAGGGCTGGAATCTCTTGAAAACAGCCTTTTATCATCTGTAATACTGGCAAGGAACAATCTGCTGGGCGGAATCGACAGCTATCAACTTGCCCAACTAGTTCTCGAACAGACAAGAGAGCAGTTGCGCCTTTCAGAGCAGAGTTACTCACTCGGAAGCATCACCCTTGCCGAACTACTCGATGCAGAGACTGAATACACACAGGCAGAAGCATCGCTGGTATCCGCAAGAGTCGAATGTCTTATCAGCGAAGCCCGGCTGCTTGTACTTCTCGGAAGAACACCAAGACTTGGCGAATAACAACTCAGACGGCAGAACCGGATTGAGCCTTTTTGCTTTCACTGCGGGTGCCGGGATACTCCTTGCACAGTTGGCATGGAACAGGCAACTCCTTCTATTAGTAGGGGGGAGTGTCGATGCGGCGGCGGTTGTTCTGGGGTCATTTATGCTGGGACTTGCGACAGGAGGCTGGTTCTTCGGGCGTAGAAGTGAATTGGCTGAGAATCCCGCAGGACTGCTCAGGCGAATAATTCTATCAGCTGCAGTACTGTCTGTATTGCCGATCGTTTTGGCCCCCCTTGTTAAAGCGTTGTACCCGCTATTCTACGGTTCAGGCTTAAATCCATTGCCGGTGAGATTCATCATCAGCCTGTTGATGATTTTTCCGGCTACATTTTTTGCAGGCGGAATAATCCCGATTCTCGGGAGATTATCAGAAACCCGGGGTGGAGACAGGGAAGTTTCCCGTCTTTACGGGCTGAATGCCCTCGGGTCTGCAATCGGCGGCTTTCTTAGCGGTTTCATACTGCTCGAGTTCATGGGCGGTACGATAACAATGCTGAGTGGCGCAGTCGTCACGGCATCAGCGGTTTTGTTTCTGCCGAAACGAATGAGTGTGCCGTCAGCCAGGGTGAGTCTCGATTCATCCGATCGTCCTGCATTCTTTTATCTGCTGGTTTTTGCTTTAAGCGGAATGGTGTGTCTCGGCTATGAGATGATATGGGCAAGGCAGTTCACATTCGTACTCGGAAACAGTACCTATGCCTTTTCAATCATGGGAATCATTGTTCTGACAGGTATCGGACTCGGGGGGATACTGGGGCAGAAACTTGCATCCCGGACATCGTCTCCCATTCTTCTTCTCGGAACTGTCGAAGTCCTGCTCGGGATCTCAAGCATTCTGCCTTTGACGGCACTCGGTGCATTCTCCTCTGTTTCCGGCATAGTCGGTGGAACTTCATGGTTTGCACATACAGCCGGTTCCTTTGGTGCGGCTTTCCTTTACATGCTGCCGTCGGCTTTTCTCATGGGGACTACTTTCCCACTGATAGTCAGGGCGGCATCGTCTCCTGACAGACTTGGCAATGATACGGGCTTTCTTTCGATGGCAAACTGTATCGGAGCTGCAGTCGGACCTGTCCTGACCGGTGGAATACTTTTTTATTACCTGGGAGTCACCAGATCAGCATCTCTTCTCGCTGCTGGGAGTGTACTTATAGGATTCATGATATTCATCCGCGAAAGAAAGTATGCTCGGGCATTCGGCATTCTTGTATGCATACCCCTGATTGTATTTCTTACTACCTCTTCGAATCCCCCCGGATCGATTCCTCCGGACGGAATGGAACTTTTGTTCTTCAAAGAAGACAGAACAGCAACCGTTTCGGTTTTTGGGCGGGAATGGGATAACTACAGAAGCCTGCGGATAAACGGAGTAGAAGAGGTTCCTATCGACCAGGCGTCACTCGAAGCATTCTATCTTCTGGGCCATCTTCCATGGGGGTATAATCCCGAATCTGAAACTGCAATGGTCGTGGCGATGGGCGGAGGAATCACTTCAGGAGCCCTGCTTGCACACCCGATAGACACTCTTGTCTGCGTCGAATTATGTCCTGCTGTACTGGATGCCGCAGAAATATTTGCTTCGGAAAATAACAGACCGGATCTGGACCCGAGATTTCACCTCATTGCAGATGACGGCAGGAATTACCTTCTCGGAACACGGACCAAATTCGATTTGATTGTATGTGATGCCACACATCCAGGTTCTGCGGACAGTTGGGTTCTCTACACCCGCGAATTTTATCTTACAATGCTGAATACTCTTTCCCCGGACGGAGTAGCGGCGCAGTGGGTTCCCCTTCATCAGCTTCCGACGCTTGACCTCAGGCGGATACTCATCACCTGGTCTGATGTGTTTCCATATTGCGCTGTTCATACGGCAGGCGGCAGACATGCAATACTGATAGGTTCGAATGCACCGTTAAGGCTTGATATTGATGCCATGTTTACAGACCCTGCGGCATCGGAGCAACTGACACAGATAGGGTTTATCCCGGATGAACCTGAATATCTGACAGCAGTCATAGATACAGAAGATTTCTCAACGATGACTTCCGCGACTTCTTTGAACACGGATGCCCATTCGCACTGTCAGTTCATAAGAAGACGGGCTCCGGCGGATCCCCAGGCAACGATAGGACCGGATATCATCGAAATATTTTCCATCGGACATGATACACTCGACCCGGTGTATGCGTCGCAGGTACTTTACTGGAGCGGCAGACTGCCCGAAGCACTGGAATTGCTCAGGAGCACACCCGGGGGAGTAATGAGGAACAGATGGCTTGCCGTTGTTTTGACAACAGCAGCAGAACAGTTATATGTGACAGACCGTGGTTCTGACGCAATCCCCCTTTTGCATGAAGCCATTGCAGTCGATTCCGTCTGGAAAAGGCATTTACAATTATTAGCACAGATTGAAAAAGAGACTGAAAAAGAAGGGTATTGACAGGGCTTACTTTTCTTACAATTCTTGTCAAATAGAAATACATATGGCAATTTAGTTTCAAAGTTAACAGAAAGGGGGAAAGATTGGGTAGATTGGTCTTCCTTTTCCCGGGGCAGGCTTCACAAAGTGTCGGGATGGATAAGTATCTAAGAGAGTATCCGGATGCACTGGACTATCTCGAAAAAATAAATGAGATGAGTGAGATCGATGATCTCAGTACAATAATATCAGAAGGCCCCTCCGAACTTCTAACCAGAACAGACAATGTTCAGCCGGCAATTACCATGATAAGTCTTGCAACGCTGAACATTCTCATCGCAGCAGGAATAAAACCTGAAGGTTCCGCCGGACACAGTCTTGGCGAATATGCAGCACTTGTTACGGCGGGAATTCTTCGACCCGATATAGCGGTAAAACTCACCAGAATCAGGGGAGACCTGATGCAGCGGTGTGCTGATAGATATCCGGGTGGGATGCTCGCGGTACTTGGTTCCAGTGTCAGAAATGTGAAGAAGAGTATTAAGGCTGCATCTGAACTGGGACCGATAGGCATCGCCAATATAAACGCAAAGGGACAGGTAGTTATTTCAGGCGCGGAAGCTCCTCTTAAAAAAGCGGGCGAGATATGCAAAGAACTCGGTGCCGGAAGAGTCATTCCACTTAAAGTATCCGGCGCCTGGCACTCTCCCTTGATGAAGGAAGCCGCCGAAGAACTTTCTTCATCTCTCGATGATGCTGTATTCTATGACCCCGATATTACTGTTGTAGCAAATGTCACTGCCGATTTTGTGAAGAGTGCATCTGAAGCCCGTGAACTTCTGAAACAGCAGGTTGTGTCTCCTGTGTTATGGCGGGATACAATTAAAAAACTTCGAGATAGCGGTTTCGACACATTTGTCGAAGTCGGTCCGGGCCGGGTCCTACAGGGACTGATGAGGAAAATGCAGGGCATCACCGTTTACGGCACTGAATCGAAAGCAGCCCTCGAGAAAACGCTGGAAGCCCTAAGTTAAATTACCCCCGTAAATGTAGCATCCGGATCAGGCTTCCGTTCTTGTCTTTATGTAGCCCATCCTGAACCGCCGCAACCCGAGCAGGGCGATACTTCTTCAGTAACTTCATTCTCGATACGACCGGTCCCCTTACATCTCCCGCACTTCGTCGGTGGCTCGGGTACATTGAGATGACCGTCCCCCCCGCAGATATCGCAGGGCGAATCCCCAGGTCCGTCGCTCCCGATACTTCCGCACCATGCACATTTTACCATTGCCATTGTTGTTCCTTTCTTTTGGGTACCATGACACTTGATTCGTCAACTTTAACGGGACACGAAGAAATCATGTCCCT
>CAYRQP010000016.1:0-48959 GCA_964426545.1 uncultured bacterium | reverse complement strand
CACCTTATTCCATCTTTAGTCCTGACTGGTTTGCCAACAACCTAAAGTGGGAGAAGTGAAGTACGACACTTTTGCTGGAATGATAAAGAACTTTCCGAAAAGTTCAGATAAGATTATTATACAAGTGTTGTAGAAACACGAAGAAAGAAAAGGTGAAGAATGCCGGAGCAGAAGAAAGAAGAGCGTTTTAGTTTTCCGTACAGGGGTGAACTCGATTCCGTAACTCAACTTCCTCCGAGGAAAGCTCTCGACCATGACCTGCCGATACTGCTTAGGACGCTGGGGAGGGAAAATCTCTCACTTTCGGCTATAATGGTTGATATAGATCATTTCAAGAAATTCAATGACCGATGGGGACATGACATTGGTGACATGGTCCTCGAACATGTTTCCGGCCTGATTCGCAGAAGTGTTCGATACAGGGGAGAAGCATATCGATACGGCGGCGAAGAGATTACAGTTCTTCTTCCAAATGCGACCGGTGAAGAGGCTCTCGTTACAGCTGAACACATTTGTAAACTCGTCTATGAAACTCCGCTTGTACTCGATAGGAAGAAGAGCGCTGAGGATGACGAGAACATTCCCCTGATTGTGTCTATATCTCTGGGAGTTAGCAGCTTCCCGATTGTTGAAGGCAGCGAACTACTTGTCTGTGCCGATACAGCCCTCTACAGAGCGAAGAATGAAGGAAGAAATCAGGCTGTTCTCTTCGATTCCGAGAAGAAAGACAGTAATCCGCCTGTTGTTCTCAATGTACGGTTTCCCGCGCCGTCATCCATCAGCGAAGGTAGTTATATAATTCTCGCACGGTGGTTCAGGTACAGGGGTGAACTGACGGAAATAGAAGTTCGCGAACTGTCTGATCCGGGGCGATGCGTCAGGGAAATTGCCGAAGGCACCACACCTCCGGAAGGCGTAGTAACCGCTGAAATAAGGGGAAGGGTAACCGGAGTCGAACGACGGGGCAATTCGACATTTTTCACATTCGAAGTAGAACCGGAAATACTGAATCTGATGTTTCATCATCTCGAATTAAGAGGTCTCTGATAACTGTTCTAGACGCTGCATATTTTTGGACCGGGAACAAGCAGGAAGTTTTGCGAGACGTTTCTGTGCGTATACAGAATGGAATAATCACAGATATATCTCCTGCCCGGTCTTGCTGCCCTGATGTCTTTGTGATGCCTTCTTTTGTCGATTCACATTGTCATATACTCTGGACAGGTCTTCAAAGAGTCTGTTTGAATCTGACTTCAGTTCGTAGTTATTCTGATCTTCTTGCGCGTGTAAAGTGTGAGACAGAAGCAAATGAATCAGAGGGTATTCTGCGGGGTGAGGGTTTCGACGAAACAACCTGGGAGTCTTCCGGACTGCCGTCCCTGAAGGAACTGGATTTGGTGACCGGAGATATTCCTGTGTTTCTCAGGCGGGTGTGCGGACACATGGCGCTGGTTAACTCAGCAATGCTGCAGATGCTTCCCGCAGATGCCGAAGGCGTTGAATGGAATACCGGAACAATCCGGGAGGGAATTGCGCTTGAATTCAATAAGAGATTTCCTCCGTCCCCAACTGTGTTAGAACAGGCTCTGAAGTCTGCAGAAGAACTTGCGTTTTCCTGTGGGATTACTGCGGTTTGCAGCATGGAATCTCTAAAGTCCGCTTTGTTCATTTCGGAGTCCGATATCAAACTTGGGGTTACGGTGGGAGTTCATTCGGAGGATGCAGATGAGCTTTTCGAACTTTTAGCTAATGAACCGGAAATGCTGAGTTCAGTCATCGGAGTCAAATTCTTTCTCGATGGCTCGTTTGGGGCGAAAACAGCTGCGGTTGCAGAACCTTTTGTCGATGGTACGTCTCCCGGACTGCTTATGACCGATGATATGTTATACGGAGGGATGTTGAAAGCATACTTAGGGGGATATCAGTCAATGGTGCATGCGATAGGTGGCCGGGCACTCGTACAGCTTGACCGGGTGAGTGGGAAACTCATCGATGAAGTCGATATTCTGAGAGGTGAGAAAGCCCTGCGAATCAGGGTAGAGCACGCCGAAGAACTTCTTCCTGCATGGAGTGGAAACTGGGATACTTCAGTGCATGTATTCAGCATGCAGCCGAATTTTACATCTGTCTGGCAGGTACCCGATAGTATGTGTGAACAGCGGATAGGACGGGATAGGAGTAGAAAACTCAATCCCTATGCTCTTGTGTCGGATAGCGGATTCGAACTGTGTTTTGGCAGCGATGGAATGCCCATGGGGCCACTTGTGGGAATACCGGGCGCTGTAATGCATCCCACTGCGGAATTCAGACTTAGTACGGAAAATGCACTTTTTGCTTATACTATGGGTGCGGCTGAAGCATCAGGTTTTCCTGAGCTTGCAGTGCCTTTGAAACCCGGAAGAAGAGCTGATCTGGCAGTACTTACAGGTAATCCGTTCAGCAGAGAGTTTTTTGGGGATATCGAAGTATCAGCTACTGTTCTACAGGGTGAAGTTGTTTATGGTGACAGGGGGATATTGAGAAGTGATGGCTGAAGAGATTGACTGGAAAGACCCTTTTATAACAGGCAGATATCTGATCCGGATGGCTCTGCTTGAAGATGCGGCCTGTGATGATGCGGCTACGAAGGCGCTGGGTACAGCTGCAGACAGTATTCAGATATGCGATGTTATCGCCCGGGAAGACATGATTGTAGCGGGGTGGTTTCTTCTAGAATTCGTATATGAAGAACTCAATCGAATGGGCTTTCCTGCACCGGATGAAATCTCCCAGTTCATTCCCGATGGTTCTGCAGCCGGAAGAGGAGATGTGATAGGACGAGTCAGGGGGGCTTGCGGGACTATTCTGCGCGGGGAGCGTATTGCATTGAATATGCTCACTAAACTCTCCGGAATAGCGTCGAAGACTGCTGAATATGTAAAAGCCGTGGAAGGTACCGGGGCTGAGATACTGGATACGAGAAAGACAACTCCATGTTACCGGAGTCTCGAGAGATATGCAGTTAGAATGGGCGGGGGGACCAATCATAGATTCGACCTTGCTGAAATGGCAATGATAAAAGACAATCATCTCGCTGCAGCGGGAGGTATAAACTCTTTGCCCGAAATGATATCGAATCTGAAACTGCGCGGTACCAAGACTGAGGTTGAAGTAGATTCTATTCTTCAATTGGAAGAAGTGCTTCCGCTCAAACCCGAGAGAATTCTGTTGGACAACATGAGCATCAGCGAATTGGAGACAGCGGTAAGTATTGCAGGTGATTCTGAGTGTTATCTCGAAGCTTCCGGTGGAATAACCCTTTCAACTGTTGCTGAAGTGGCATCGACAGGGGTCGATGGGATTTCTTCGGGGAGCCTGACACATACGGTCGATTCTGCAGACATCGGTTTCGACTGGGGGAGACATGGCAAATAGACTTGTTCTCGATATAGGCAATACTCGAACGGTTCTCGGACTCTTTCGCGGTGAAAAGATACTCGTGCAGTGGCGAATTACCACAACTCACTGGACAGCAGACGACTTATGGGTGATTATCAGTTCACTTCTCACAGACGGGAAGTATCCCGTCCCCGATGCACTTGCATATGCCAGTGTAGTTCCGCAGGTGAGACACTCTGTGAATGAACTTGCCCTGCGGTATCTCGAAGTGGAACCTGTCGAGGTAAACTATATGAATGCAGGCATCAAACTCAAGTATGAAAATCCGCAGGAAATCGGAGCGGATCGGTTGGCAAACTGCTCTGGCGCCATAGCACTTGGTTCAGTCCCTGCGATAATTGCTGATTTCGGGACCGCAACAACATTCGATGTGGTCGATGAGGACGGTTATTATCTGGGCGGGGTAATATCTCCCGGGGTTAGTACATCTGCGTCCGACCTGTTCCGAAAGGCTGAAAAACTGAATCCGGTCGACCTGGAGTTTCGTGCATCTGCACTTGGACAGAATACCGGTGATGCGGTCTGCTCAGGTGTTCTTCTCGGAGCTGTAGGTGCTACGGATTACATAGTCGAGCGACTCATCAGGGAACTTGGCATAGAACCGTTTTTCTGGGCTACGGGAGGCTGGGCACCTGCAATTGCCGGAAAATGCAGGCATACGTTTACAATATGTCCTGAACTCACGATTACCGGAATTAACCGGATAGGTGAAAGGCTGAAAGACAATGAATGATAAAATACTCCTCGGTATCACAGGGAGTGCAGCTGCTTTCAAGGGAGTTGCTCTTGCATCTCTTCTCAGGAAAGACGGATTCTCAGTGGATACAGTTCTCACCTCTGCAGGACAGGAGTTCATCACACCTGTACAGATATCCTGTGTGACCGGAGGATCGGTTTACACAGAAATGTTCAATCAGGACAGAAGTGAGTTTATCCCGCACATAGAATTGACTGATGGAAATGCTGTCATGGTAATCGCACCCGCAACCGCAGATATAATTGCGAAAGCGGCATGCGGGATAGCAGATGATCTTCTATCTTCTTGTATTCTTGCCAACAATGCACCACTGATAATTGCACCATCGATGAACTCGCGGATGTGGGATAATCAGACAACTGTCAGTAATGTCGAGACTCTTAAGAATAGGGGAGTGATATTTGCGGGACCAGAGAGAGGTGAACTTGCCTGCGGAAGTATAGGAGACGGTCGATTCATGGAACCTGAGGACATTCTGACTATCATAAAAGCCAGCCTGAAAAGCAGAGAAGAATGATAGAGCCTGTCCCGACGCTGAAATGGACCGGCAGTTCGCTCAGGCTTCTCGACCAGAGAATTCTCCCCGAGAGCGAAGTGTACATCGACTGCACCGAAGTGGAAACACTTGCAGATTGCATAAGAACACTTGCAGTAAGAGGTGCGCCTGCTATCGGGCTTGCTGCTGCCTATGGAACTGTAATTGCTGCCATGACAACGGAACTGGGAGACTGGTATTTCAATCAGGTAGGTAAAAAATTCGATGTGCTTGCTGCGACAAGACCGACTGCCGTAAATCTATTTTACTGCCTGAATATTCAAAGGCAGATACTTAACGCTGCAGACAGCAGGGATGAAGCGGTTACAGAGTTACTGGCATCAGCTGAGAGACTTTTCGAAGAAGACCTGAATGCAAGCCGGATGATGGGAAGTTACGGGGCAGACCTTCTCCCTGATAATTGCACGGTGCTAACACACTGCAATGCCGGCGGGCTGGCAACATCCGGGCTGGGGACAGCGCTTGCGGTCATCTATGAAGCAGCTGACAGGGGCATCCTAAAAAAAGTATATGCCGATGAGACCCGTCCTTTGCTTCAGGGGGCACGGCTTACTTCATGGGAGTTGTCGAGAGCGGGAATTCGGGTCGATGTGCTCCCCGACTCGGCAGCGGCATCTCTATTGAGGACTGGTGAAATGGATGCTGTGATCGTCGGAAGCGACAGGATTGCAGCGAATGGTGATGTTGCCAACAAGATTGGGACATATCCCCTGGCTCTTGCAGCGAAACGCCACAGCATTCCGTTTTATGTTGTTGCTCCGCTGTCGACTTTCGATAGGGAAACACCCAACGGCGAAAGTATCGTAATCGAACAGCGGGGGAGAGAAGAACTTGCATTTTGCGGGGACAGGTTGTTAATGCCGGATGGCACGGGTGTATTTAATCCCGCATTCGATGTCACTCCGGCAGAACTGATTACCGCCATCATCTGCGAGGAGGGTGTGAAGCGCATGTGAGCAAAAGTGTCGTACTTCATTCCTTCTACTCTATCAGTACCGTACGTCACTTATTCCACTAAGGGAATTTGGCAAATCAGTCTGGACTTGAGTGGAAAAAGTGACGTACGGTACTAAATTCTCAAGACTAAAGTGGAAGGAATGAAGTACGACACTGATATTTTACTTAATACGTAACCTGTTTGGATAGTTGACATATTATATATAAAGTGTATTATATTTTATTGGTGACTAATATGCACTGTAAAGTGCAAACACAAGAAATTTGGAGGAAAAATGAAGTTTTCAATAACTCTGCTTGCAGTAGTTGCTGCTTTCAGTTTTGCTGACCTTGGCGATGTACTCAGCACGATTCCGGCACCTGCGGGAAATCCTGATGGGCTCGTCTGGATCGATGGCTATCTATGGATTACAAGCGATGTCACAACAATGATCTATAAAATTGATCCCGCCACCGGGGCCGCTCTTGACTCGATGCCGGGGCTTGGCACCGATTGTCTTACAGGTCTAGCCTATGACGGAGAGTATCTTCTTGTATGCGATCACCCATGGATATATTATCGCGACCTTGAGACAGGTGCAGTCGTTGACTCAATTCCCGGACCGAGTCCTCAGACCAATGAAGGTCTTGCATGGGATGTAACATCGAATACGATCTGGTCGACCAACTGGCGCGATAATCTCGTGTACGAACTTAACCCTGAGACAGGAGCAATTCTCGATTACTTTTTCCCCCAGAATCCGGGTAAATCATTTGAAGGACTGACCGGACTGGCATTCGACGGCTTCTTTCTCTGGATAACAGACCAGAACACCAAGTCGCTAATGCGTATGCTACCCGGGGACCCATGGCCGTGGGACATTGTCGTACTTACGATGGAGACTCCGCAGGACCTTGCCTGGGACGGTTCGAGCCTCTGGGTGACTGAATATGAAGTTTCGGGTGCACAGGTGTACCAGATAGATCCGGGCGAAGGTGCTCTTACACCAGCCACCTGGGGAAATATCAAGTCTGAGTTTTAGGAGTTAACTTAGAAATTAAAGAACTTGACATAAAATACTTTGTTTATATGATTAACGATGTATAAGTGTTATATAAAGTAAATAGGCAAATTAAGGGAGAAAATTTTGGGCAGGACAATAGGAATAGACTTCGGCACGACAAACTCGTGTATTGCTGTTTATGAAGGTGGAGAGGCTGTTGTTATCCAAACAGGCGAGGGTCCCAGAGTCATGCCTTCCGTTGTGGCTTTCACGCCTACCGGTGACAGACTTGTCGGAATAGTTGCCAAGCGGCAGGCTATTACAAATCCGACTGATACTATTGCAAGCATCAAGCGGCTTATTGGCAGAAAGTTCGACGAACTTACAGACGAAACTTTCAATGTATCCTATAAAATCGTTCCTGACAGCAGGGGTGATGCCGCAGTCAACATCGGAAACAGGGACTATTCTCCCCCTGAAATTGCATCGATGATTCTGATACATCTTAAGTCAAGAGCGGAAGAGTATCTTGGTGAAGAAGTCACGGATGTTGTCATAACAGTTCCTGCCTATTTCAATGAAATACAGCGTAAAGCAACGAAGACTGCCTGTACGATTTCCGGACTGAATGTTAAGCGTCTGTTAAACGAGCCCACGGCTGCTGCACTTGCATCGACTGATGCAACTGAACGGAAGAAGATTGCCGTGTTCGACTTTGGCGGTGGTACATTCGACATAAGTGTTCTTCAGGTCGTGAACGGTATCTTCGAAGTAAAAGCAACCACGGGCAATACACAGCTTGGTGGCGATGACTTCGACGCGCGGATAGTCGACTGGATTATTTCCGAATTCAAGAATGACAAGGGTATCGACCTAATGGAAGACCCGGTTGCCCCGCAGAGAATCAGAGAAGCAGCAGAAAGAGCAAAGTGTGAACTTTCATCAGCACTCGAAGCATCCATAAATTTGCCGTTCATTACATCAGGCGATGGGGGTCCTATCCATCTCGAAATGTCACTCACAAGAGGCCTTCTTGAGGGTCTGATAAAGGATCTTGTCGACAAGACACGCCCGCTCTGTAAACAGGTTTTGGAAGACGCGGGAATAACACCAGATGAACTCGATTCAGTTGTGCTTGTCGGCGGTTCCACGAGGATTCCAATGGTCCGGGAACTTGTTGCTGAAGAATTCAGCCAGGAACCCGTTCACAGCGTCAACCCGGATGAAGTAGTCGCCATGGGTGCGGCAATCGCATCTTCTGTGCTTACGGGACAGAGAAAAGACCTTGTCCTGCTGGACGTTACATCACTTTCACTGGGTGTCGAAACTCTCGGCGGTGTCATGGCCCCCATAATCGAGCGAAACAGCCCCATCCCGATCAAACGTGCAAGAATGTTCACAACTGCTGTAGATAATCAGCAGATTGTGGGAATTCATGTTCTTCAGGGAGAACGGGATTTTGCCACCGATAACAGGAGTCTCAGCAGGTTTGAACTAACGAGTCTTCAACCTGCACCAAGAGGTGTCCCCCGAGTCGAAGTTACTTTTGCAATCGATGCAAACGGAATTCTTGTCGTAAATGCAAAAGATGCCATAACCGGAAATACGCAGGAGATGACTGTAAATCCCAGTGGTGGACTCAATGAAGAGCAGGTACAGAAACTCATGAAGGACGCTGAATCATTTGCCCGGGACGACAAGGCCAAACTCAAACTTGTCGAAGTCCGAAATACTGCAGACCAGTTAATCTATGAGTGTCAGCAGATACTCGACTCTCACGATTATCTGGACCCGGTAAACACGGCAGAATTGACAAAGGCACTGGAAGAACTTCGGGTAGCGCGAGAGAAGGATGACAGGGTTGATATTGCCCGTATCTGCAAAAGTACCAAAGGGTCATTGGCTTCGTTCAAGAACATTGCTGAGATGATAGAAGATGCTGTGGATGAAGAGAAAGAACCTGAAGTCGTAATTCTCGATTCTGAAGATGATGACGATTCAGTAGAGCCACAGCTGTAACAAATATCGAACCACTGAATCCCGGATGCATCTAATGTACTCCGGGATTCCTGTATCAGGATGATTTTACGATTGGAAATAAAGGAATGAACATAGACCCTTATGAAATCCTCAATGTCGAGCGTAACGCGGATGAAGTCACTATCAAGAAAGCATATCGAAAACTTGCATTGAAGTACCATCCCGACAAGAATCCCGGGGATGCTGAATCCGAGGGAAAATTCAAGGAAGTAACGCAGGCGTATGAAATCCTCCGTGACCCGCAGAAAAGACAGATGTTCGACCTGAGGGGTAGTACGGACGGTATGCCTGACATGACAGATATCTTCGGCGGATTCGGCATGGGTGATGCAATGGACATATTCCAGAGTTTCTTCGGCAACTTCAACGGTGCCCGGAGAAGTGTTCCTGGGGAAGATAAGATCGTCGCTGTAGACCTAGAATTGCATGAAGTCAGTCTCGGTGTAAAAAGAGAAATAACAATCCAAAGACATGAACATTGCAGTCATTGCAGCGGAAGCGGTGCTGAACCGTCAGCCGGAATTAAGTCCTGCGGAAACTGCGGCGGGAACGGACAGGTGCGGACTGTACGGCAGACTATTCTTGGTTCATTCCAGTCAGTGAGTGAGTGCGGAGCCTGCGGCGGCAGGGGTAGAATTCCTGTGGAAAAGTGTTCTGCATGTGCAGGCAGACGCACCGAAAAGAAAGAAAAGACCATTGCAGTGGACATTCCGCCCGGTGTCTCCGAAGGGCATTATATCCGCGTGAGGGGAATGGGGCATTATTCACCGGGTGACGGACCACCCGGAGACCTTGTGCTTCACATCCGTAGTATCGACTATGGACCTTTCAGACGGGAGGGGGACAATCTTGTGTTCAATGTCACTGTTTCATTTCCGGATGCGGCTCTCGGGACGGAAATATATGTTCCACAGGTGGGGCTCGATGCAGAAGAAAAGAAGATCGATGTTCCGGGGGGAATACAGCCCGGTGAAGTAATGGTGCTGAAACGGAAGGGTGTAAGTCATCTGAGAAGAATGGGCCGGGGCGATATAAAGGTCATTGTCAATGTATTTATCCCTGAGAGATTATCGCGGGATGAAAAGAAGCTGCTCCGGAAACTCAGGGAATCGAATAATTTTCAACCGCTCAATTCTGAAGAAAGCACATGACGGAGGGGTAGCCTGTTTTGCAGCCATACCTTCGAAAACTCGAGTACGCCACTGTTCTTAAACACCAATCGGAATTCACCCACAGTCAAGCCGCCCGGAAGCTAATATCCAAACTAACACCTGCGAAAAGTAGGACTCATTCAGATAGGTTGCGCAGAGAGACTATCGCTGCTGCGGGATTACTTCAGACTGGCAGACGCCCCTGTGTATCGAATCTGGATCGGCTGGGAGAAATACTGCAAGCACTCGAAGAAGATGTCATTTTACTGGACGCTTCATTAATCAGAAGCGCCGGAGAAGCACTGATTGAAATGGACTCTTTTGCATCTGTTCTGCAGGAACACATCGAAGAGCAGAATAACGATGTTTTTGCCGTGTATGCGAGGGAGATTCCCCGCCTTCCCGAACTGGGAAAGTACTATTACTCCGTAATAGACAAGGATGGAGAAATAAAGAAATCGGCTTCTAAAAAACTATCGAAATTGATATCACAGACCGCCGGATTAAGGCAAAGACTTTCACAGAAGATAGAGAGAATATCGGTTTCTCTGTCATCGAGGGGTATCCTGCGCGAAGCACCCCCGACGGTCAGGGACGGATGCCATGTTCTGCCTGTTATTGCCACGCACAGACGGTCAGTGAAAGGTATAGTTCATGACAGGTCTGAAAGCGGAGGAACTTTTTTCATTGAACCGGAAGAGGTTGTCTCAGACGGGAATGAACTTCGCGAAGCCGTGCTCGACATGGAATATGAGATTCGCAGGATTCTAAAAGAGGCAACTGGCAGACTGAGAGAACGAAAGACAGAGATTCAGCGCGGATATGAGATATTCACTGAACTCGATGCAATATACGCAAGAGCTGAATATCATTTGAAAAACAAGACCGTGTTTCCGGAAGAGGGTGCTACAGCTTTACTGAAACTCCGTCACCCGCTTATCCCGAATGACGAGATGATTCCCAATGATGTTATTCTGCCGGTCAAATGGAAAGTACTCGTTGTCAGTGGGCCTAATGCGGGAGGCAAGAGTGTATTGCTGAAATCAATCGGTCTGGCGGTGGCGTGTTCGCAATCCGGGGTAGGCGCATTTGTCTCTCCGGGGTCGACACTGCCGTTCTTTAGCAATGTGCTTGTATCCCTCGGAGACAATCAGTCCATTTCCGAACATGAAAGTACTTACTCGGCACGTCTGCGGGAACAGTTGGAAATGCTGAATACCCTGAAAGCGGGTGGACTTGCACTTATCGATGAACCTGCCGGTGGTACAGACCCTGTCACAGGAACCGCCCTGGCACTGTCGGTACTCGACTACCTGGCTGCTTCCGGATGCAAAGCGATTGTAACGACGCATATGGGGCAGTTGAAGAATTCTGCACGGGATAGAGACGGCTTCATCAACGGGAGTATGAACTTCGCCATAGAGTCGCTGGAACCGGATTATAGGTTTAGATTGGGTTTGCCGGGCTCATCATACACTCTTGAAATTGCCGATAGGATGGATTTCCCCGATGAAGTACTGACACGTGCAAAGGAGATGTCAGGTGAATCATTCAGACTCGACAATCTGATAGAAGAACTCTCCAAAAAGACCACTATTCTCGATCGGGAAATCACCGACAATAGAAAAGAGACTGCTGAAAGCCTGGAAAAGAACACTAAACTCCGTCTTGAACTGGAGAGTGAGATTACTGAACTCGACAAGATGCGCAGGAGGATACTGGAAGAGAATGAAGAGAAGGCAAGGGAGTACAACTCCAGGGCTGATTCACTTCTCACCCAACTGGGGCAGACACAGGATATCAGTGAAAGAAAAGAGATACGGAAAAAGATAAGAGATATGGCTGATACCATTCCGGTTAAGAAAGAAAGCGAGCCTGCAGATAGAGAATCGAACATATTCGAAGTTGGAGACAGCGTAGCAGTTTCCGGGTGGGAAGGGACCGGTGTCATCGAAGAGGTATCGAATGACAACTGTGTAATTCGAATGGGGAATGTTAGATTGCGCTGCTCGACCTCGGACCTTACTCCCGCAGATGTAAGTGAAACTACCGTCCTGAGTATCGCATATAATGCATCTGTAGATGCTGGGCCGGAGATCGATCTCAGAGGCATGTCGGCGGAAGAAGCCATAGCAGAACTGGACACGAGCATCGATGACTGTATTTCAGCAGGAATGACTATAATAAGGGTGATACACGGCAAGGGAGAAGGTATTCTCATGCGTGCCGTAAACAGAAGCATGAAAAGCGACAGAAGAGTCCTTTCTCATAGAATGGGAGAGCCGGCAGAAGGTGGTACAGGTGTGACTGTCGCTGAACTCAGGAAGTGACGGCAGATAGATGAGTTCCGGCAAAAAAAGCAGCGGATTTTACGGAACCCGTGAAATCGAACGCGTCCGGGAAGCCGTAGATATCCATACAGTTGTCGGCAGGTTTGTGGAACTGAAGCGAAGCGGGAGAAGTTACAAAGGGCTGTGTCCTTTTCACAAGGAGAAAACCCCATCCTTTTTTGTATCACCTGAACGTCAGAACTACCACTGTTTCGGCTGCAGTGCCGGCGGGGATGTCTTCTCATTCCTCATGAAATATCTCGGAATGTCATTCAGGGATGCACTCGAAGAACTTGCGAATGAAGCCGGAATTGTGCTTGAAACAGATACACGTGATACTTCAAGGACAGATGTTCTTCGCGAAATACTCAGGAAAGCCAATCAGTATTTCATCCGGATGCTGAAAGATGCAGAGGGTTCCAAAGCAAGGAAATACCTCGAGTCTCGCAATATTTCCGAATCTGCAATCAGGAAGATCGGAATCGGATGGGCACCGGGTGGCAGCAGGCTTACGGATTACCTCAAGGGAGAGGGTTACTCGGTTTCACAGCTTGTCGAGTCAGGATTATCCCTGGAGTCGAAGAAACACCACGACAGCGTCTATGACAGGTTCAGGGAAAGACTATTATTCCCAATCTCAGACAGGCGCGGAAGACCGATATCATTTGGGGGAAGAACAATAGATAAATCGTCTGAAGGAGTTCCCAAGTATCTGAATGGACCGGAATCCCCTATATACACAAAGAGCAGTGTTCTCTATGGTTATCGTGATGCTCTGCAGAGTGTCCGGGACCTCGACATGATCATTCTTGTGGAAGGTTATTTCGACCACGCCCGGTTCGTGGAAGCGGGATTCGAATGTGTGACAGCTACCTGCGGTACCGCACTGACACCTGCGCAGGCAAGATACCTGAAGTCGGCTCCGGGTGAGATCATTGTGTGCTATGACGGAGACGGTGCCGGACAGAAAGCTGCAGTAAGAGCTTCAGAAGTAATTCTCGAGGAGGGCGCTCTGTCTCGAATTGTCTCGATACCTGATGGGCAGGATCCCGACGATTACATACTCGCACACGGTGCGGAAAGTATCTTTACATTGATACAGGAAGCGTCAAATCCAATAGTATTTGCTTTAAAACTGCTTGGGGGATGGGAGAGCGTAACCGGCACACAAAAGAGAATACGTGTTCTCCGAAGATTGATCGAGATCACTTCCCGATCTTCGAGTCCTGTCATGGAAGAGACTCTCATGCGAGTCATATCAGAGCAGACCGGATACTCTCTCAAAGTTCTGGAAGAAGAAGCGAAAACAGTTACAAAACGAAAAGCACATCCCCGGAAATCTGATTCTGCCGAAGGGGTACTCTCATCCTGGGACACTGCATTGCTGAAAGCACTTCTTTCTTCTTCTGATGGGTATAATGACACCCTGATGAGTTTTCTTACCGGAAACGACTTCCGGAGCGGTATCGCGGAAGAGATATTTCGTGAGATGAAACTGCAGGCAGAAGAAGGATATTCATCCATCTCTCTATCGGCAATGACGGATAAATACGCTTCACTCTGTTCATCACTGTTAACCGACGCGGAACCGCTTGATTCACCTGATAGGGAAAGACTGATGAATAGTGTCGAAGGACACAGGCTGGAAACTAAACTGCGCGAACTTTCAGAGCGTCTCAAAACAGCCGATGACGCTGAGAAGGCTGAAATACAGGAAGAGATCCGGAGTACGGGCAGAGAACTGATGAAAGTGAAAAATGCCGGGGAAACGGAATTATAAGGAACACAGGTCACTTGACCTGACTTCAGCAAGACTCTTCTACAGGGAACTGGATGTCGTTCCTGAAATGACAGAACAGGAAGAGCAGGAAATCCACACGAAGCAGGAATCGCTGCGCTTCCTGATGCTGAAGGCAATTCTCTGCCTGCCGTTCGGCAGAAGACGAATGACGGAACATCTGTATAGACTTGCAAAGGGCAGAAAAGTTCGGGAATTCATAATCGACAGGAATCACTGGGGAATTCAAAAGGGCATTCTCAGAAAAGAAAACCGTAAGATACTGCTCGAACTAATCCCCTGTTTGCAGGTTAGATATCCAAGGCGCTCCGCTGTCAGAGAACTGTGTCTGAACTGGGCAAGGGTCGAGGCCGTCGGCAGAGATGTTTTTGCAGGTGTGGATATATGTACACAATTGCTCGTAAGAAGGAGAAAACTACTTAGTAAACTCGATGGGGATATCTCATCATCCGTCGAAGATGCTATCAGTTATGAGTATTCAGACATCGAGAGACAATATGATTCCTGGGAGAAGTATCCCGAACTCATTTCTATCGAGAATCAACTGGATCTTATCGAGATTAGAATGGGTGTGTCTATAACCGAATATATCCATCAGGAAAAAGTGTTCGATGATGCAGTGAGACAGTTCGCTGAAACACTGGAACGATATGTGGAAGGGAATCTGCGGCTGGTTCTTGCACAGGTGAGACATTACCATATAAGCGATGCTCTTGAAGAGATGGATCTTGTGCAGGAGGGATGCTATGGTTTACTTGAAGCTGCAAGACGCTTCGACATTAACAGGGGATTCAGGTTTTCTACCTATGCAGTCTGGTGGATAAAGCAGGCAATTCTGAGAATCCTGGCAAAACAGACACGTCTGATTCACCTACCTGCGTATGTGATTGCCGAGAACAGGATAATAAAGAATGCTGTAGATAGTTTTCAGAATGAGTACAGCCGAACCCCTGATATAGAAGAACTGGCGGGGTATATGGAAATGGAGACTGAGCAGATAGTGAGTATATGTCTTGCAACCTCTCCAACGCTGTCCCTGGATTGTTCGAGCGGGATCGAGAATACTGTTCTGGCAGATTTTCTGGAAGGCAGTCTGATGTCCCACGCCGGTTCGGTTCTTCAGGATGACCTGAGAAGCCGACTCGATGAAGTTCTGGAATCTCTTTCAGACAGGGAGAAGACGATTATTTCGCTCAGGTATGGTCTGTCGAATGATGACCCTTGCACCCTGCGTGACCTCGCCAGGGTATTCAAAATCAGCCGGGAGCGGATAAGGCAGATTGAAGAAAGAGCACTTTCTAAATTGAGAGAACACGGAATCTTTGGGAATTCGAAGGAGAATGGAAATTGAAAGACTGTTGTTTCATTCTCCTAATCTTCCTTTGCGTATTCGGCTGTACTAAACGGGAACAATCCATCACTGAACTCGATGATGTAAGATTTGTTGTTCTCGGACCGTCACTCGTGGAACTCATGCATGTTTCCGGACTCAGCGGAAGGATAGTCGGTGTGGACAGATATTCGGAGTGGCCGCTGTGGGTTGATACACTGCAATCGGTCGGGGGGTATCTGGACCCGTCTTTCGAGCAGATAGCCGCACTCGAACCCACCTCACTTCATATTGTCGGTTCGAGTTCATTTCTCCGCGATTTTGCTGGGGAACTTGGAATACCGTGTTACACCTATTCTTTTGAAGATCTTACTGATATTTATTCAGTTCTTGATTCTCTCTCTGCAAGGTATGGCGGAGAAGCGAGCATCTTTCGGGAACAGGTAGAAAGCACCTTAGATTCACTTCGCGTGCTATCTCCGGAACCCCGGGTATCAGTTTTAGTCATACTCGACCACAGATCCGGTGCTTCGGGAATGACTGTGGCGGGTCGGGGAGTTTTCCTGACTGAGATAATCGAAGAAATAGGCGGGACAGTCGCAGCGCCTGAATTGGGAACCTGGCCGACCGTGTCGCTTGAGGGGGTTCTTGCTCTCGACCCGGATGTGATCATCAGCATCTATTCCAATGTCCGCGACACTATGTCAGTAAGAGATTCGGAAACTGAATTCTGGAATGAAGCAGGTTTCGTATCAGGTCAGATAAGTGTACTTTTCGGCAGTTCTTATCTCATTCCGGGAGGAAGAATTAGGGCAACGGCGGAGAGGTTATCGGAATGCATGCGCTGAAGATGAAAATCGATTCTGTCGGATATGGTGAAAAAACTGTGCTGACCGGAATCGAACTTAGCGTCGCACGAGGTGAAATATGTGGGTTTATCGGACCGAACGGCTCCGGCAAAAGTACACTTTTGAAAGCAATACTGGATATCGGGGTAAACGTTACAGGCAGTGTCTATCTAAACGGAATCCTGAGTTCGGAGATGACTGACCGGCAGAGGGCGAGAATAGTATCCTATCTTCCCCAGAACTTCAATCCTTCATCGGAACTCACCGTCATGGAGACCGTGCTGCTCGGTAGGCATCCGTATCATCGCGGGTGGGAACCTGATTCACCTGAAGACATCGAAATCGCTCTTGCCTGCATGAGGGAAACAGAGGTCTCCGATCTTCGAGAGCGGATATTTTCTGAACTGTCCGGCGGGGAGAAAAAACTTGTTCTTCTCGCTTCCGCACTTGCTCAGGAGCCGGATCTTCTGCTTCTCGATGAGCCCGGTTCTTCTCTTGACTTCAAGCATCAGCTGCATCTATGGACATTGCTCAGAAGACTTTCGGATCGAGGAATATCCATTCTGGTAAGTACTCACGAAGTTGCAGTGGGGGGGAAGTACCTCGACTCAGTTCTTGTGATAGCAGACGGAGGGTGCAGAGCACAGGGGAAACCCGAGGAGGTCTTTGTCCCTGAAATTCTGAATGAAGTGTTCGATGTCAATTTGAATATTACCCGCGACTCTGTAACAGGCTCATGGATTATTCTGCCCGGAGATACTGTATGAAAACAGAAGGTGTCAGAAAACCACGGATTGATTTCTGGGCACTGATGTTCTGTCTAATTATCATTATATCGATTATATCTATATTTTCCGGACCGATATCCAATCCTGAATGGTGGGTACTCCTGAAGTTGCGGATGCCCAGAGTGGTTCTTGCTCTTCTGTCGGGCAGTGCACTTGCAGTATCCGGATGTATCCTGCAGTCGATTCTCAGGAATGACCTGGCAACACCTTATACACTGGGGATATCCGCAGGAGCCGGTCTGGTTGCCGGAGTCGTCATAATAAGCGGTCTGATGGTTCCTGCAATTGTTCTGATAAGTGCCGGCACTGCAGGTGCAATGGTCGCAGTCGCCTGTGTGTATGCTATATCGGTGTTCTCCCGGCATGGCAGATCCGCTTCAGCCATTCTGCTTGCAGGTGTGACAATGAACCTGATAGGCGCAGCTCTGCTCCTAATGTTCGAGTATTTCAGCAGCGCATCGAGACTCATCGAAATAGTACGCTGGATGATGGGAGACTTATCCGTAATCGGATGGAGCAAACCGCTTTTTCTTCTTCCTGCTGTATTGGCAGGTATCCTGGTTGCAGGATTTAGGACAGGAATTCTCAATCAGATTGCACAGGGTGAGGACATTGCTGCCTCTCGGGGTGTCGCCGTGAAACGCGAGATAAACATACTGCTTGTTGCCGCAGCACTGCTTGCAGGTGCTTCAGTCGGAGTGATAGGTCCCGTTGGGTTTGTCGGGCTGATAGTGCCGCATATTATGCGCAGGTATACGGGGTCGGATTACAGATATCTGCTTCCTGCTTCAGCTATCGGGGGAATGATTCTCGTTCTTTTTGCAGATTTGGTATCCAGGTTAGTTATATCTCCTGCCGAACTGCCCATTGGAATTGTAATGTCGCTTCTCGGCGGACCGTTCTTCCTGTTTCTGCTCATTAAGAGAAACTGAGTGAAATTCGCAGGTGGCGAGGAAGTTATCTATCTAATTTCTCTTCTTCAAGCTCGAGTGAATCTCTAAACGATGTATTGTACTCACTCCACTGTTCTCTAAGGTCTACGACATCCCCCGATTCTCTCAGGTCATCCAGTATGTGCTCTTCCGTCAGTAGAATGTGTCCGCCCTGCGTGACTGCATATGTCAGTGCCAGGAAGGAAGGATTTTCCGGGGGCATCTGTCGGGTGAGGATTTCAGCAAGTACATATCTGTCACCGGTTCTGAACGGTCCTATTACAGTGAACTCGGGAGCTGCAAGAGCCAGCTCTGCAAACTCGGCGGAATAGAGGATTCCTCCATCGGCATATGGACTCTGCTGTGAAATACGAGCTACTTCGGCAGCCGAGAAAGGTTGGGTTGTGTAGATTTCTAAGGATTCGGCATCTGCATAGGCTCCAAGGCTAATCCCGGCAATCCGGATGTAATCGAGAGCTGCCGCGGCAGCGTCGAAGGAAGCGGACCGTCTGGTATCACTTGTGGCCAGCTGGAAAAGCAGACCGTTTTGCATTGCCTTTTCCATACTCAGAGTGTCGGCTTCGAATGTCTCGAGTTTACGCACAATTGTGAATTCAGGATATCCGGTCACAGCCGCCGGTTTATAGAATACGGGTCCTATTGAATCGTGCCAGATGGAATCTGTGGCAAAAGCAATCAGTTCCTGCGAGATTATTCCGCCTGCGGCGGCATTCTCGGTAGTATTCCCGTCTATCCTCATGTCTCCGAAGCCGCTTACAATAAGAGAATCATCTATACTTGGAACTTCCGTTGCCAGGATAGTCTCGGATTCCCGTTCGAGAGTCCATAACAGATTGTTTACGGTACTTATCCCGGGGAATACAATTCGTTCCCAGTGGGTAACGAACAGGGTATCCTGTAGATATGCCATTGTGTCTTCAGGGGTTTCGGGGATGGATACTGCTGTAGAGTCGAGTCTCAGAACATGAAAACTCTCGAATGCGGGATATTCGAGCGACATGCCAAATATGGGTATGCTCGGCTGGCCCGTTTCAAGAGTGAGTTCAGTGCCGAATGTCGAAATGAACTGTTCTCTGGTAGCTGATTTTGGTGAACCTGCAGAAGCATATGTAAGCGAGTCGACGATGTCGTTTGCCCTGGCATAGTCGTCGGGGGTAGGCTGAACCTGAACAGTCACATACCGAAGCAGCGATCCGGGTGCTTCGGCAAAGAGGTCGATGTTCTCCTCATAGTATTCCGTGAGAGCCTGTTCGCCCGGCATCATTGCGGTCGCCTCGAATGTGATGAATCTCGCAGTTATGGATCCACGTTCTCTCAGCATCAGGAATTCCGTTTCAGCTTTAGATGACATTCCGACGAGTTCGGATGCAATAGGAAAGCGGAAAGCGTTGCCGAAATAGAAAAACTGAGCAATATACTGCTGATAAAGGTAGGGGTTATCTGTCTTCATCTCTTCTATATATTCCTCGGGGGTAACTCCCTCAAGGTTCTGTGCGCGCACTGTCTCAAAAATAAGAGCTTCGGTCTGCTCATAGGTGAATTGCGGGAGATCGACGGTTTCTAGATAGTCCTGTTCGAGATACGAGTCTATCATTCCTTCGAAAGCATCCTCGTTGATCTGCCGGCCCATGACGACAAGCATGCCTTCGGGATCCGGATTTCCGATCTGCTCGAGATCGTCTCTGTAGCTGTTTGAATAATCCTGGATAGAAGCACTGTATTCAGCGGGCAGTATTTCTTTTCCATTAACCGTGGCAATCGGGCGTTCGTAGGGGTTTTTCGATTCACCGCCGCCAGCTCCCATGCCCCATCGGAGAAAAATCAGCGAAACGAAAACAACAATTGTGACAATAAGGAATATTTTTGCACTGTCTCTCAACCAGGTTAACATCTTTCGACTCCATAGATTTTAGATTTAAATTTAGTATAATATCAAGCGTGGAAAATACTTCTGTAAGCATAGTTATGCAAGTACTAAGGAATATATGATAAATGTTTGTAAATAAATACTCGGAAATAACGGGAGAAATCAGTTCGGGAAGCTCCGGCAGCATTTTCCTTGTCTGCGGTGAAGAACTGTATCAGAGAAATAAACTCCAGAAAACAGCAATGGAGAGATTCACCAGAGACATGAAGTATGAGTTCATTCGTCTGGAAGCGTCGGAATTGGCAGCAGGGGACATAAAGCAGCATGTATCGGAGAATTCACTTTTCTCCGCAGGGAGTTTCATTCTCATAACTTCAGCACATAAACTGGGTAAAGCGTCCGCGAAAGAACTGATGGATGCCATCGATCTCGGTCTCACAAATTCTGCAATGCTGCTTCTCTCCGAAAAGAGACCAAACAGGTCTGCGGTGCTTTTGAAAATTGCAGATAAAGTCAACACCTTTATCTGCTATGAACCATTTGAGAACAGGATGGGAGGTTGGGCACAGACCCTATGCAGGGAGGAAAATGTACGTCTTACACGCGAGTCGATGCAGCTGCTTACGGATTATTACGGGAGAAACCTGCAGGGAATGGCAGGGACAATTCAGAAACTAGCCCTTTACTGCGGAGATGAGAACGCAGTAGAGAAGAAATCCCTTCTCGAAGTAATCTCCGGAAGGGGTACAGTGAGTGTATTCGACCTCGGAGATCTTGTTTTCGGAAGGAAAAAGGCAGATGCCCTTGTTGCTTTTCGGAAACTGCTTCAGGCAGGTGAAGAGCCGATTGCCATCATTTCGTATTTATACAGTATGTGGAAAAAGGTACAGAAAACAAATGAAATTCTCACAGGGGGTGGGGGGGAAAAGCAGGTTGCAAATGCTACCGGTACACGCTTCCCGCAATTGCAGAAGTTGATGAAATACGGAAGAATTTCAGGTTCTACTGCGCCAGCTGCTGTCGCTGATGCATTCGCAGAAGCTGATGTCGGGCTGAAAACCGGTATCGACCCCCTTGTTGTCTTCGCAACTCTGTTTAAGATAAGGTGCCAGGACACTTAATTATCGCACGAAGTATGTTATTCTGGCGGACAATTAAGTGTCCTGGCACCTTATCTCTGCGATCTGGACGGCGTTGAGGGCGGCGCCCTTGCGGAGATTGTCGGCCGTTACCCAGAACTGCAGCACGGAATCATCGTCGGGGTGGGTTCTCAGGCGGTCGACATATACCTCGTCAGTACCTTCGACCATTAACGGGGTAACAGGGTCTTCGGAGTAAATAACTCCGTCGGCATCATTCAGTAATTCTATTGCACCCGGAGCCGAGGCGCTGTTCCTGAATTTCACAACCACTGATTCAGTATGTCCTGTTCTTACCGGAACTCTTGCAGCAGATGCAAAAACAGGGAAGTCGAGTGAGAGTATCTTTGCCGTTTCACGCATCAGTTTTGTCTCCTCACCGCAGAAACCTTTGTCTCCAGGAGTGCCTATCGAAGTATTCACATTTCGATGCAGTTGGAGGGAATTATTCGGAGTCAGTTCTCCATTCTCCTGCCGGGTGAGTAATTCGAGAGAAGCACTTCCTGCACCTGAAACAGCCTGGTAGGTAGAGATGGAAATCCATTCGATATCTGCAAGCTGCAGAAGGGGGTGGAGTGCCATTACCAGCTGAATGGTCGAGCAGTTCGGATTTGCTATCAGTCTTTCAGTGCCGTTGAGGGTATCTCCGTTTACTTCGGGAACTATAAGTGGAATATCACATTTCATCCGGAAAGCAGAAGAATTATCGATGATAAAAGCACCTGCTTTCAAAGCCATCGGGACCCACTCCAGCGCTAGTTCTGCAGATGTTGCACCGAGGACAATCATTCCCTTGCCAAAAGTCTCTTCTGTTATTATCTCAAGAGGGTACGCAGTGCCGTTATAATTTATTGATTTTCCACCTGATCTGCCGGAGGCAATAGGATGAAAACTGTCGACAGGGAACCTGCGTTCCCGAAGAATATCCACCATTTGAGAACCAACAAGTCCGGTCGCACCGACAATACCAATGGATGCCAAAGTCATACCTCCCTTTTTCCTAAATATAAGAAATTTCTGCCGATTATCTTATTGTGTTCGATATCCGTGTTTTTTGCCTGCACCGGAGTCAGGATTCACGACCGTTCTATTCAGGATGAAACCCCGCAGATAATAACTCCTTCATTTCAGCGTACATTCCAATTGTTGCCGGGCGGTTCATTCGAAAGTGATTATTCTGCGCAGTTGGACATTGATTCCAATTTGCGTCATCTAAGCGATATTCAGTATAACGAGGAGAACTTTCCGGGCAGCCGCGGGATAGCATCTACTGTGAATGACATACTCCGGGAGTATGGTTTGCATCCGGATCTTGGTGCCATCATCTGGATAGAAAGCGACTACTCGGTCGGTTGTTACTCCAGGGCCGGGGCAGCAGGTCCCTGGCAGATCATGCGTGAGACGGGTGAAGAACTAGGGCTTCGGATCGATGATAATATCGACGAACGTTATTCATGGATTGCATCCACGCGTGCAGCAGGCACCTATCTGCATGAACTCCACGGAACTTTCGATGACTGGGCGCTTGCTATCGCTGCATACAACTGCGGCCCCGGACGGGTGATGTCGGGTCTGTCCCGGGGAGGGACGGAGTTCGGTGAGATAGACCTTCCGGGTGAAACAGACATGTTCGTTCCTCGCTATACTTCTGCACGGAATGCCTATAGGAATATCGATTATGCTTCCGCCGAAAAGGGATATTCAGTCATTCTGGTCCCGCCCGGCCTAGACCTAAGACTTCTTGCAGCAGATCCGGGAATTCCAACCGATACACTCATTAAACTCAACGCAGGATACATATCAGAGAAAACACCTTCTGACGGTAACGCTTGGGAGATTCTGGTGTCCGAAGAGTGGGCTGTCGATGTTTTCTCATCAGCCTGGAGTATCGACCCGCAGCATTATACAGTCCGTGCGGGAGACACATGGGAATCACTTGCAGGATTGTTTAATGTCTCACTTGAAACCCTGATGGCTTTCAATACTGAACTGTACATCATCCCGGGCGAGTCATTGGTGCTTCCACCAAGTCAGAGAAGACCGGTAAATGCCGGTTATCCGGAGAACCCTCAGTATTTCGATTACACTGTTAGAATGGGTGACACAATGGGTGGAATAGCGGCTACAGTCGGAGTCAGTTCTCGCGAAGTCGCTGAATGGAATGACATATCGAATGAAGACACTATTTTTCCCGGTGATGTACTTATCCTGAAATATCCGGAAGGCACATCCGCTTCCGATGAACCCGAAGAGGTAGTGGAAATGCAGGAAGAGGTTGAGATAGTGTCGCACGGTGAGCGAATCGAGCATACTGTGATAGAAGGTGATACACTCTGGGATATTGCCATTCTGTATAATGTTTCGATTGAGCAGATCAGATATTTGAATTCGCTTGAGGGGAATATATTGACGATTGGAGATGTGCTGATTATCTGCACAGAGTGAGAAGATGCCGTTATTTGACAGAAATCCGGGTAGGCTGCTGAAGAAACTCAGGAAATATGCAGAAGATGGGAATCTGACCCGAATTCAGGAAATCATCGAGGATGAGAAGGAACTCTTTCTCGAAGACGGAAGCAATTCTCTTCGGATGACAGAATTTCTTCTCGAAATCGGTTTCCCGGATATTGCAGCCGAATTTGCCGAAAAGGCGATGAAAATTCATCGTTCCTCGGCTGACGACATCAATGAGATACTGGTTAGATATTATTCCGATTTCAACCTGTCTTCTAAACTGCTGAAGACAATTTGGCTTCATTATTTATACAGACACAATTTCGACGCTGCCCTTTCAATCATGCAGGAGGGAAGGGGTTCGGCAACTGACGGTGTGATTGCTGAGAGTAAAGAAGGTGTCTCGCGGGTATGGAATAAAGCGGGACGCATCCACCCGCAGGCGAATCAGATTCCCATACTGGCATACGCTTTCTGCTGTTATATCAGTGAAGAAACATCGGAGGCTCTTGAAATTCTCTGGAAAGTGTTTAGGGATATAGAGTTTCCTCACAGAAGCATCTCTGCTCTTGCAGATTGGATCAATGCCCGTGAGAGCGGATTGGGAACGGATGACAGAATAGCACTCCTCGGGATTTCGATCGTCTCAGGAAAATTCGAAAACGCAAGAGAGTATCTGAGGGAGTTTCAGACTGGGAAGTTATCCGAAGTGCTGTCGGAAGAACAACTGCTTCGAATAATTTCCATTGTCGAAGAACGGATGTTTGCACTTGATGATACTGTCTATTCCACATCGGCTCTCTTCACGTTCTACATGAAACTTGAAAAACTCAGTGATGCTCTTCGAATCCTGAAAAGTAGGAGGAATAAATTCCTCGACAGGGATGAATATACCGATGCAGTCAGGATAATTGCCCAGCATTCAGATGCCGATGCAAAAGCATTGCTCTTTACTGCCGATTATTATATAACGGCAGGAGATTACAACAGGGGAAGAGAATCTCTCGACCTTGCTTTCTCGAAAGCGGATGAGTCCGATACAGGTGAACTCATGCAGATGGTCAGAAGAGTAATAGATGACGGAATGGATTCTGATTTCCGATTCTCCAGGAAACTTTCAGTTCACCTGGTTTCGAGCGGTACACCGGAGAACGCAATAAATGCCCTGTCCAAATTGCTGAAACCTGATCCTTCTTGGGTATTCCTGCAGGTAGAGAGCTTAATCAACCGCGACAGGAGAAATGCTTCAGTGCTTTCATTTTTGTCAGCTGTACTGATGGAAAACGGCCGCTTCGAGAAAGCAGCGGCAACGCTTAAGCATCTTTTGGCCAGGGATGACCGGCTATCTGTGAAAAAGAGCCTGGCTGTCTTCGAACTGCTGGAAGAACAGGTTGCAGCATTTCCCGCTCTCCGGGAAGCAAGAGCTCTGCTGAGACTGAAGTCAGGTATGACACGAAAAGCAGCATCGGACTGGCTGATACTGATGCTTGGCGGGGAAGAGATCTGCACACAGGGGCAGGAAATACTGAGACACATCGATGTGAATCCGGGTACTTGTGAAGCCCTGGATGAAGTCGGTTTTGTTCCATCAGAGCCTTTCAGCTCCCTTGTTGCGGGTATGATCTACATCAGGGAAGGCGAGACTTCGAGTGCTGCCGAGTGTTTCAGGATTGCGTCGGAAAGACATGATTACCACCTGTATATAGCACGAACATTAATGAATCTCCCGGATGATGTTTTCGGCAAGATGGGATTACAGGATGTTCTTCCATTGCTCACAGGAGAAGATTCTTCACGGATGACAGGCGGGATACTCCTGCGGGTAGGCGGTACTGAAAATTGGAAGATCGAATTACTGAACGATCTTCACTGGAAAAACAGCAGTGAAGGTGCATATTTCCGGCTCAGATATCTGCTCGAGAACGGGAAACTGTATCTTGCTGGCTCTTCTTTCGACGAAAACGAAAACGACGACCCTGTATTGTCGGCAATTGCAGAATCGTGCAGACAGATTACAGCAGGACAGAACAGAAAGGCACTGGCTCTTCTGAAAAATACGGTCGATGACCCGGAATACAGCAGACTTTCCGCATTCGTCCTCAGGAGCATGATATCCCTGGCACCCTCGATAGAGACGGAAATAAGACTATATCTTGCAAAAACCGCAATCACATTGCTCGACCTCGATGAAGTTGGAAAAGTTCTCGAACCGGTGTGTTCAGAAGAAGGTGTGGTCGAGTTTGCAGAAAAGGTGCTTAAGGCACATAACGGTTCGGTCCCGCTCCTGAATGTACTGGTAAAGGCTTCAGTCGAACAGGAGGATTTCCTGAGATTCAGAAGATATTCATCTGTTCTGATAGATGTCGATCCGGGAATGACAGGGATGCTATCAGAAACAGCCCTGCATATGGCGGAAATATCAGGTCTAGGTGAAGCGTGGCTTCACGCCGCGCGGTTGGCAAGAATCGAAAACAGGAATGCTGATATCGACGATTATGTAATCAGTGCTCTTTATACAAACCCTGAAATAGGGCACAGCGGCACGATTGCCGACCTCGGTGTTCTCGGCAGTTCAGTGACTGTTCTCCATGCTGCTTCCATCTGCGACGCTGAACTCTTCTCTCGTACTGCTGCAGAATGTCCGTCTGAGACGATTCCGTTGAACGGCAAAATAGTCAATGGCTGTCTGGAAACCTGGAAGCCGAAGGAGGATGGTGAAGCACTCTCAGCATTGGCTGAGATTGCATTATCTGCGGAACTCACAGGGTATGCAGAGGAAATATTCGCTGTATTGTCCATCAAAGGCGAACCCCCCTGGAATGAAATGGCATCAGAAAGGCTTCTTCAGGAGGCTGCAGCCGGTCGAATGGAATCACTGACTTTCTGGCGCTCAGTCAGCGACTCTCGGCTCATTGAGAAGGGATTATCCAAACTTCTGCCGGATGGTTTTACCGGAATCTCCGACATAGAGAGAAAAGAAGTAGCTGAATCTGTCCTTTCGATTGGAGTCAGTCTTGAAAGGCTTATCGAACTCTCGAGGGATAACACTCTCTTTGAAGATGCAGGACCCGAAACACTCCGGAAACTTGCCGAACTATGTCTTGCAGAGGTCGAAGGAAGAGAAATCAGTCCCGAAGATGCCAATGATGTCGTCAAAATACTTGCTGACGGCAATATGATGCCTGAAGCAGTGCAGGTATGCCGTTCCTTCGGAAGTGACAATACATATAAGATTATAAGGGAATATGTTTATATTAACTCTATTATTACTTCAACAGAAACTGACGGTATCGAAGAAGCAGATGCATGGCTCCGACTGAATGACCCGGTGAAGGCTCTTGCCCTACTCGAAGGCTTAGATGAAGATTTAGACGGATATGATGACCAAAAAGCCAGAGCACTGTGGATGCTGAATTTCCGGGCTCAGTCTGTATCGACCCGGATTGGAAGTTATCACCGGACAGGGGACAGACAGATGCTTCTAAGGCTTGTGTGGGCACTGCAGTCCATGGGATGCAGCATGGAAACAGCAGCACTCCGAAGATATCTTGCAGAGGAACACCCCGAAATAGCGAATTTGATCAGATTGCATGAAAATACAGGAAAAGATAAATCTCCCGAAGTTATTTCAGGACTGCATCTGCAATCCTTTACAAAGGAGAGGGAACATTCAGAATCGGAAAAGGTGAAAGATGACTGATGATTCAGGCAGGCCGGAGAGCGAACACTCTCAGCAACAGGTAATGGAAAGCATATTGGAAGCGGTGTCTTCACTGAAGGAATCGATTCAGGTGATAAACGACAAACTCGGAGATTTGGAAACAGCATCATTGTCGTGTATTGCCGAAAAACTGGAAATCCTGACCAAACTCGTAATTGATACCAATGAACATCTGGATTCGACCCACAGTAAGTCCGGAACCATGATACGGGAAATGCAGGATTCGATGAAGCAGAGAGATGAAAATATTACCCGAAATCTGACGGAATTGAAGAAACCCATCGAAGAATACCATATACGGCTCAAAGATGAACTCGAGGATGCCACGGGGAGGATGGTTGAAGCAAGTTCTCAACTTGAAATTACCCTGTGCGATGCGATGAAGGCAGTGGAAATTGTCCTTGGCAATGTTTCGCGTGAAGGATCTGAATCCATTATCGAAACCATAAACGAACTGTCGGGAAACATGGAGGTACTTTCCATGCAGATCGGAACCGGAATAACCGACGCAGCGAAGGAGACTGCTACAATTCTCAGCGAAGCATTTGGAGAGGTCGAAAACCGATCAAACCGGCAAATCGAGCAACTCTCGGAAATCTCGGAACTTCTCACTCTGCATAGGGAGCAACTTCAGGACAATGAACTGAAAGACCTCAACAGAAGGGCGATTAGTTATTTCAACAACGGAGATTTCAGGGAAGCTGAATCCCTGTTGTCCGAAGCACTGGATATGTCACCCGAAAGTCCTGAAATCCTGTCGAACATGGCACATGTCGAAGCGGCTCTCGACAATCCGGAAGGAGCAGAGAGAATATTCCGGAAAGTCCTGGAAATAGAGCCGGAATTTGACACTGCCTTATCAGGGCTTGGAACTATTTTGATACAGACAGATAGAGCAGAAGAGACAGTTGAATTTCTTAAGGGAGTATTCGAGAGTGACAGGCATAGATCACCAGATCTGATGCTTGTACTTGCACGGGCTCTCACTTCTGTCGACAGGCACAAAGATGCTGTCTCACTTTTGGAAAAGGCAAAGGAACTTGCTCCCGGGCATCCGGGAATTGAAAGTGCTCTTCAGGAATATGGAGACGGTATTTGAGAACCGGTATACGCAGTCTGATTCTTCTCTCACTCTTCCTGGCTGCGTGCAGTGCACTCCCCCAGATCGAAGACATTTCAACACTTCCTCCTGGTGAATTGTGTGTTATTGCAGAGAGCAGGGGAGACTCACTTGCTGCAGCAGGCTATAATGCCCAGGCAGCAGATTATTATATCATGGGAGCCGCTGCACTCGACCCGGGCGACTCTGTTCGGGTTCGTTTGACGGAAAAAGCAGTACAGGTTCTCGATGGTCCATCTGTCATATGCGGGGGGCTTGTCCTTGAGAGCGGAGATTCGCTTGCTCCATACAGAGCACTTCAGATCGGTGGAAGTGGAATAGCAGGCAGGATACTAACCGAACTCGAAAACGGTTCTGAATATATACTCCCGGAATACATCTCGCTTATTCTTGCCGATACACTTCTTTCAGACGGTGATCCGCAATCAGCTCTTCGGGCACTTTCCCATGTTTCCGGCGGATTGCCGGCTCGTGCAGATGACAAACGTACTATACTGTACTTCAGGGCATATCTGCAGAACGGTGAACTTCAAAAGGCTGACTCTGTTATTTCAGTTGCAGAGTCAGGTGACGATGATGAACTGCTTTCAGTCTTATATCATTACAGGGGTATGTCGAAGATCGACAATAATATTCAGGGCTATATGGATGATATACTCTACTCTTTTGACCTGTGGCCCGCCGCACCTGTTCACGCCGCAGCATTCGATGCTGTAAAAGCGGAGTTACTTTTGGATCGAGATAATGCATGCAGGGCTGCAGATGCTTTCTACGCAGGCGGACTATGGAATGAAGGGTATGAACTTGCACTGGAGATATCGGATCCGGACCCGCACGTATACTATCTTGGAGCACAGACTAGACGCAGACTCGGTTTCTACCAGAGTGCCATAGACATGTATGAACACTATTTAGAAAACTGGCTGGACGAAGAAGATGCACCGGATGTAATGATCAACCTTGGTCGAATCTACGGGAAAATCGGTGAAGTCGGTGCAGGGATTAATGTCATAGAAGAATACAACCGTACTTTCCCGCAGCACCACCGCATCATCAATACCTCCTGGTATATAGGGTATATATATTTTCAGAATGACATGTTCGGTGAAGCAATACCTTATCTCAGTGAACTTGTCGATAATTATCCAGTCAGCGTTCTGGTTGATGACTGCCATTTCCTGCTTGCTTTTTCACTTATGAAGGAGGGGCGTGAAGGGGAAGCCGTTTCCGAACTTCACGACTTCATCGGCAGAAGGAAGTCGAGCTCCTATCATTCGTCAGCGCGGTATCTGCTCGGGAAAATCCTGCTGGAAAGTGATTCTGATGCGGGAGCAGAGATACTGACTGAACTCAATGATGAATATCCCCGTACACTTCCAGCCTATTTTGCGCGTGAGCTCCTTGGAATGCCTGACTATGTACCATCCTTCGCATCGCAGCCGCTTGCGGACTGGATGATTGCAGGCGGAGTCGAACCTGCTGCGCCCCCCCAGGCATCCCTGAATGGACTCTTCCTTGTCGATGCCGGCCTGCGGGAACTTGCCATGGGTGAGTTCTTCCGCGGCGAGGACGAAGTCGGCAATGCGGGAAAACTGGCGGTTTTTTACTACAACAGTGAGATATGGGAGAGACGGCCGGCTTCGGCATGGAAACTGCTGAACATCGGTGACTCCAGCACAGGTTTACCCGTCGAGATATGGGAAATGCGTTACCAGCGTGCATGGCCCGAACTGGTGGAACCGCTCTGTGAAGAATACGATATTCCCCCGAATTTCATCTGGGGCATCGTTCGGAACGAGAGCATGTTCAGACCTTGGACATATTCTGTTGCAGGAGCGCGCGGACTGATTCAGATGATTCCAAGCACTTCCGAATATGTAGCAGTCGAGCAGGGCTGGGACGACTATTCCCCCGACAGGCTCTATGCTCCGGAAGTCTCCCTGGAATACGGCATCTGCTACATTTCCGGGCTGGATGTACTATTCGGCAGAAACTCGGTTGTTACGGCAGCATCCTACAATGCGGGACCCCACAATGCTCTTGAATGGGGGGCGGCAGGTTATGCTCCGGATGAGTTTTTCATGAAAATCATCTATGACGAAACACGCGGCTATACTCAGAGAGTGCACTTCGCACAGCGGATATATGATTATCTGTACAGTGATTGACAGGTATTTTCTGATGCTATTTCACTCATGTGATACCCCTTGACAGTTTAAATATTTTTTTTAGTTTACCGCTATGAATTTTATTGAAAAAGATCAACTGTGTTCATTTTTAGAAGGGCTTTCCGGAGAATACAGGGTATTCCTCCCTGCTCAAACCGGTGAGACCATCACATACCGCTCGTATAACGGCGATACTCTCGACGAAAACTCCATCATTGGAAAAGTACGTTCATGGGAACCCCTGAAGGCTTTCTATTTCCTCGGTCGCGAAAAAGTCGCAGATAATTACAAACCTGACATGCCGAACGTAGATTCTAAGCCGCCTTGCATCGTTGGTGTCAAAGCATGCGACTTAAAAGGTTTCAGGATTCTCGACCATGTCTTCCTCGACGAGGAGTATGGTGACCCTACTTACATCAGAAACCGCAAAGAGGGACTTATTATCTCAGCAGACTGCACTGAATCCATCGATACCTGTTTCTGCTGTGCTGTCGGTGTCGAACCGCATCCATCCGCAGATTACGACATCAACCTCACAGAAGTCGAAGGAGGGTATCTGGTAGAATCCGGTTCGGAAAAAGGTAAGAGCAAAATAGATAAGTATTCGAATCTGTTCTCAGAAGCTTCTCCCGACCAGATTAAAGGTGCTGAAGCTCTCAGGGCACATGTAAAGGAATCCGTCAATTTGAACATTGAAGAGAACGGTGTTCCGGCAGATGAAAAACTGAGCGGGGCTGTAGAAGCCAAGTACGATTCAGAAGAACTCTGGAAAGACGCAGCAGAAACCTGTGTCGAATGCGGAGCATGCAATACAATTTGCCCAACATGCCATTGTTTCCTTCTTTATGATCAGAAAACAGATTCCGGACACGGCAGGTTCCGTATCTGGGACTCCTGCATGATCAAGGATTTCGCCCGCGTAGGAGGTGGTGAGAACCCAAGAGCAAGACTCTGGATGCGCCTCCGCAACAGATTCGACAAGAAATTCGATTATTTCCCCAATGTAACCGATGTAATTGCCTGCACAGGGTGCGGAAGATGTATTTCCGCATGCCCGGGCAAGATTGACATCAGAGAAGTATTGAACAGACTGGTTTCGGAGTAGAATGAAAAATCCATACCGTTCCATCGAAGCAGAAGTTCTCGAAGTCACTGCAGAAACCCCTTCAATCAAAACTTTCAGATTAAAGCCAAAGGAAGACCTGACATTCACCCCCGGAGAATTCATGGAAATGTCAATTCCGGGAGTAGGCGAAGCTCCATTCACTCCGTCTTCGGATTATAAAGTAGAAGATGAAATGGAGATCACGATCGTCAAGGTAGGAAAGGTCACGGATGCAATCCATGAACTCAAGCCCGGAGACACGGTTGGTCTCAGGGGACCGCTTGGCAAAGGATATCCGCTCGAGAAGTTCGAAGGAAAAGATGTTTATATCATAGGCGGCGGTGTGGGGCTTGCTCCTATCCGTGCACTTATGTACGGTCTTTTCCACATGCGGGACAAATTGAATAAACTCGTATACCGCGCAGGGTGCAGGGAACCGAGCGAACTTGTTTATCGCGATCAGATGCAGGAATGGACTAAGCGTGATGACCTCGAAATGCGTATCACAGTAGATAACGGTGATGACACATGGGATGGTCACGTCGGTCTTGTCACGACAATAATGGAAGATTCGGATGTCGATTTCAGCAATGCTGTTGCCATTGTCTGCGGTCCGCCGATAATGATGAAGTTCGTTACTTTCAAGCTTGTTGAACTCGGCGTGAAGGATGAAGACATCTATCTTTCGATGGAGAAAAATATGTCCTGCGGATTCGGAAAATGCGGACATTGCAGGCTCGGTACATTCTATTGCTGTAAGGACGGCCCCGTCTTTACCTATGATGAAGTCAAAGAGTTCCCTGGTATCTGGGAGTAGAAAATGATAAAAACAGACAGTTTTAAACAACTTCACGGAATCATCAGTGATTCGGAAACAACAGGTTCTAAACTCTATATCAACCTCGATATCTGCAATTCCGACAAGTGTGCGGAATGCGTTGTCGACTGCAGCTACTTCTACCATCAGCAGGACTGGATTAAAAAGACGAATAACGGAGTAATCGCCCTGATAGAACTTGCCACTTTCAATCTTGTCTGCAGAAAGTGCGAAGAACCGCACTGTGTGAATATCTGTCCATGGGATGCACTCGAAAAACTGGAGGACCCCGAAGGTATGCTTGTAAGGCATACTGTTCGATGCGTAAGTTGCAGGTCATGTTCACATTCATGCCCGTATGGCACGATATTTCCGGAAATTCTTCCCCATCTAACCAATATTTGTGACTTTTGCGAAGGCAGGGGAGAGCCATCCTGTATTCCCAGCTGTCCCTACGGTGCAATCAGAATTTTAGATGATAGTCAGGAAACAGAAGAGAACACATTCAGGATTGGAAACAATCTTGTAGTTCACTCGACACACTGGAATAAGGACAAAGCATGAGTATTGTCATGAGTTTTGTGATTCTGTTTGTATTCGGTTTTCTTCTTACTGCAGTGTTAGGTCTTGTTTCCAGCTGGATAGACAGGAAAGTTACTGCAAGAGTACAGTATCGCGTCGGACCGCCTTTCCTCCAGCCGCTTATAGATCTTGTTAAATTGATGGGCAAGGAAACGGTTATTCCATTCGGGGCATCTAAGAATATGTTTATGTTTGCACCAATTATCGGGATAGCCAGTGTGATTGCTGTTTCATCGATTCTCTGGATGAATCAGTTCTTCCCGCAGTTTGGATTTAAGGGCGACTGGATCGTGGTGTTATATCTGCTGATGGTACCATCATTCAGCCTGGTACTGGCAGGATTTGCGTCGGGAAACCCACTTGCAAGCCTTGGATCATCGAGAGAGATGAAACTCATGATGGCTTACGAACTTCCATTCATACTGGCTACATTCGTTCCGGTTATTCAGACAGGTAATTTACTCAAAATCAGCTCCATCATTACCGCACAGGAAAACGGACTGGTCGCAGGTTCCGCTTCAGGAGTAATAGCTATAATTGTTGCTATCATGTGTATTCAGGCAAAGCTCGCACTTGTTCCGTTCGATATTCCCGAAGCTGAAACTGAAATTGTGGAAGGTCCCATAGTCGAATATAGCGGACCGCTTCTTGCAGTCTTCAAACTGATGAAGAATATGCTTCTCTTCGTACTTCCATTCTTTATCATCATCCTGTTCTTCGGCGGACTGCGTCTCAATGGTATCAATATTCTCTACACCATTCTCGAATATGTCGGCATTATTGCCGTGATATGTGTAATACGAAATACAAACCCGAGGGTGCGAATTGATCAGGCAGTAAGATTTTTCTGGGGACCGATGACGGTTCTTGCAATAGCAGCTGTGGTTCTGGCTTACTTTGGATTTTAGAAAGCACGGTTGGAGTATAAATGGGTCTTAAACTAAAGGCATTATTGAAATCACCATGGGTCTTCCACCTATCGACCGGAAGCTGTAACAACTGTGATATTGAAATACTCGACTGCCTCACACCAAGGTTTGACATCGAACGTTTTGGAATTCTTCTTTCAGGCAGTATCAAACATGCAGATGTTCTGCTTGTTACCGGTTCATGCAACAGGATGTCAGTCGAAAGAATGAAAGACCTCTGGGAGCAGGTACCCAAGCCCTGTCTTGTTATTGCTATTGGTTCCTGTGCAGCTTCGAAGGGTTTGTTCATCGACAGTTATAACTGCCCGGTTGCTCTCGATAAAATTGTTCCGGTGAATGCTTATGTACCCGGATGCCCGCCTAAACCGGAAGCGATGATAGCCGGTGTAGTAGCATTAATAACGAAACTTAGCGAGGGATCATGACAAGAGAAGAAGTACTGCAGGACCTTCAGACACGCTTCGGAGACGATATCATTGAATTCTTCGATAAGTCTCCGCACAGAGTGTATATCGAGATTAAACCCGATGCAATTGTTCAATTCGGCGTGTACCTTTTCAGAACACTCAAGGCAAGATTCAATATTGCCAGCGGAACTGACATCCCACCGAAGATCGAGATTCTCTATCACTTTATCATTGAAGACATAAACCTTCTTATATCCCTGAGAATAAAACTCGACCGCGACAATGCAGTCAGTAAATCGCTCGGAGCCGAGATAGAAGCTGTCAACTGGATCGAAAGGGAAATGGCTGAACTGCTTGGAATTACATTCACGGGGCATCCTGACCCGAGACACCTTCTTCTTCACGAGGAATGGCCGAAAGAAGTTTATCCCCTTCGTCAGGACTATGAAGAGTGGGATGAGACTGCTGACAGAACGAGGGGTGTATAATGGGCAGGACAATAATACCGATTGGCCCGTATCATCCGCTCCAGGAAGAGCCGGAACTCTTCAGCCTGACAGTTGAAGGCGAGAAGGTTGTAGATATCGATGTCCAAATCGGTTACAACCATCGCGGAATAGAAAAACTCTCGGAAACAAAAACTTTTGAAAACAGTACCTTTTTAGTAGAGCGAATCTGCGGCATCTGCTCTACAAGCCACCCGTATGCATACACCCGGGCAGTCGAAGATGTTTTCCCAATGCAAGTATCTATGCGGGCAAAGTATATTCGCACAATTATTGCCGAAGGTGAACGGATTCACTCTCATCTTCTCTGGCTTGGTCTTGCCGGACATTTCTTGGGCTACAACACCGTCTATATGTGGGCATGGAAACTGCGAGAGGAGATTCTCGATGCCATGGAAATATTGTCGGGAAACCGTCAGAATTATGCAATGTTCAAGCCCGGCGGTGTTCGTCGCGACATAAAGAAGGCTGATATTCCAATCTGCCTGAAGAAAATCGACTCGGTAGTACCAACCCTCGACATGCTCAAAAACGCAGTGCTCGATGACCCTGTCCTTCATGCAAGGCTCAAGGGAGTTGGAGTATTTTCGAAGGAAGCCGCACTCGAGTTCAGTGCTCTCGGCCCTACTTCAAGAGCATCGGGCGTTGCAAGAGATGTCCGCAAGGACTCCCCCTACGGCGCTTATGAAGAGATGAGATGGGACATGATCGTCACTGAGAACGGCGACGTTTTCGACAAGGCAGTCGTCAGAATCCTGGAAACATTCGAATCGATTAAAATAATAAAATACTGTCTGAATAATCTCCCCGAAGGCGAGATAGACGCCAGAATTAAAGACATTCCGCTTGGCGAAGGCATCGGTCATATCGAAGCCCCCCGCGGTGAAACCTTTCATTATGTGAAAAGCGACGGGACCAACCGTCCGCAGCGTCATAAGGTGAGAGCACCGACATTCATGAACCTCCCGACATTCAAGGCAACCGTTATCGGTGAGACAATCTCCGATGCCACGATAATCCTTGCAGCAATCGACCCATGCTACTGTTGCACGGAGAGAGTTGCAGTTAAGAACACAGCCGGGAAACTACTTTATAACGGACAGGACCTTGTCCGCATGAGTCAGGAAAAGACTGCAAGAATGAAAAGGGTAGGTAAGTAATGTTTGACTTCATAATTAAACCTCTCACGAATCCCGAGGAATTTTTTGCTGTCTCCACACTTTCCATGCTTTGTGCAGCTTTTGCATCACTCTTCTTTGTTCTTGTCGTAATCTATTCGATAAGGAGCATGAAGGGACACAAAGGGTTGTTCAAGTACTACATTTACCTCACTGCATCCTATGTTGCAGCACTCGGAGTCCTATTTGCGAACAACTGGATTATACTGCTTCTCTTCTGGGGTTTCCTCGGGCTTCTGCTTTATCTACTGATTGCCTATGGCAAACGCGAAACCACTCCTGACAGCGCCCGAAAGGCACTTATCCTGATCGGCGGAACCGATGTTCTGCTCCTTTTCGGAATAGTACTGTTATGGAGAATAACAGCGGGAGACAGCGGACTGGCCGGATTGCTTACAATGAACTTTGGAGTCGCAGGCATAGACTCAACAAACGCTACACCTGCGATAATCGCATATGTCTGCATGGCTGCTGCCGCTTTCGCAAAAGCAGGGGCGATGCCTTTTCATACATGGGTGCCTGATACCGCTGAAGATGCACCGGCATCAGTAACTGCATTCCTGCCGGCATCACTCGACAAACTTCTGGGAATATATTTTCTCGCAAGGATATCGCTGGAAGTATTCTCTTCGCTTTTCACCATGTTCCGTGTAATGAACACGATTCTGATGGCACTCGGAGCCGTCACCATTCTTGGTGCGGTAATGATGGCTCTTATCCAGAAGGACCTGAAACGTCTGCTGGGCTATCATGCAGTAAGCCAGGTCGGGTATATGGTTCTGGGTATTGGCACGGGGAATCCAATTGGAATAGCCGGTGGTATCTTTCACATGTTCAACTGCTCTATCTATAATTCCTGTCTATTCCTCTCTGCGGGTGCTGCCGAGCGAAAGGCCGGAACCAGTGACCTAACAAAAATGGGCGGACTGATAAAGTCTATTCCATTAGTGTTTGTCACTTTCCTGATAGGTTCTCTTGCTATTTCGGGTATTCCCCCAATTAACGGTTTTGCATCGAAGTGGCTTGTCTACCAGGGAATCATCGAAATGGACAGCGGTCTCTCGATACTTTGGCTGGTAATTGCCATGATAGGCAGTGCTCTGACACTTGCGGCTTTCATGAAAGTTGTAAATGCAGTTTTCCTCGGACAGCAGTCAGAAGAAATTAAAGCCCGCCTGAAGACCGATACGGGAGGAACGGGTTTCCTTACCGGTTTACCAATCAGTATTCTTGCATTCCTTGCAGTTGGTATAGGTGTCTTCGCAAATACGATCATTCCGTTCTTCAACGAGTGGTTCCGGGGTCTCCTGGGTGACAAGATGGATGTTCCGGGTGTATGGGACTCCGGACTGGCAACAGGAATGATACTGATTGGTCTTGTCATAGGTTTCATTGTTTATCTGCTGGGCAACCGCGGAAAAGTAAGAATGGTCGATCCGTTCGTGGGCGGGGAAAAACTGGCAAACATGCCTGATATGCGAGTATCGGGAGTAAGGTTCTATGATACATTCAGAAATCTTTGCTGTATAAAGACATCTTATAAAATGGCTGAGAAGAAATTATGCGATATCTATCATGTCGTAGGCAAGTTCGTCGGCGGAATCGGCGTAATATTCTCTCTTATGCACAACGGACTTCTTTCGAGATATATTCTTTGGCTTATCCTTGGGCTGGTAGTCCTTGGCATCATACTGATTTGATTGGGTAGGATATGGTAGAACTCTATATATTGCTGGGAGTAATGATAGCGGGAGCAGTAATTGCCGTTCAGGTTAAAAACCGGTTATCGGCTGTTATTGCAGTCGGAATAATCGGACTTGCCGCTTCCATCATTTTCCTTCTGCTGAAAGCTCCCGATATAGCTTTGACGCAGTTAGTCGTTGAAATAGTTGCAGTAATTTTCCTTATCAGAGCAACTCTCAGTCGCGATTTGGCTAAGAAACCTACGGGATACAGGCCATTCGGTGCATTCATGGGTATTCTCTTTATTGCTATCGGTGCCATCGTTGCTGTCGGTACATTTATTGGCAATCTGAATGTCTTCGGTGAACCACTCATGACAGTATCCACCTTTTATCCTCTTAATGCCATCAAAGGCACAGGTGCAGTTAATGTAGTTACTGCAATAATTCTCGATTACAGAGCCTATGATACACTCGGTGAAGCAACAGTTCTTTTCACAGCAGTGATAGGGGTGCTGGCTGTAATGAGACCTGTCGGAAAAAAAGAGGTAGGTAATAACGATGAGTAAAGAACGCGTACACGGAATGTCAATAATAGTAAGAACTGTTACGCGCATTACAATGGTTCTTATTTTCCTCTACGGCATATATATTGTTCTTCACGGACACCTTACACCCGGCGGCGGATTTGCTGGCGGAGTTATCATCGCTCTTGCATTCATAAATCTGCTCCTTGCCTACGGCAGGGAAGTATCGAAACAGGTATTTTCGAAGCCGGCAACTTCTGTTGTGGAAGCTCTCGGAGCAATCATGTTCATCTCGCTTGCACTTCTGGGTCTGGAATCCGGCGGATTCCTTCACAACTTCATTGGAGACGACGGTGCCGCCGGGAATCTCATCAGTGCAGGAACGATACCTATCACAAATATCGCCATAGCTCTTAAGGTAGGAGCAGGTATGTTCGGTATCTATCTATCGCTGATTCTCCTTCAGCCGTTCGAAAAGGAGGATAAGTAATGGACTTTAACGATATAGACAAGTATCTCCCATATGTTTTAACAATGATTCTGTTCTGTATAGGCTTATATGCGATACTTTCGCGGCGTAATCTTATCAAAATAATAATCGGTCTTGCCATATCGGAGTACGCAGTAAATCTTTTTCTTATCCTCGTTGCTTATAAGATAGGCGGTGTGGCTCCCATATTTTCAGTTGACCCACTACTATCACCTCTCCCGGAAAACATGGTCGACCCACTTCCGCAGGCACTTGTTCTTACTGCCATTGTTATCGGACTGGCAACTACTGCATTCTTGTGTGCACTTGCTATACGGATATACTCTAAATACGGCACATATGACATTATAAAGATCAGGGAGTTAAGAGGATGATAATTACAAGTGAAATGATTCCGCTTTTCGCAGCACTGCCGCTTGCCGGTGCATTTGTGATTGCCCTCCTGAAGAAGATAAAGGGAATACCCGATATAATTGGTGTCCTCATCCCGCTTGTCGTATTTGTACTTGCGGTATTTTCAGTTCTCCAGATCAGCGACAGCAATTCTCCGCGGGTACTTGAAACATCCGTCGGCGAATGGGGTGCGGAACAAATTGGGGGACATAGTTACATTGCAGGCATTCAACTCGTCCTCGACGGTTTGACCGCATTCATGCTGGTTATAGTGAACTTCGTTGCTTTTGTTGTTGCAGTTTATTCAATGAACTATATGACGAGATATACTGAGAAATGGCAGTATTTCACATTATTTCTTCTTATGCTTGCCGGAATGAACGGTGTGATAATAACAGGAGACCTCTTCAACCTCTTCGTATTCCTTGAGATAGCGTCTATTGCAAGTTATGCACTTGTCGCATTCGGTACGGGCAAGCGTGAACTCGAAGCATCTTTCAAGTATGCCGTAATGGGCGGAGTCGGTTCGATGTTCATCCTGCTGGGCATAGTATTTCTCTACAGCGCAACAGGACTGCTGAACATGCACGACATGGCAGTTGCACTTGCGGGCCAACCGAATACCGGTTTACTCTATTTGGTATTTGCCTTGTTGCTTACAGGATTCGGTCTGAAAGCTGCGGTGGTTCCGTTCCATGCATGGCTTCCTGATGCTCACCCTTCAGCACCCGCACCGATTTCCGCAATGCTTTCAGGCGTTCTGATAAAGGCGCTTGGTATCTATGCGATTATGCGGATATTCTACACGATATTCGGATTTCCGCAGCAGATCGCTTCAGTTCTGATGGTTCTCGGTGCCGTTTCCATGGGAGTAGGAGCGGTTGTGGCGATGCGTCAGTGGGACTTAAAACGTCTTCTGGCATACAGTTCGATCAGCCAGATCGGATTCATAATGCTCGCACTGGGAATCGGCACGGAACTTGCTATCATCGGTGCACTGTTCCATCTATTTAACCACTCTGTTTTCAAATCACTTCTGTTTCTCGATTCGGGTGCACTCGAATATGCAACCAATACGAGGGATCTCAAGAAGATGGGCGGTATTCGAGAAAGAATGTTCGTAACAAGCAGCACCACAATGGCAGGAGCAATGTCTCTTGCAGGAATCCCGCCTTTTGCCGGGTTCTGGAGTAAACTGATAATCATAGTTGCAGCTGTACAGGCAAATCATCTCGGATATGCAGCATGGGCTGTTGTTGTGAGTATTGCAACCATTGCATATGCACTTAAGGCTACAAGATTTGCCTTCCTTGGAAAACTCAATGAGAAATATGCACAGTTGAACGAGGTCCCCGCATTCATGCGAATTTCACTTGTAATTCTTGCTGTAGTCTGCGTTTTCGGCGGACTGCTTTTGATTCCTGCAATCAAAGACAGTTTCCTCGAAATCGCTGCAGAAGTACTTCTAAAGAAGGGAGGGGTGTAATATGCGCGGGCGCATATTGATGTTCATCCTTGCCTATGTACTCTGGTGTCTGTTATCCTGGATACCTGATACTCAGCACCTCCTTATCGGTATCGGTGTTGCTGCTATTGTAGCATCGGTAATGGGTAGCCTCTTCCAGAGCCGACAGCACATAATGTTCCATCCGAAGCGCTATTTCTACTTTGCATTATGGTACCTGCCGGTTTTCTTCTGGGAACTTCTAAAGGCAAATATCGATGTTGCATACAGAGTCCTCAGCCCCTGTCCTCCCATAAAACCGGGAATAGTAAGGCTGAAGACAAAACTTAAGTCAGATACAGGGCTTACCTGTCTTGCAAACTCCATCACCCTTACTCCCGGAACCCTTACGGTGGATATCGACAAACCGGACGGAATTCTCTACATCCACTGGATATATGTGAAGGGTACAGACACGGAAACAGTAATCCGTGAAATAGGCGGAAAATTCGAACCTATTCTGATGAAGATATTTGAAGACGAAGGTGCGGTGAAACAATGAAAATACTAAGTTGGTTAATCGGAGCAATCATAATTATTGCGATAGTTGCCATGATCATATTGTATTCGGGCAGCTATGAAAGCGAGTTCTTCAGCAGCGATACTGAAAACGACGCATTTCCTGTAAAGATTGTATTTATCTTAATTTTAACATCACTGCTGCTTCTGTTCAGAGTCCTCATGGGACCAACGGCAGCAGACAGAGTGGTCGCAGTGGATATCTTTGGCATTCTCATTGTCGGACTCTGTGCACTCCTCAGTATCATCACCAGTAAAAATTGGTACATAGACATTGGAATTGCATGGGCACTTCAGAGTTTTGTAGGTACTCTCGCACTTGCCAAGTATCTTGAAGGGAGAGCCCTGAGTGATTAACATAATCGGTATGGTATTTATAGGCATCGGTGCCGCATTCGATATTTTCGGATGTATAGGCATGGTGCGTCTCCCCGATGTTTACAACAGACTTCAGGCGGCAACGAAGAGTGTGACACTTGGTACATGCAGTATTCTGTTTGGTGTATTCCTTATGAGCGGGGTTACTGCAACCGGAGTAAAGGCTCTACTGACAATTGTATTCCTTATGTTTGCATCTCCCACTGCATCGCACGCAATTGCACGGGGCGCACACAGAGCCGGAATAAAACTCTGGGACAAGAGCGTTGTTGACAGCTACGCTGAAGATAAGGAAGGTGAAGCATAAGCGAGGGTATAACCACTCGAGCAAGATTATGAAATATCCAAAGCTGAGAGAAATTGCAGAAGCCGTAAAAGCAGTCGTAAAAGGACCTTATACATCAAAGTTTCCCGCAGAACCGCATGAAGCCCATCCAAATTTCAGGGGACTGCCTGTTCACGATGAAGAGAAATGTCTCGGATGCCTTGCCTGTGAGCACAATTGTCCGTCGAATGCTATTCAGCACGAAGATGTTCTCGACGGTGATGACGGTCCGATGCGAAAGATGATCCACTATATGGATATGTGCATTTACTGTGGTGTCTGCGTCGACTCCTGCATCAGGGATGAGGGAGACACGGGAATAAACATGTCCAATGAATGGAATCTTGCCTATTTCGATAGGGCGGCTGCATTCAGGACAATAGAGAAGAACCTACAGGTGTGCGAAATGTGCGGCATCACGATCACCTGCAAGGACCACCTCTTGTGGATGTCGGAGAAACTCGGGGAACTCAGTTATTCCAACCCAACCCTGTACCTTTCAAGACTGCGTGAACTGGGTCTTGCAGACAACAACATCACAGATGTAATGAGAGATAACGGCAGGTCGGACAGAGTGAAAATACTCTGTGCAGAATGCCGCCGGGAAACTGCTATATATCCTGAAGAGTAGATCACTGTTCAATAGAAGAAATCATGCCGGCGGTGTTGAACCGCCGGTTTTCTTATATGGAGAGAAATGCCCCTAAGCGATGAACTGAAAGAAACACTGAGAACCTATCTCGAAAACGGCACGGTTGTCTTCATGGGTATCGGGAATATACTCAAGGGTGATGACGGACTCGGACCTGAACTTATCCTCAGGCTCGCAGAAAACGGACACCTTACCGTCGATGCGGGAACTGTTCCTGAGAGTTATGTCGGCTCGGTGAAGAAGTTGAATCCCGATACGGTGATAATTGTCGATGCTGTTCATCTGGATAAATCCGCAGGTACGGTCGAACTCCTGGACAGGGATGAAATTCTCGACGGCACCGGATTCACCACCCACAATCTATCTCCGGCTCTTGTTATGGAACGCCTCGAAGACGAAACCGACGCTACCGTCGTGATGCTCGCTATCCAGCCCGCCTCCACGCTTTTCGCCACCCCAATCACCCCACCCGTCCTAAATGCAATACGGGACGTAGTCAATATAGTCAACTAACTTGGCAGTATATAAACCATGTAGAAAAATAAACAGAATGTATGACGAATTCATAGAGGAATTAGGATTAAAATATCTCGGGTAATTACCACTCGGTCTAAGAAACAAATCCTGTTTCAAGATAACTGCAGAATTCTGAAATTCCTTCTCCTGTTTTCGCTGATACAGTAAAGACCACTACATCAGGATTCAGGCCTTTACATTCGTCGATTGCTCGATTCATATCGAAATCGAGATAGGGGAGAAGATCGGTTTTGTTGATCAGCAGAATATCTATCCTCGAGAAGATGGAAGGATACTTCAGAACCTTATCATCTCCTTCAGGGACTGAGAGAATACTTATAGTGATGTCTTCTCCCAGATCATAACCCGACGGACAGATAAGGTTTCCTACATTCTCGATGACTACGAGGCGGAGTTCTTCACTTTGCAGGTCGAGATGACCCAGTGCATGATTTACAGATTCAGCATCAAGGTGGCAGGAACCGCCGGTCTCGATCTGATAAGCGGGTGAGCCTGCAGCTTCGATCCGCTCAGCATCACGCCGCGTTTGGATGTCTCCTTCGATAACGGCCATACCGGAACCGAAGTACTTTGCAAGTGCTTCAAGAACAGTAGTCTTGCCTGCACCGGGAGAGCTGATGAAGTTTAGTGTTAAAAGACCTCTCTCTTTCAATAATTCCCGATTCTTCATTGCGAAGCGGTCATTTTTGCTCATTACAGGTGTTTCAATGTCAATTTTCCTCTTTCCCGTATCTTCATCACACATCTAATCATCTCCTTCGTCAATCTCGACGCTGTCCACTGTAAATTCCCTGCCTGTCAGAATACGTCTGTTTAGGGACATGCAGTACGGACAGCCCTTGTAGAAATCATCTGTTTCATATTCTTTTTCACATTCAAGGCATACGAGTTTTGCAGGAGGCTCCTTAATGGCAAGTTCGGGTTTGCCGAATCCTTCCGCTAAAGCGACTTCAGTAAAGCAGAAACGCAGGGCATCGGGTGATATTCCAGAAAGGGGGCCGATAGTAAGATTGACAGTAGAAATCGGTTTCTTTTCACCCAGAGCATTCTCGAGAATCCGCATTATGTCATACGCTATCGAAAGTTCGTGCAAAACAGCCTCAATTTGTGAAAGATTGTAGTATATTTACCTTTTGAACAGCGAATAATATAACCGATAAATCTGCAAGTAGAAGAGTGGAATTCGGAATATGAGGGTACGAAAGAACATTACGATTCGCGGGGCTGTCCAGGGGGTTGGATTTCGTCCGTTTGTTTATCGTCTGGCAGGTATTCTGAATATATCGGGATGGGTACTGAATTCACCTGTGGGCGTTATTATTGAAGCAGAGGGTGAATCGGCATCCATAGATGAATTCGCAGCCCGTTTACTCACTGATAACCCCCCCATATCGATTATCCGTGATATCGAGATTGTTGATGTACCTGTCAAGCAAGATTGCGAATTCACGATAAGAGAAAGTCTGGGAGGGAAAGCCGAAGCTTTTATTCTCCCGGAGATTGCAACCTGTGCTGACTGTATGGCTGAGGTAAATGATGCGAATAACAGAAGATACCGCTATCCTTTCACGAACTGCACCAACTGCGGCCCCCGTTATTCCATAATCGAATCGCTTCCTTACGATAGGGAGCGGACATCGATGAAAACATTCGAAATGTGTCCTTCCTGCAGAGCCGAATATGAAGATCCCGCTGACAGACGCTTTCATGCTCAACCGAATGCCTGTCCGGATTGCGGTCCCCATCTTGAGTTATGGGCCAGGGACGGTACTCCGGCAGCATTCAGGTACGATGCTTTGATTGAAGCGGTCGAATCGATTAGGAGAGGTAAAGTAGTGGCTGTTAAAGGTCTTGGCGGATTCCATCTGATGGCGGATGCATTAGCTGACGCAGCTGTAGGAATACTCAGGAAGCGAAAATCGAGAAAGGCGAAGCCATTTGCGCTAATGTTCCCGGACATGAAACAGATACGGAAATACTGCGAAGTGTCGTCTGCTGAAGAAGAACTGCTGAAATCACCCCAATCACCAATTGTGCTGATGAAGAAGTCGCAGAAGGGCTGCACAAAACCGCTATCGGGACTTGTTGCACCTCAGAATCCATATCTGGGTGTTATGCTTCCATACACGCCGCTTCATCATCTTCTTCTGCAAGAACTTGGCGCACCTGTCGTTGCAACGAGCGGGAATCTCTCCAATGAACCAATTTGCATCGATGAATTCGAAGCACTCGATAGATTATCTGAACTCGCAGACATATTCCTTATTCATAACCGACCTATATTGAGACATGTCGATGATTCGATAGCAAGAATATCTGAAGGAGAAGTGATGATAATGAGACGGGCTCGCGGATATGCACCGCTTCCGGTTCATTCACCGATGCCACTCGATGAAATACTCGCAGGGGGCGCTCATCTGAAGAATACTGTGGCAGTATCACGCGGCAGTAATGTATTCATCAGTCAGCATATAGGTGACCTCGAGACTCCACAGGCCGCAAAGGCATTCGGTGAAGTTCTCGGAAGCCTGGAGAACCTCTATGATACAAAGCCGCTAAGGGTTGCTTGCGACCTGCACCCGGATTACATATCCACAGCAAGGATGGAAGCATACGGCATCCCCATCACTCGGGTACAGCATCATCTTGCTCACGTGTGTTCCTGTATGCTGGATAACGAATTGGAAGGAAGTGTTCTGGGTGTTTCCTGGGACGGCACTGGATACGGAACCGACAGTACCGTCTGGGGTGGCGAATTCATAACCGTCGGCAATGGAAGCGCTGTCCGCAGTGCACATATTCGAACATTCCTACTGCCGGGCGGCGAAGCTGCTGTGAAAGAACCGAGAAGATCAGCTCTGGGTATTCTTTCGGATATGTTCGAAGATCCTTTCGGAGAATTTCCGGAATTGCCGACCATGGAAGCATTTACATCCGCAGAACAGCTGAATGTAATGAAGATGATAAAGAAAGAGATCAACTCTCCACGCACTTCCAGTGCCGGAAGACTGTTCGATGCAGTTGCATCGATGCTCGGTATCTGTCAGAAGATAGAGTTCGAAGGGCAGGCGGCAATTGCACTTGAATATGTAGCAGCTCAGGCTCCGCCTGATTCAGGTTGTTATACTATCGAGATAAAACATATTGATTCCATTGAAATACTGGATTGGGAGCCGCTTGTCAGGGAAATCCTGTCAGATATTCATTCTGGAGTACACAGTCCGGTTATTGCACGCAGGTTTCATAACACACTGATTGAAAGTATAATTGGCATTGCGGTAAGAATAGCTGAGAAGCGGGTCATTCTGACAGGCGGCTGCTTTCAGAACCTGCTGTTACTTGAAGGTGCTTATAAAGGACTTGAAGAGAGCGGCTTTCAGCCGTTCAGACACAGACTGATTCCACCCAATGATGGTGGAATAGCCGCAGGACAAATATATGCTACAGCATGCGGCATACAGATGAAAACAGGAGAATAACTATGTGTCTTGGAATTCCCGGTGAAATACTGGAGATAACAGGAACTGAACCGCTCAACATAAGTGCACAGGTGAGTTTTGGTGGTGCGGTCAAGACAGTAAACCTTGCCGGTTGTCCGGAAGCAAAGGTCGGAGATTTTGTCATTGTACACGCCGGTTTCGCTCTCAACACCCTGAACAAGAAGGAAGCGGAAGAAGTTTACGGCTATCTAAGGCAGATTGCCGAATTCGCCGAAGAGGAACTGGGCAGATCCGATGAATAACATCTACGTACATCATACATACTCAGACCTGGAGCATCATGCGGTTTGTTGATGAATACAGGGATGGGAAACTTGCGAAGAGATATTCTGAAAGCATAAAGAAACTCACAAAGGGCAACTGGTCGATTATGGAGATATGCGGGGGACAGACTCACTCCATCGTGAAGTACGGCATAGACCAGCTTCTACCTGACGGTATAACGCTGATACACGGACCGGGCTGCCCTGTATGTGTGACACCAATTGAGATTATTGACATGGCAATCGAGATAGCGGGAATGAAAGATGTTATCTTCACATCGTTCGGGGATATGCTCAGGGTACCCGGGTCTAATAGTGACCTTCTTGCCGTGAAGGCAGGGGGCGGAGATGTCCGTATGGTGTACTCACCGACGGATGCCGTGAAAATGGCTCAGGACAATCCGGGAAAACAGGTCGTATTCTTTTCAGTCGGATTCGAAACAACGGCACCTGTAACCGCTACAGCACTTCTTCAGGCACATGCACTCGGACTCGATAACTTTTCCATGCTTGTATCCCATGTACTTGTCCCGCCTGCCATAGAAGCTGTTCTGTCTTCCGATACCTGCCGTATCAATGGATTCCTGGCAGCAGGTCATGTCTGTACTATTATGGGTTATGAAGAATATGAATCGATATCTGAGAAGTTCAATGTTCCAATAGTCGTGACCGGCTTCGAACCTCTCGATATCCTGCAGGGAATACATATGGTGGTAAAACAGCTCGAAGAAGGTAGGTGCATTGTCGAGAACCAGTATGTCCGTTCTGTAAATCGCGAAGGCAACAAGGCTGCCATGGATTTGTTGTACCGCGTATTCGAACCTACAGACAGGAAGTGGCGGGGAATCGGCAGTATTCCTCAGAGCGGATTCGGACTAGCAGGAGAATTTGCATCCTATGATGCCGCAGAACGCTTCGGAGTTTCGGATATCACAGCAGAAGAGTCGACAGCCTGCATTTCAGGTCTGATACTCAGGGGAGAAGAAAAACCGGGTGAATGCCCCGAATTCGGGAAAGCCTGTACTCCCGAACATCCCCTCGGAGCCCTGATGGTCTCATCCGAAGGAGCCTGTTCAGCCTATTACAGATACCGCCGTAGGGAGTTTGTCAATGAATAACAACTTCGAGAACCCAAATTTCGATACGGTCTGCCCGATCCCGCTGAGCGACTATCCGGAAGTAACAATGGCGCACGGCGGCGGAGGGAAACTGATGCATAATCTCATATCAGGTATGATGCTGAAAGTATTCTCGAATCCGGCCCTCGACCTTCAGCACGACGGAGCGCTTCTGAGTGTCCCGGCTGACAGAATTGCATTTACCACCGATTCACATGTTGTCAGTCCATTGTTTTATCCCGGCGGGGATATTGGCAGCCTGTCAGTATTCGGTACTGCAAATGATCTTGCCATGTGCGGTGCGAAACCCCTGTGGCTTTCAGTCGGATTTATAATAGAAGAGGGCTTTCCCATGAATGAACTGTGGCGTGTTGTTGTTTCGATGGGCAAAGCTGCAAAAGAAACCGGAGTTTCAATCGTTACAGGTGATACAAAAGTAGTCGACCGCGGCAAGGGAGACGGACTTTATATCAATACAGCAGGAGTCGGTATAATACTGCCTAATGCCGATATTTCACCCCTTCGGGTCAAACCGGGTGACGCAGTTATCTTAAGCGGTGATATAGGCAGGCACGGTATTGCTATCATGGCTGTCAGAGAAGGCATGGAGTTCGAGTTGGCCATTGAAAGCGATCTTGCTCCGCTTTGCGGACTGACGGAAGCCCTGTTCGAAGATAGCATTGATATTCACTGTCTACGTGATCTGACCCGCGGCGGACTCGCAAGTGCAATGAATGAGATTGCATCTTCATCCGGAACAACAGTTCATCTCGAAGAAAGCAGTATCCCAGTTCGTGAAGACATCAAGGGTGCCTGTGAAATACTCGGTTACGATCCGCTTTTCGTTGCGAATGAAGGCAGATTCGCCGCAATTGTACCTGCGGAATCAGCAGACAAAACGGTTGAAATTCTCCAAAGATACCCTGCGGGTGAAAACGCCTGCATCATAGGCCATGTTTGTGAAAACACCGGAATCCCTGTTAAGATGACCAGCATCATTGGTGCCGAACGTATCGTCGATATGCTCAGCGGAGAACAGCTCCCCCGAATTTGCTAAGGGGTACCGTACGTCATTCCTTCCACTCTATCAGTACCGTACGGTACTGATAGATTGAAAGGGAATCTTCGCCACAAATGACGTTTGAGGGA
>CAYRQP010000015.1:0-51155 GCA_964426545.1 uncultured bacterium | reverse complement strand
TATATATCTATATGATTGGAGTATAAATAGATAGGTTATGTTCAGTAAGCCCTAATTATTCGTGACAGTTAGTGCCGTACATCACTTCTCCCACTTTAGACTGTTGGTAAAGCAGTCAGGACTAAAGATGGAATAAGGTGAAGTACGACACTGACATCTATCTTATTACCACCACACGCTCGCTTGCAGTGAACTCACCGCTTTTCATTCGGCAGATGTAAACACCTTCAGGAAGTGATGAAAGGTCGGTGATGATGCAGCCGTTTTCGTCGTTGGTTATGACAGGAGTGACCCTTCTGCCTGATGTATCGTAAATTGAGAGATTCTGGAGACTCCCATTGTGCAGAATTGTGAACAGTCCTGTTGTTGGGTTTGGGCATATCTGAATCATCGGCAGTTCTGTACTGAGAGTACTACTTATTCCCTGCGGGTCATGATTGGGAAAAATATCAGTCCATTCAATCCATTCCGGGTCCTGTTCGTAGGAAGGTTTGGACAGGGATGTGAATGCAATGCCCATCTTTAAATGTTCTGGCATGAATACCATTGTCTGAATGCTTCCTCCGTAACCCGGGGTTGCCGCCCATCCGACAGCTTCCATGAAGTTCCGGAGTCTTCCGATTGTAACATCGGGATTGGCAGTAAGCGAATCCATCAGATAACCGTACCGATAACATGGTACAGGGTGAATAAGTACTCTATGGTGATTCGACAGTATCATTCTGTATGGTGCTATGTCCGGTTCGTCTTCTGCATACCTGAAGGTAAATCCGTTGCGGTTGTTGACTTCGACCACGACAGATGCCGAATCATCTTCCCCGAGAGTTCTATCTGCCACAATGTGAATGTCATAGGAATTACATCTGTTCCATTCCGTAAGGGCATCCATCGTGTCCTGCACATCACATTCCCCGCTGTTGTTGAAGTCAGCATCGGAAAGCCCGAGTGCCTGTGCCATACATATAGGTACGAACGGTGAAGAATATTGAACCGTTCCCTGATTGTTGCCCATATTCAAGGAAGCACTGATTCCGGTTTCATTCATCCCCGACAGAGTGCCTGCAAAACCCGGGAAGCTTACTGAAACCCAGTCCTGTCCATCCTCCGGGTCAAATGTGATCAGCATGCTGTACTCGAGAATAGAACCTTCCTTATCGATGTAGTAATCGAGATTACGGGATATTGCAGGAGCACCGCTCAGTTCGGGGTCTCCCGCAGTCCCGCCGCCCCAGCTGCTTATACTTGTACACATCAAAAAGTGCTTTACGCCGTCAAGCGCAGAAAGGTCGGGAAGAGCTGAAACCACACATATATCGATGTAGTCGATATCTCTTCCAAGAGAATCTGAATAAATACTGACAGAGTCGGAAGCACCGCTGATTATTCCCTGAGTATAATCGATGAATTCATCCGGAACTTCGAAGTATTCCTCAAAATATGTCCTGAGGAGTTCATAGTTCGATGCACCTCCGACCACTTCCAGAAAATAGTTCTGGAAAGCACCTTTGATATCGGGAGCAAGGAGATACCCGTGGGCATAGCCCATCTCAGTCCAGCTTCCCCAGAGATTGAGTACCCGAATGTCACCTATGTATTCGATTGAACCGTTGACACCTGCCGAGAAGACAGAACTTCCGGTGATAAGCAGAATAAATATCAGTATTGCATGTTTCATGTTGTTGATTCTGTTAACGCAAATACAACATCAGCAATAACAAACACCACTCATTTTCGAACACGGTTTTCCGAACTTCTTTAACCTTGAATAATGCTATTTTTGTTTCCATTTAGCTCCAGACAGTAAATTAGATCTCAGCCTTCACAAGCAGTTCTATTGCTTCATTCGCCATCATTGCAGCAACAACGGCTACACGGGCTGAAAGGGTCCCTTCCGTAAGCGGGGTTGTGCGGTCACCTATTATTGTCAGGTTGTCCCGTCTATCGACCTTTAAATCATCTGTTCTGCCCCAGCCGGCAACTCCTGAACAGGATATAATCGGTATTTCCGGGTACGCTTTGAGCCAGGATTCGAGGATCATTGTCTTTTCTTTGCTGTCATCGAATGCTTCGATGAGAATGTCGCAGTTCGTGAATTTGTCTGCTGCATTTTCAGGTGTGATTCGGATTTTTTGCATAATTATCTCGGCATCGGGATTTATGCGAAGTAGATTGCGGCGAAGGGCTTCTACTTTGGGATAGCCAATCTGGTCCTGAAAATAGTACTGCCTGTTAAGGTTGGGAAGTTCCACAGTATCGTGGTCAGCTATTATGAGTTTTCCAAGACCGGCACGGATGAAATGCACGGCAACATTCGAGCCTATCCCGCCGGCTCCAGCTATCCCTACAGTCGCATTGCCGAGAATTGCTGTCAGTCCATCCGGATTATCACTGAATATTGTTTTGTCCATACCTGAATATATTGATGCGGGTTTTAAGTTACAAGATACACGAAAGGTAAGGTTATATTTGTTTCCCGGTTCAATCCACTATTATGCTATGGTACGGGCATTCAATCGAAATATGGTCGCCCGATATAGTCACATCGTAGAGGTCGTCGTATTCGGGGCAACGCACTTCCATGGCAGGATATGTGCGCTGAAATTCCTTCGCATCTGCATATCTTCGGTTAACCGATAGATATTCATTCTGCTTGTTCATGATAACTGTCATGTTTGCATCGCAGTATTTTTCATCTCCTAAGAGTTGCGAAGCAACCGCTCCCTGATCATGAGTTTCAGCTGGATCAGGTGATAATACAGAGAAAGAAACATAAAACCCCGTTGCAAGGACAATAGTAAGTACTGCTACGACTAGTGCTATCACTTTTCTCGAGTTGACCGTTGTTGTTTGAATGGGTCTCTTCCCATATTCTGCCCCACAGAACTGACATATTTTGGCGTTTCTATCGTATATTTCGTGCCCGCATGAAGGACATTTTGGATATTCCATTCTCATACCTTGCATTATAGGGTTATCTTCAGAGTCTGCATCTTACTGCTAATGAATCTGCTTACTTTAATGATACCGATTAAACTTCAATCAGTCAATATTATCAAGTAATTCAGAATTATCTGTGTCTTTGTAGATATTCTGTGAATACTGCAGGATTCTGAATACTCCGCACGATATAAAGTGTTTGTACGATATAGTGTTAATTGACCTTCGTGCAGATTGCGAGTTGCGCTGACAATTAGCACGATTTTGCCGAAAGTGTGCTGTTTGTATTATTCAGTGTTGTTTTCATATTTCGTTTGATTAAGCATAAACCAGTTTCCCTTTGGGGACGGGAATTGGACGATTTAGTTCTTCTGCTGTTTCAATCCACTCACTTATGATGATCTCGACATTTTGAAGTGCTTCATAATAGGTCTCTCCATCTGACATACAGCCGGGTAATTCCGGTACTTCTGCGATGTATGCTTCGTCGTCTTGACTCCAATAAATGATAATTTCGTATTTATATTTACTCATCTTCGTTCTCTCCTAATTTATAGTTGAGGATAATATTTCCTACCTGTTTAACCGGTAAGGTTTTGCCTTATTTCCTTTTGATTGGATATTAATAATTTCATTATACCTTGTCTTGAGAAAATGTGATGACTGCCTTTTATTCTCTCTATGAAACCCTTTTTTCTTAGCAACCAACATAAATCGCTAAATCTATAGTTATTATCTGATACTCCGCACAAAACTATATACAGCAATTTTACAAATTTACTCATATTATTACTTTCTTCAAATAAATTCTATTGAATATTCCTGTCGAGCCAAAAAACAATAACTTCTACTATTTTCTAAAGCGAAAAGGACTTACCCTTTTGAGTCCGTTCGAAACAATATCCGAAAATTGATTCTGATGCAGATACTCTTTTTTGCAAATATCAGTTCATTTACACCTGCATTAAGATTTAAATAGTTATTATATTATTGCCTAATTAGCAAAGACAATTTCAACAAAAGCAGGGAGATTTCAATGGCAGATAAACACAATGCCGGAGCAATTCTCGATGCACAGAAGGTTCTGGCAACCTTTGAGTACACGCCCCGGCCATCCGTAAAGGGATATACGGGTGACGTCCTCAGAGTGGATGTTGCAGAGCGTTCCTTCGAGATACTTCCGGTAACAGAGCAAATGAAGGATATTTTTACGGGCGGCAAGGGCTTCGACCTCTGGCTGATGTGGCAGGAAGTCAATGCAAAAACTAAATGGGACTGTCCGGAAAATCCCATCTGTATCGCAACCGGTCCACTCGGCGGAACAACTTCGTTCCCCGGAGCAGGTAAATCTATAGTAACCACCATTTCTCCTACGACCGGTTCAGTCATCGACTCTAATGTTGGCGGGCACTTTGGTCCGCTTCTCAAGTTTTCGGGATTCGATGCAATGGTTATTGTCGGTAAGGTATCAGATGATATCGTTGTCTTCATAGACGGTTTCAACGGCAGGATTCAACTTCTTGAAAGTCCTCTCCTCTCGGTTGATTCACACCTTGCATCTGAAGAACTTGCTGAAATGTATGCTGATAATGATGATGAAAAACGCAGGTTGTCGACTGTTTCAGCAGGTTCGGGTTCCGACCACACATGGATAGGATGTCTGAATTTCTCCTGGTGGGATTGGCGCCGACGGGCTATGCGCCTGAAACAGGCGGGACGCGGCGGCATAGGTTCGGTTTTCCGCAAGAAAGGTCTCAAGGCGCTTGTTGTCAGGGCACCGCATACAAGACCAATCTGGGAGATAACAAAGAGTATTCCTTCTGAGGAAGGAGGATGCTGCTGTGATTGATATTACCAAAGTCGACATGATTATCGATAAATGGAACTGCGACCACGAATTCGTGATTGAGATGTTCCAGGATGTGCAGGACGAGTTCAAATACATTCCCAAACTCGCTCTCGAGAGAATTGCAGACAGAACCGAAAAACCCAGAGGTATCCTCTTTCACATAGCTACTTTCTACAAGGCATTCAGTCTAGAGGAAAAGGGTGAAATAGAGGTTCAGGTGTGCATGGGTACTGCGTGTTATGTAAAAGGTGCGCCGGATGTACTCTCCGCACTCGAACGCGAACTGGGTATCGGAAGCGGTGAAACAACTGCAGACAAGAAGTTCAGTCTCACGGAGGTAAGGTGTATTGGGGCTTGCGGACTTGCACCGGTTGTTGTAATCGGTGAGGAAGTATTCGGAAGCGTTAATCCGGCCGATGTTCCCGGACTGATTGGAAAATTCAGAAAGGAGGATGTCTGATGACTATCGAAGAACTCAGAAATATTCAGATTGATGCCGAAAACGAATTTTCAAACTACAAGGCGGCACTCATGGTTTGCACGGGTACTGCCTGTGTTGCCAATAAATCCTTCTCTCTTGTAGAAACCCTGAAAGACGAACTCGATAAGAGAGACCTGACTGACAAGTACCTTGTAGTCCCTACCGGGTGTAATGGATTCTGTGCACAGGGTCCTATAATGGTTGTACAGCCTGAAGGAATCTTCTATGAGAAACTATCAGAATCTGATCTTGCGGATGTGATAGACGGGCATCTCGAAGGCGGCAATCCCATAGAACGATTGATGTACAGGCACAATGATAAACCCATTCCACTGATGAAAGACATACCCTTCTTCGGAAAACAGAAACTTCTGGCGCTCCGTCACAAGGGGATAATAAATCCCGAAAAAGTTGAAGACTACATCCGTCTCGGCGGTTATCAGTCAGTTCATAAAGTACTCACCGCCATGAAACCGAATGAAGTTGTGCAGGAGATAATCAACTCGGGTATCAGAGGCCGCGGGGGCGGCGGATTCCCGACCGGCGTGAAGTGGCAGTCCTGTGTGGATGCAGTCGCAAAAACCGGTTTCTCCGCAAGCATGGTCTGCAATGCGGATGAAGGTGACCCGGGTGCATTCATGGACAGAAGCATTGTCGAAGCTGATCCGCATTCTGTAATCGAAGGAATGATAATAGGCGGATATGCCATCGACTCGAATTCCGGATATATCTACATGCGTAAAGAGTATCCGCTTGCCATGAAACGCCTTGAAATAGCAATTGAACAGGCTCGCAAAAAGGGGTTACTCGGTAAAGACATATTTGGTTCAGGCTTCGATTTCGATATAGTGATCCACCGTGGTGCCGGTGCTTTTGTTTGCGGAGAATCATCAGCCCTCATGGCGTCGATGGCCGGAAATGCCGGTGAGCCGAGGGCGAAATATGTCCGTTCGGTCGAACGCGGATTCCGTGATAAGCCGACTGTTCTCAACAATGTCGAAACCTGGGCAAATATCCCGCTAATCATCGAAAAGGGAGCATCCTGGTTCGGTGCCATCGGCACAGGTGATGTATCTGATAGTCCCTGGAACGGTTCATCGGGAACAAAAGTGTTCTCCCTTGTCGGTGATGTTACGAATATTGGTCTGGTAGAAGTCCCCATGGGAATTACTCTGCGTGAGATAATCTACAACATAGGCGGAGGTATTCCGGATGATAATAAATTCAAAGCCGTACAGACAGGCGGTCCTTCGGGCGGAGTTCTGCCGGCCGAGAAACTCGACCTTCCTGTTGACTTCGACACGCTGACTGAAGCCGGTTCCATGATGGGCTCGGGCGGTATGGTCGTTATGGACGAAGGTACCTGCATGGTTCAGATAGCAAAGTACTTTGTCGATTTTCTTCTCGAGGAATCCTGTGGTAAATGTACTCCCTGCCGTGAAGGCCTCACTGCATTTGCAGCAATTCTCGGCAGAATAATCGATGGGAACGGAAAACAGGGTGACATCGAACTCCTCGAAGAGTACAGCAAGGTGATGATCGACGGCAGCCTTTGCGCTCTCGGACAATCCGCACCAAATCCTGTATTAAGTACTCTTCATTACTTCAGAGATGAATACAGGACACACATAGATAATGGAAAATGTCCGGCACTCAAATGTACATCCCTGATTACCTATACCATACTTCCGGACAATTGTACCGGCTGCACGCTTTGTGCCCGCAACTGCCCGGCAGATGCAATCGAAGGCAGCACAAGAAAACTGCATGTGATAGATCAGGATAAGTGCATTCAATGCGGAATCTGCCGTGATGTATGCAACTTCGATGCTGTGGAGGTGAAGTAATGACTGACAACAGTTTAAAAATGATAGAAGTCACTATCGACGGCAGGAAGATCACTGTCGAGCAGGACACCACCATTCTTCAGGCAGCAGACAAACTTGGTATCTACATCCCCGCTCTCTGCAACAATGACCTCGTAGAACCCTACGGTGCCTGTAGGCTCTGTCTTGTGGAAATTGACGACGGAAGAAAGAAGAAGATGGTAACATCCTGTAACTATCCGCTTCGGAAATCTATTGCAATTTCCACTGTCTCCGATAGAGTCCTCGCAGATAGAAAAGGCATCCTTCAAATGATGCTCTCACGCTGGCCGAATGTTCAACTGATACGGGACATGGCTAAACAGGCCGAAGTGGAATCTCCCCCCTACGACAACCCTTATGCTGACTGCAACCCTAATGCATGTATTCTTTGCGGTCTCTGCACCCGTATATGCGAGCACGGTATCTGGGAAAATGTCATCAACTTCTCAGGACGGGGAACTTCCCGGACCATCAAAATGCCCTATGACGCATTTCAACCTCACTGCATAGGCTGCGGTGCCTGTGCTGAAATATGTCCGACAGGTGCAATAACAATGACAGAAGATCCGAACCAGCCGCACGACGCCTTTATGGTACGGGCGGCAGGCATGAGAATCACGAAAGAGATGATAAGGTTCGATACCGAACAGTGTGACATGCGCGGAGTAGGAACGGCGCACCTTGTAGAGATCATGGATGCATATGACCTCCTCCCCGTAATGAACTACCGCTTCGGAAAACATAAAGACACACCTAATATCGCATCTGATGTTTACAGAAAACTCTTCACCCAGCACAAGCCGGATGGATGCTGGCTTGGATGTACTATGTCCTGCGCCAAGGCTATCGAGGGGTTCGAACTTTCGAGCGGACCGTACAAAGGTCAAAAGGTGATAGTTGATGGGCCTGAATATGAAACAGCAGGCGGAGCTTCCAACATGGGAGTTTTCTGCCCTTATAAAACTGCGGAATACAACTTCTACTGTGATACATACGGCATCGATACTATTTCCTTCGCAACACTCACTGCATTTGTGATGGAATGTTATGAAGCCGGCGTCCTGGATGTTGAGAAGACACAGGGGCTTGAAATTCCGTTTGGTGCAGGGGAATCAATGCTCGAACTTCTTCATCAGATGTCACGCGGAGAAGGTTTCGGACTTATTGCGGGTAAAGGTATCCGCTACATGAAGAAGTATTTTGTAGAACACTTCGGTGCGGATGCATACTTTGTGAATTCAATTGGCATGGAAGCCAAGGGACTCGAATACTCTGAATATGTTACAAAGGAATCGCTTGCCCAGCAGGGCGGATACGGTATTGCCCTAAAGGGTGCACAGCACGACGAAGCCTGGCTCATCTTCATGGATATGGTGAACAAGCAGATACCAACCTTCGAAGACAAAGCTGAAGCTCTTCACTACTTCCCGATGTGGCGGACCTGGTTTGGTCTCTGCGGCCTCTGCAAACTTCCCTGGAATGATGTAGAACCGGCTGACAATGCCGAAACTGATGAACCAGCCAAAGTACCCCTGCATGTGCAGGGCTACTGCGAGTTCTTCGAAGGCGTGACCGGCAAACCGCAAACAATGGGGAGTCTCATAGACATGTCAGAACGGGTGTACACTTTCCAGCGCATCTTCAATCTTCGCATGGGATACGGCCGCCGGGCACATGATGCAATCCCCTACCGCTCGATGGGACCGGTAACAGTTGTGGAATATGAATCCCGCCTGGAAAGATATGACACGCAGTTGAAAGATGATGTCGGTATCGATCCTGCAGGCATGAGTACACCTGACAAAGTAGCAGCAATGAGAAAATACCGCGAAGAACAGTATGAACTTCTGCTCAATGCTGTTTACAAACGAAGGGGTTGGACAAATGACGGAGTTCCAACATTATCGAAGATAAAAGAGTTGGGAATAGATTTCCCTGATGTAGTGGAACTGGTGAAGAGCCACGGAGGATAATAAAATAATTACCGTAAACGGCGACAAGGTAGATTGGGTAGAGGGAATGACAGTCCGCGATGTCATTAAGGCGGTTAACTACAAGTTCCCTCTCCTCATCACACGGATAAACGGCAGACTGATCCCACGGAATACCTACGACACCACCCCCGTCCCCGACGGTGCCGTTCTCGACATCATCCACCTCATGTCCGGCGGTTAACAGTACCGTACGTCACTTCTTCCACTTAGTTGACTACATATCTATCGTCATTGTATTAGTAAACTGTATTATCGCCGTATTTTGTGCGAAAAGTATAGCAGTGAATAATCATGCGTTCAATAGTCCCGGTAGAGCATAATTAAGTATACTGTCCCCGGATCTATCCGCCGCAGCGGGTGACGTCTCCGCGGAGAACATTCAGTGCATGCGGGAGTATTTTCAGTACGAAGCCTGCACATTCAGTTGCTGCCTTTACACTTCCGGGCAGATTGATAATCAGGGTTTTCCAATGGATTCCGGCTGCAGCGCGTGAAAGCCATGCAGAATCAGTAATTTCAGATGATTTAAGGCGTATCATCTCCGGGATTCCGGGGACATTTCTTTCACAGATTCGGCAGGTTGCTTCGGGAGTCACATCTCTTGGTGAGAATCCTGTTCCACCTGTTGTGAACAGAACATCTATCGAAGAATCTTCACTCCAGAGCTTCAACCTGTTGCTTATAACATCGATTTCATCCGGAACTGCATCATACCGACATGCCTGATACCCATTCTTCTTAAGTAACTTGATAACTGCCGGTCCACTAAAATCTTCTCTCTCTCCTACCGCTGTGGAATCACTGATTGTCAGAACACCTGCCCTGAACTGAGAATCTTCCCTTATTCTGATGCAGTCTCCGGGTTGAATTCCGCCACCCGTCTGTACTTCTGCAAAGACCCCCTCATTGGGGAAGATGTTGCCTTCAATTACATAGTCAGCGTGTCCGTCTGAATTGTCCTTTCCAATTTCAGTAATCCTGATTTGAACCTCTTCTCCTAGTTCAAGAACTACTCCGGGAAGAAGTGTTCTAAGTTCAAAATCTGCTGATATATCTATATTCTCCCCACAACATCCGGGTGCGGTATCGATGCCCTTTGCTTCCATTTTAGCGAGTGAACTTTGAGACAAAAGTGAAATCTGTCTTGGTCCTGCACCTGCGTGAGCATCCTCTTCTATTCCATGATTCTTCAGGAGAGTTACTCTGTCACGAGATATTTTTCGCGTCTGTCTCTCCTTAGAAGTACATACTGCCTCTATCGTTCCCATCTGTACTCCCCTGATTTACCGCCGTCCTTGTGAATGAGCCTGACATCGCTTATCACCATTTCCCTGTCGAGTGATTTTGTCATGTCATAGATGATGAGTAATGCTGTGGATACTCCCATCAGTGCTTCCATCTCGAATCCTGTGGAATCGACACCCTGAACGGTGCAGGATATTGTAACTACTCTGTCATTATGGGAAATATCAATCGATACTGACCCTATTCGAACAGGATGGCATAGCGGAATGGTCTCTGATGTCTTTTTCACAGCCTGAATAGCTCCCACTCTTGCAACTGCGAATACATCACCTTTGGGAACAGTGTCGTTCGATAATGCATGGAAAGCATTTTCTCCGAGGGTTATTTTCCCTTCTGCTGTTGCAGTTCGCCTTGTTGGTTCTTTTGGAGAAATATCCACCATATGGGCATTCCCCTTTTTGTCCAGATGATTCAACTTCGTCATGCTAACCGCCAACCTTCCACATTTTTATACTGCCGCATCCATCGTGGGATATCGGTTTTGATTCTATTACTTTTCTGACCACTTCTGCGATTTCATTTTCACCCGCATTGTTCCTGAGCATCTTCTTCAGGTCTGCAACCGGTTCAAATGCCAGGCAGGAAACAAGTTTACCTTCAGCTGTGAATCGGAGCCGCCTGCAGTCCGCACACATTTCTCCTGTGATAGGAGCAATCACTCCAAACTTCTGACCGGTATCGTTCATTTTGAATAGTTCTGCTGTCCCTATTGACTCAATCGAAGTAAATGCACCATAGGATTTCACACTTTCGAGAATTTCATCTTTAGATACAAATTCTGTTTTTGGAAGGCACGCCGGCATATGTTCGATAAACCGAACTGTTGCTCCCATAGATCTGCCCCAATCAAGAAAAGCGTAAACCTCGGGGAAATTCAGGCTTCGAAGAATAACGCAGTTTATCTTTATCGGATTGAGTCCTGCGGATTTTGCACCATTAATTGCATTCTCGATATCACTTAGTGTTATCTCGCGTCGGGTGATTTTTTGCATGACGGCATCCTTTAGGCTATCGATACTGATATTCACCCTGGTGATTCCGCTTTCGGCAAGTTCTTTCGCCATCGACGGAAGCAGGAGCCCGTTTGTCGTCAATACAATCTCATCGACCGGGAGGTCGGATATCTCCCTGATTATCTTCTGCAGCCCTTTTCGTACAAGCGGTTCGCCGCCTGTGATTCGGATTTTCTTTATTCCTGCGGCATCTGTGATTATTTTCGTCAATTGCACGGTTTCACCCACTGTCAGAATATCAGAAGGGTCGACAAGGGGAATGCCGCTTTCCGGCATACAGTAGATACACCTGAGATTACATCTGTCCGTTACCGACAATCGCAGATAATCGATCCCTCTCCCGATTCCGTCTTTCATGCGAAAGACATCTCCCCCGCTGTTGAGAACATGAAGTTGAATGGTAGAGTTTCTCCGGGTTCGACCGAAGTCACATCAGCCGCAACAATTGCGAGAGCATTCACATTTGCTGTACTCATCAGATCACCCGAGCCCGAAGTTCCGGGTACATGCAGTCTCCAATCATCACCTTCCCTGTATGCAAGCACCCGCAGGAAATTCATGCATCCCGCTTTTTTTCTGACAGCAGTCGTCAATCTGCCGTGGTATGTTCTCTTGTGAAAACCTTTGAATCCCGCCATCTTGCGGAGCATCGGAATGACATATTCTTCCATGGAAACCATGACCGACACCGGGTTGCCGGGTAGTCCAAAGACGGGCTTTCCTTCTAATGTCGTTCCAAACAGAAGCGGTTTTCCCGGTTTTTGGGCAACACTTCTAAAGTGCAGTCTGACATTGAGAGAATCTAAAACCGAAGGTACATAATCCCGGGTACCCTTCGACACTCCACCTGCAATGATAAGCACATCTGCTGCATCGATGAGCTGCGAAACTGTCGCCTTGATTGAATCAGGATCGTCGGTCACATGAGTGGATACCTTTATGGGAAATTCTGTCGGTGATATCTGTGCACACATCAATGGAAGATTTGCATTTCTTATCATTCCGGGCGCAGGTCTACTCGTAGACGGAATTACTTCTGCTCCGGTTGTCAGCAATGCAATAGATGGTTTTCTGTATACTTCCAGTATCCCCTTGCCTGCCATTGCCGCTATGCCTATATGCTGATGGGCAAGTCGAGTGCCGTGTTCAAGCACCATGTGTCCGGCTTTAATGTCTTCTCCCTGAAGACAGATATTTGCACCTTTCTCCGGAATGTCCCGGATGTATAGTATAGAATACTCGATTTCCGTATTTTCCACCTTGACGACTCTGTCCGCTCCTTCAGGAACAGGGGCTCCCGTCATGATAGGTGCAGCAATTCCGGGTGTAATTATCAGTTCGGAGACACTTCCCGCCGGAATTTCATCGAGGAGTTCATGTGTATGTTCAGCACCGCAGACTGCGAAACCATCCATAGCCGATCTATCGAATGGGGGCATATCAATATCTGAATGAACATCTTCTGTAAGGACATAGCCGACCGCTTCCACAAGGCGGACTTTCACCGAAATCGGTTCCGGTGCATTCATCAATACAATTTTCAAAGCGTCTTTATACGAAATCATTATATCTCCAATCCGTGCTTGAATTTTCTGAATAAACCGGCGGCAATCTCGAACGCATCGAGCAGTCTACAGGCCAATGGAGTTAGCGTGCTTCCGCCTCCGGACACTCCGCCGCGAGTGCTTATAAGCAACTTTGCACCCAGCTTCTGTTCAGTTGTATCTATGAGAGTCCATGCTCTCTTATAGGGAATTCCCGTCTTCTGAGATGCAGAGTGAATTGAACCGGTCTCTTCAATCGTTCGAAGGAGATTAAATATCCCTTCTCCAAAAAGTGGATGGTCCTCCTTGCTGATCCAGTATTTCCCACCCAGAGTAAATGTACCGCTGCCCAGAAGACCTGCTATTGTACCGGCAGTTCTTTCAGCATCTTCAACACTCAGAGGAGCATCGCATACTATATCCGCCATCCTTTCCAGCTCAGGATTTTTTGCACCTTCTGAGCGGTCGGTCAGATAGACAAGAATATTCGAGGTCAATAGCGAACAGATGGAATTGCTTTCCCAGATAGTAATATTAGTAAGACCGGAAACTTCACTATCAAGAAAATCCGTTAGTTCTTCCTCTTTAGAGAACTTGACATAAACTACGGAGCGCGCACCTGCTTGCTTATATCTATATGTATCTGAATCTTCCCGCCCTGGTGCTCTGACAATATCAATCCCGCCCTTATTCATTCGCTTTACTTTTATGGCCGCAACAGATTTTCGGTTCTTTTTGAATTGTTCAATCAGATGAGTGATAAGGAGGGTCTTTCCCATTCTCTTTCCGGATGCAGCGACTATTATTTTCTTCATTTTTCCCCCATTTCGTTATTCCCTTCAAACATAACGCTTTGCGGTATTTTAGGAAACAGAGAGTAAATACAGGTGCTTATTGACAATTACGCTAATAAAGTGTTCTCTTAGGTGGAAGGAATGACGTGTGGTACCGCTAGAGTTGTCTTTTCTTTTGGGACGGTCTTGTAGCGACATGGATTTTTTCGCGGGTGTCGGGGTGGCGGTGGGTGTAGTACATGGCGGTTGCCATTGTCATTGGGGTCGGGAGGAATATCTGTGTCTTTTCAGAACTTATCCCCTCCCTTGTAAGTTCAGTCCATACAGTCTTCATATCATTCACAGTACACCCGGGAAACGCTGCCATGATATATGGAATAATATGCTGTGTCTTGCGCCGTTCTTTCGAGTATTTATCAAACACTTCCACAAACTCACGCCATACTTCGATATCCGGCTTGCGCATGAGTTGCAGCACCTTCGGTGCAAAGTGCTCAGGGGCAATTTTCAGGAGTCCGGATACATAGCGTTTGCAGAGTTCCCTTATAAATCTTCTGTCCCGCAGGGCTACATCGAATCGTATACCGCTTGCAATGAACACGAATCTAACACTTTCATCATGCCATACAGCATCAAGAACTTTGAGATAAGGTCCATGGTCGGTCTTGAAATGTGTACATATTTCAGGATAGAGACATGAGTTACGTCTGCACTTGTTCCTCGCGCTTTCAGACCCGCAGCCAAGTCCATATAGGTTAGCAGTAGGACCGCCAACATCCGATACAGAACCTTCGAATGACTTTAAATAGGTAACTTGTCGGAGTTCCCGAAGAATGGAAGCCTTGCTTCTGCTCGAAATGAATCTACCCTGATGAAGCCCCAGTGCACAGAAACTGCATCCCCCCGAACAGCCGCGCACGGCAGTGATAGAATGGCGTATCATCTCATATGCCGGGATTTCATCGATGTATTTTGGATGCGGTTTTCGTGCAAACGGAAGGTCATAGAGTACATCCATCTCTTCTGTGGAGAGCGGTTCCGACGGGGGATAAATAACAGTCACACGAGTATCCGACCTTTGAATCAGAGGTGCTCCGCAATATGGTGAATTCTCCCGCTCGATAATGGCTGTTAAATCCAGCAATGCAGTTCCGTCGCTTTGGATATCCTCATATGAAGGAAGTTCCATAGCACCTTCTATCGGGAATTCCTCATATACTTTGTTACTCATATACACTGCGGTTCCGCGAATTCCGTTCAGGTCTTCACCGGCACTTAACCGCCCCGCTATTTCACCAATGGCTCTCTCTCCCATGCCGTAAACCAGTATATCCGCCTTAGTATCGAGCAGGATAGAACGCCTTATCTTCTCCTGCCAGAAATCATAATGAGCTACACGCCGGAGACTGGCTTCTATCCCACCCAGTACTATCGGTGTGCCCTTCATTGCCTGTTGAATCCGGTTGGAATACTTCATGAGAGCACGATCCGGACGTTTCCCGGGTAAGCCGTCTTCCGAATAAGCATCATCCGAGCGTATTCTATCGAGGGATGTATAGTGATTCACCATCGAGTCCATCGCGCCTGCCGTAATACCTACAAACAATTTAGGGATGCCGAGTTCAAGAAAGTCATCAGTCGATGAGCAGTCAGGCTGGGGAATTATACCAACCCTGTACCCTAAACTCTCAAGATGTCTCCCGATCATGGTGGCACCGAATGACGGGTGGTCTACATAGGCATCACCGCTGACAATAATGATGTCGCATTGCTTCCATCCGAGGGCCTGCATCTCTTTTCTCGATACTGGCAGAAACGGCGCGTGTTTATTCGTCAATCTCCCCTCCTCCGTCCCCAATTATAATGCCCCCCTTGACAAAAGAGTATTTATGGAGGACAATATAGGTACACATTTGTTCACTATCAAAGAAAGGAGATAAGCATGAACAATGGAAAAGAGAGAGAGTCGACATACTCAGGAAGAATCACCTGCGGGTGGACCAGCTACTTCCTCGACATCAGTCAGGCTGTGAATGACCGCTTCTACCTGTCCCTTACTGAATCAAGGAGGGTGTCTGATTCCGGATTCGAACAGAACAGGATTTTTCTCTTCGAGGAAAATGCTGAAGAATTCAAAGAGGAAATCACCCGAGCACTCGATGCTATGGCAAAAGCCGTCGATGACAGAGGTGACATAGTCGACAACTCCGGCGCACCGGTAAGGTCAGGTAAGAAGTGGGACGAGAAGGAGGAAAAGAAGATCGCCAAAATCTTCAAGGGCGGAAAATCCATCGAAGACATCGCAGAGGATATCGGAAGAAGCAGCAAGGCAGTTCTCCTTCGGCTTGAAAAACTCGGACTCATTGAAGGTGAGGATTCCCCCGGAACTTCACCGACGCATAGCTGAAGCTGCGGCTGAGGAAGGTGTAAGTATCAATCGTCTTGGAAGTGCAAAACTCGCCAGATAAAGAGGACTGCCCGAAGCGGGAATAACAGTTTCCATCTTACCCTCCCCGGGAATAATGTATCTGCGTCACCTGCACAAAAAGTAATATATTCATGGAAATCTAACGATGGGATGAACATGGACTCTGTGAGATATCTTCTCCTTTTCCTTGCCGGCATTCTGGCCGGCTTTATCAATGTAAATGCGGGGGGCGGGTCTTTCCTTACTCTTCCTCTCCTGATTCTGCTTGGGGACCTCTCGGCAGTGGTTGCCAATGGGACAAACAGAATAGCCGTATTTGTGATGAACATGGTAGGGGCGGGAAAATTCCGGAAACATGGTTTCAAAAACATACGGCTCGGCTTGAAGATTGCTGCACCTGCAATGGTCGGATCCATTATCGGAGCCCGGATTGCCATCGAAGTCCCTGAGAACACTTTTAAGGTAATTTTCTCCGTGATAATGGTTATGGCACTTTTTATAATATTCCGCAAAACCGGTAAAGGTACTGTAGAGACTTTTGAAAAACCAAAACATCCCATCCTGCAGTATTTCCTGTTTTTCTTTATTGGCATTTACGGCGGTTTCCTTCAGGCAGGAACCGGCTTCCTGATAATATTTTCACTGACTGTGATTGGCGGATTGTCTCTCGTTAGAACAAATAGTCTGAAACTTGTAATCATTGCGGCATATCTCCTGCCTTCAATCATCATTTTCGCCTTAAACGGCAAGGTAAAATGGCTTCCAGCACTGATTCTCTCCTGCGGCACTTCCATCGGTGCAATATTGGGAACAGCATTTGCCATAAAACACGGTGACAAATGGATCAAGGTAATTCTTGCATGTGCCATTGTAGGAATGGCTTTGAAACTCACCGGGGTTATCTAACCCATACATTTCACCGTTCATCTGCTGCATTACTTATGTAGGATAAGTTCTCCTAAGCGTCTTCACCTTCATCAGTTTTCAGCAGCTGCCGGCACAGAATTCGAAAATTCTTGAGCAGGAATGCCCTATCGTCTTTGTCAGTAATTTTTGAAAGCCCTTTCCGCAGAGAAGCCCGTGCCATTTCAATGTCTTGAAAATACTCTGCAGCAAGTTTAATCATGCCTACATAAACTTCGGGATTGTCAGGAAACTCCAATGCAAATTCATCGTACACAGCCATGGCTTCGTCTAATTCACCCATCTGTATATGCTTGTCGGCATGCCCGAATATCGGCTCGCGCTTGTGTTTTGTTTCTGAATGAAACACATTCGCTTTATTGCTTATCAGACTACTGATTGGATCGGTGAGCAGATAGGCGGCAGGCAGCATCACAAAGACACCCAGAATCGATGGAACACCGCCGTTTCTGAAGATAAAATATGCCCCAAAGAGAAATGGAATACCCAAAAGGAAACGCAGGAACAGCAATCTCCAAAGACCTGACTTATCTATCATCTTCCCTCACTTTAGTATGTAATCAATATTCGAATTTTCCGACCGAAAGACAATATCCTTTGAATTTCTGACTCTTCATTGTAGAATGCAGAAGAGTTCGACATTTCAAACTGTCTTTCGAATGGAGTTGTTCTTTGGCTGATTTCCTCAAGATTCTTCTTCGCAAACTCATCCCGCCGGTATTCTCCCTGGAGATAAGTGACGGAAAAGTCGAAAAGCGGCAGGGGAATGCAACATCTGCCTTCATTCAGGATTGCTCAGAAATTGCCGGAGACAGGAACATCTTATCAGGATGGATCTGGGGAGTTAGAGATAACGGTATAATAAAACTTGATTTTACAGGCAATATTCCGGAGAACGCAAAACAGAAATTCCGCAATGTCTGGGGAATTCACAAGTTTTCATAATGGAGAAGAATAGGAATGAATAATCCGTTTGCACCACGGGGAACCGGAACATGGACAACGGAAAAACTGTCAAAGGATATTATTCCTGCACTGACTGATAGAATCAGGCACGGTGGACTTTTCCCAAAAGCCACCAATCGAAGAAATAACTATGAAATACTCGAAAGCGGATACGACAGGCTGCATTTCCGCTCAGTAGGAATTCTCGCAGGCATTACAATTGGCTTGAATGATGTCCGTATCAGTATCGACCATACCTGTGCAAATACTCTGGTGTATTCTTTCAAGTACCGGACATGGGCAAAGTATTCGATTTATCTCTGTCTGGGAATATTGATATTCCTTGCAGGGAACTTGTTCATCTTTCGGTCAGCCATTCCACCTGATTACTTCTCCGAATTCAAACCTGCAAACAATGGACAACTGGTTGCAATTCTCCTGTTTTCAGGAAATGCCGTATTCTGGGGGCTGCTCTGGCCTTGGATTCTGATAGCAATTCACAGGAAACACGCCGCCCGGTTTCTGGAGTACATTCTGAAGGAAGAGAATGACAAACTTCTGAAGAAACAGTTTTAGCCCGGATTAGTTTCACGCATTTCTTTCGGATACTGTTATATTTTCGGCATGAATTCTATTTACTGATTACGAAAGGCAAAATGAACTCACGAGAAGAACATGAAAACTCCCTTGACTTTATAAGGGAAATGGTAGCAAAGGACAATGAATCAGAAAAACATGACGGACGGGTACACACACGCTTTCCGCCCGAGCCGAACGGCTACCTTCACATTGGTCATGCCAAAGCTATCTGTCTCGACTTCGGTGTAGCACGAGAAAACTCAGGCAAGTGCAATCTCCGGTTCGACGATACCAATCCTGCAAAAGAGAGTGTAGAATTCGAAGAAGCTATTAAGGCGGACATCCGCTGGCTTGGTTTTGAATGGGACAATCTGTGTTTTGCATCGAACTACTTCGAACAGATGTATGAATATGCGAAGCAACTTATCGAAAAAGGTGTTGCCTATGTGTGCGACCTTTCGGGAGAAGAAGTCAGAAACTACCGCGGTACATTAACCACCCCCGGCAGGAACAGCCCTTACAGGGACCGCTCAATAGACGAGAACCTCGACCTTTTCCGCCTGATGCGCAGCGGTGAATTCGATGACGGTGCAAAGACACTGAGAGCAAAAATAGACATGGCTTCGCCCAACATGAATATGCGTGACCCTGCTCTTTACAGAATAAAGCATCAGCATCATCATAATACCGGTGATGAGTGGTGTATTTACCCGATGTATGATTATGCACACTGCCTTGAAGACTCTATCGAAGGGATAACTCACTCCTTCTGTACCCTTGAATTCGAAGATAACAGACCACTTTATGACTGGGTTCTCGACCAACTGGGAGTTTTTCACCCGCAACAGACGGAATTTGCCCGTCTGAGCCTTACTTATACGATAATGAGCAAGCGTAAGCTGGCTCAATTGGTGGAAGACAAACATGTATCAGGATGGGATGACCCGCGCATGCCGACACTCTCAGGGCTTCGCAGGCGCGGAGTACCGCCGCAGGCTATTATAAGTTTTATCGACAGAATCGGTGTTGCAAAGCGGGACAGTAATGTGGACATGGCTCTTTTCGAATACTGCATGCGTGATGACCTGAATGCACGGGTAGAACGGCGGATGGGTGTGCTTAATCCCCTGCCCCTTGTTATCGACAACTACCCTGAAGGCAAGGTCGATGAACTCGAGTGCATTAACAATCCCGAGGACGACTCAGCCGGAACGCGAAAGGTGAAATTCACTAAAGTTCTGTATATCGAACGCGATGACTTTCAAGAAATTCCCCATAAGAAATTCCGACGACTCACTCAAGGTCGGGAGATAAGACTGCGATATGCTTATTTCATCACATGTACAGATGTCATTAAAGACAATGACGGCAATGTAATCGAACTCCGCTGCACATATGACCCTGAAACCCGTGGCGGCAGTACCCCTGACGGCAGAAAAGTGAAGGGCACAATTCACTGGGTCTCTGCCGAGTATGCAAAACCTGCAACCATCAGGCTTTATGACAGATTATTCACCGTGGAGAATCCGCTTGCTGAAGACAATTTTACAACTTCCCTGAATCCGGATTCACTGACCGAACTTAAGAGATGCATGATTGAACCATCGGCTGCTGACTTCGATACCGGAGTTACATTCCAGTTCGAAAGAAAAGGCTATTTCTGCAAGGATATCGATTCTTCTGACGATGAACTAATCCTGAACAGGACGGTCACTCTGCGGGATACCTGGAAGAAGATTCAGAACAGAAGATAACGTTATCTCGTAACTTTCACCTGAATCATATCTAATGTTATTACGGAGTTTCTCTTATGCATCGTTTAGCTTCCTACTCTCTACAGAAAAGGCAGTCCGTGGGATGACTTTCGGACAGGATCACATCATGAACTCTATCTGTTGCATTGCCTGATTTTCGGACGAATTCCAGGGTATTTTCGCTTATCTGATATAATCTATCTGATTCCGACAGAAGCGAAAGAAATCCGGAGAATTCTTCTTGGCAGTGTATCATTCTTCCAATATTCGATTCATGCATTGTCACTGCTTCATCGAGAATACTGATATTGGGTCCAAATGATATGGCACAGCCGTAAACAGCAGGTTCGATTACCGAATGTACCCCTGGTCCAAATCCTCCTCCCACATAAGCAAGTTTTGCATAGGCATACAGGTCTGCAAGTATTCCAACGGCATCTACCATAATGGTCTGCGCCGTAAGTCTGTCCGTCACAGTTGAGTAACGCTGAACGCTCACGCCCATCTTGGTGCATCGTTTTTCTATATCCTGTAGCGTTTCCTCATCGACTTCGTGGGGAACAATTATGAGACGATGTTGGTTCTGCTTCAAAGATATATCCGGGTACTGTTTTGTAATCCCGCCAAAAACAACTTCGTAATCAGACTCGATGATACTGCCGAGTATTATGTTGTCAGTTTCAAGTATTTCCGCGGGGAAATGAGTTTTCTTGTTGGATGCTTTTCTTTCTACAATCCTGTCAAATCTCGTATCGCCTGTCACTTCGACTCTATCGGAACCGACAAGCCGAAGCAGTTGAGTTCGAATACGTTCCGACCCTGTCATAATCAGGTCGAAATTCCCGAATAGCCACCTGTTGAAACCTATCGAATACCATTTCAGACGTGATGAACCTTCATACAGATTTGCGTTTATGAGATAAGTCCTGATTCCCTTTTTCCGGGCAAAGTGGACATGATTGGGCCAGATATCATGTCTTGTGATGACATATATCTCCGGTTTGAATAGCTTAAAGAACTTCGATACGGACCACGGGAGGTCGAAAGGTTGATAGCAGACTGCATCGAAGTAATCTGATCCGCTCTCTTTTTCGAATATTGTAGGGGAATAGAATGTCTGGAGGATGAAGTATTTTTCCCTGTCGATTCTTCTAAGAACAGGTTTCAACTGCTCGAATTCTCCGGCTGATGCAGCATGGAACAGAATGAGTGTCTTTGTTCCTTTGTTCAGCCTTACTGCTTCAAGGGCAGTCCGGCAGGATTTCGACTGCTGCTGCAGCCGGGTTCTGATTTTTCTGTCGAAAAGGCCGGCAATAAGTACAATCAGCCAAAAGAATGGTGAAAAAAGTACATAGATAATGTAGAAGAACATTATTCCTGCCGGTATTTCAGAATACTGTCGGCAAATTCACGGAAAGCGCCTTCTCCCCCGCCTCTCCCGGTTATCAGGTCAGGAGAAAACTGATCAAGAATCGGGCTGCTCGAAGGCATGGCGGACAAACCTACCCCAGCAAGCACTTCAAGGTCATTTACATCATCACCGATATAGGCAACTTCATCGAGTGTGATATCGAGTTTTTCACAAAGTTTTTCGAGGGTCTTCAATTTCTCGGTTTCTCCAAGATATACATACTTGATACAGAGTTTTCCTGCCCGCTGTTTAACCATTTCAGTATTTTCCCCTGTCAGTATTGCAACAGGAATGTTATTCTCCCGAAGTAGTTTCACCGCCATTCCGTCATAGGTGGAAAACGCTTTCAGATAATCCCCCTGCGGGGAATAGTACATCTTTGCATCTGTCCAGACACCGTCGATATCAGTAACAACCAGCCTTATCTCTCTCGCTTTTTCTGCAAACATCTCTTTATTTCGAATGCCTAATTCTACCATTCTATGTCTTCCTCGTGCAGGACAGTATCTGCTTTGATGTTCTTCAATACTTTTTTTCCAATAATCTCATTCATTCTCATGGGTGAAATGCCCGAACCGGGTCCTTTTGTCGTTAGCATTTTGCGGGTGATCTCCTGCCCCGCAGATATGTCAACCATAGATACTATGCTTTTTGCAAGTTTCCGGAAAACAGGCTCCTCGGACTCCTGAATCTGTTTTTCCGGACTTCCCATAGCTTCTTCCACATGCCGGATGTCTCGAACCATTTTCGACAACCCTTGGGGTTCGAGTGATGCTGCGTGGTCTCCGCCCTTCCATGTACGATCGAGTGTAAAATGCCGTTCTATTATCTTTGCACCGAGAGCTACAGCAACAGGCGGAATGGCAATTCCTGCTTCGTGCCCCGAATAACCAATTACTGCGTCAGGGAATTCCTTTGAGTAAGTCGAAAGAACATTCAGGTTTATCTCATCGAAGGCACAGGGATATGTCGAAGTACACTGCAATATTGCGATTGTCTTATTGAATTCAGCCACGTGTTGATATGCCTGTCTTACAGTTTCCAAATCCGCCATTCCGGTCGATAGTATCACAGGTTTTCCCTTTTTCGCAGTGTGTTCGAGAAGCGGAAAATTGGTGAGATCTGCCGAAGCCATCTTAAAAAACGGCACTCCAAGGTCATCGAGAAAATCTATGCTCTCCTCATCCCAACCGGACGCACAGAATATCACACCGATTTCCCGGCTGTATTCTACCAATTCAAGGTAATCATCGTCAGAGAGTTCCAGTGCGTATTTGTGCTCACCATAAGTTCTGCCAAAACTGTTGCGGTTGTCATAGGGCATGTCGAGCCCTTCCTGTGTCAGTATTCTCGTGATGTTCCGCTTTTGAAACTTCACGGCATCGACACCGCACTCCGCAGCAGTCTTTATCAGACGTTTGGCTATTTCGACATCCCCCTGATGATTGATGCCTATCTCAGCTATTATGAACGCAGGCTGTGCGGAGCCGATTTTCCTTTTGCTTCCCTTAAGTTCTAGAATGCTCATTTTTCGTCCTTCTCTTCTCCGCATAGATCGATTCAAGCATGATGAAATCAGTCAAGGTGTCTATTTCACCGCCATACTCTTCGGGAAAAATAACATAACCTATTTTCCCGCCAAGTCTGTTTTTCTTCTCCATGAAGTGATTATAGGTGAAAATATAAACAGAACCATTCTCAATATATCGAATATCTTCCGGTTCGATATCCTGCCGTCTTGGTCGATTCGCAAAGTCATACTCCGCTTCAGCGGTATCTCCATCTACCTTCCAGAAGAACCGATGGGAAGGTGATATTGAAAGCAGTGAGTCAAAATCACCCGTCATAAACTTATCGAGAGCTTCCTGTACTGCATTTTCAGGTCTCAACGGACTGGTCGCCTGCAGAAGAACGACAATATTGGGTTTATCTTCAATCACAGATAAAAGATGTTCGATTGCACTCTCTGTAGTGGCTGTATCACCCGATAAATCGGCAGGACGGTCAATGACCTTTGCACCTGCTACCCTTGATATATCCGCAATATCTGCATCGTCTGTAGAGACATACACAGCATCGATGGAAGGTGTATTCAAAGCGTGTTCAATAGAATACACAATAAGTGGCTTCCCTGAAAATATTCTGATATTCTTACGCGGTACCCCTTTGCTTCCTCCACGCGCGGGGATGATTGTTATCACATTCATTATAGATAGTCTTTCAATTGGACTACTGCACCCTTTTCTATTAGGCTCTCAACATACTTCTTTTCCTGCTGCATATCGTGCTTCCCTGCTTTTTTAATTCTTCCCTGTGAAACAAGCCATCTCAACAGTACATTATCATTGTAGTGTGATTTCGTGTCAATAAAGAAATCGAACCCGTGAATAACAACTGTTTCGAAGTGATCAATACCCCACAAGATGGAAGAAGTGCCTGTCGTCGGCCTTTTAACTCCTATGTGAGACTCATATTCCAAAATATCTGACCTTGGGACAAGTTCATAATCTTCTCTGTCCACACCCAATCGGGTGCAAATGCGCTGATGTATGGACTCGCCTTTACGTTTAAGGATTTCCGCCGGAATAAGAACGATAACTCTCTCCGGGATATCCGCTCTCTTCTTCAATCCCTGATTTGCTCCATTGAACCATATATCCGTTTTAGTGCCTACGTATTCTTTAAATCCAGCTATTCGGTAATTATTGATTCTGCCAACTGTATCGAATACGTCGATTTCGTTCCCATACTCATTTTTAAGAACGGATTCTCCACCGGCAACTATCAAGAGAGTTTTTTCTAACGAGTCAATCATGAATTACCTTATAGAATGAGTACGCTAATGTTCTTCTAAATATCACAGATTCTCTGTTTCCTGGATGGAACCATCATCCAGTGCTACATTCCACTGTTTTTTGGGAATTCTCCAGTCAGCACCGTATTTTGTTTCGAGGAACTTCTCCACATTGGCGGGAACAGGAACAATCCCCCCGTAGAACTCCATTTCTTCGATAGTATCGAAGTGCTCCGTTTCATGATAAGCGTTGTGCCCCCAGACTCCGTACATATATACATCTTCTTCATCTGTCCCTGGAAGTTCACCCCGGTAATAGACAAACAGGTCAAGACAGAGATCATCCTTGAATATCTTCCTGTGCCTTGGGGATATCTTCAGAACCCGAAATTCTCCCAACTGCCAGATGCCCTCCTTGTCAGTGAAGTGTCTGATACTTACATAGTATTTCTTTTTAAGTTGACGGATTATCTTTTTCATCTCCGGGTTCGAGGTAAACTTCATCCCGAAATCCAGGTCATGGTCCCAGGGAATGAGTTTACCATCGCGCACCGCTCCCAGTAATGTCCCGCCTTCTATCCAATACTCCACATTCAGTTCTGTCAAGATTCTACTTACAGAAAACATCAGGTCAACCGCTTCTGTTTCAGAGTCACAATCCAGTGTAACCGTATGTGTCTTATAGAAACGTGTCATCAAAATGTCACGGTACTTATCGACGAAAGAATCCATGTCAGCCGGGACAGGTACTTCTATCCCGTCAATTGCGGTTGTTTCGACAGCAAGGTCCTCTGCACTGTAATGTCGTAGTTCACCTCCTAAATATACGCTGTATCCATCAATCGTTTTTCGAAGTATTGAGACCTTGATCTTATGCGTCAGTTTCGTAAACAAAGTAGGCTTGAATCTGACTCTGAAATATAAATTTCCCTTTGCGGACTTCGGCTTCAGGATTATCCTGTGAAACAGCATCAGAATACCAGCTGTCAAAAGTCTTACAAGTTGGCGGGGAAAGATGAATATTACCAGATTTTTCGAATATTTGAACAGGTTGCCTTCGCTGAGTGCTACAAGTGAGTCTGCACCAATAATGTACTTCACCCGTAGCTTATTAAGCAGTTTTAGAGTTGTGATGTAGTAGGGAATCATCGGTTTTCGTCCAGTCGAGTGTTTGCTTTATCCAGGTCCTCCTCGAAATCGACTTCTATGCACAGGAGATCTGAAATATCTACGGGATATATCGAAAGTCCTTTTTCTATTGCAAATTCAATGCCTTTCTCGAAGTAGTCATTGGCATCGCACTTCTCAAGCATCTCGATGAACAGCGAGAGGTCAGATGCTGTGATCTTGTTTATCCCAACCGCTTCACCAAGGGGGTTTGATACAATCTTCGATACTTCACGAATAGAACCGTCTGAATTGACATTGTACTTCACTTCCTCCTCAGCAACTGAAGCAGTATTGACAGCCATGCATGAACCGTCGAATTTATACATGCGTTCAATTACTTCGGGGTCGAACACAACATCTCCGTTTAGCCAGATAACATCCTCGCCATCTATCTTCCGAAGACCCCGTACCAAGCTCCTTGCAGTATTCGTCCGATCGAAAATGTTGTTAAAGACATATGTCAGTTCCGGGAATTCCTCCATTATCATATCTTTCTTGAAACCAACAATTACAATGATATCGTGAATATCCATGTGCTTTATCAGAGCTTCCACCTGACGCTCCATTATCATTTCACCGCTGCTTAGAATCGTAAGTGGCTTCGGCATGGGTTTCCCGAGTCTTGAGCCGAAACCGGCTCCGAGAATGACAGATTTCATTTACTCCCCTTTTAGTGAATTCACTCAATCGGTTCTTTCGGTCACGTCTGCAAATATAATGAAGATTTCAGTCTACTGTTTGCACTCACCCGTCGAAAGATATGTATGAATCATAGATGCAATCCGGGAGCAGGTTATCCGGTCTGCCTTTCACAAAAGTTATTTGTAAACGAGAGGGGTTCCTCTTATGTCTCCGAGTGTACTCAAATCCAAATCTACGTCCAGAGCAGGCCAATGCAAATGAAATTCGTGAAGTAACTCGACATTCAGCACATCGGAAACTCTAGATTCCTTAAACCATGGATAGTCAACGTAGGCAAGGAAATACTCACTACCTTTGACGAATACCCATACTCCATGAATATCTATATTCACGATCTCAGCTTTGGAAGTGCTTTCTCCAAGTGTCGATGATTTCATCCCTGTGTTCCTCCACTACAACTGCCAGTTCGTTTGTTTGGGCATTTGAAAGACCGTGATTCTTCGCGAGTTCAATCTCCGGTTTAACCCAGAACTTTGCTTCTCCATCCGCACAGTATACATTGAATATGAATGCGTTCTTCCTCTCTTGAGAAGAAAAAGAATCTATAACCTTTATACCTGAATACCGTCGGACTCATACTTTATTATACCATAAACACTTAAATGACGCAAAACATTCAGTTGAATAAGATATATCAATCATGCTGTTTGCGTTCACCTGTCGAAAGATATGTATCAATCATGGATGCAATCCGGGAACAGGTCTTCCCATCTGCTTTCCAGCAGCTTTGTCCGGCCCAATACTGTCTTTCATATGTGTGTCCTTCAGGGTGGTCGATTGCTCTTTGAATCGCATCAGCGAGTTTTGAGGGCTCGGTTGAATTCCCGAAATCCCAGTCTTCATCGATATATGGAATTTTGAACGGTCTCTTTGTTCTGTCCGTATCCTCTTCTTCCTTCCGGATTACTTCATCAGCGAGCCATATCCCTTTTTTGCGTTTGTCCTTTTCGGGGAAACATCCCGGATATGACGGAAGTCTGACCTGCACAACAGGTTTTCCAAGCAGTGATGCTTCCGCGAGTACGGAAGACACATCGCTGACAACAACATCTGCCAGATGAAGATACTTATTGATATTTCCACCTTCGGGTATGACAGCAGCATACTGCTTCGCAAACCTGTAATCTGCCGAGTGTGGGATTATCAGAAGATTTTCGACATCACGGAGGTGTTTTGCGTTGTGAATACCGGCATCCGGGCTTTGTTTTCCACCCCAGGACGGTGCAAAGAGAATCACAGGTTTTGAACTGTCAAGCGATAATGCAGTACACATCTCATCTCTATCGATATTTATCATCAGAAGTTCATCTACTTTGGGATAACCACCAAGCAGTCCGTTGCTGAAATCCGGATCGATTGATTCCATTTTCCGCCTGAATACTTCACCCGGATAAAACAAAAGGGCTGCCCTGTGAAAAAATTCGTACTTGTAGGTGTAGTATTTCACAGGGCTCAACCCGTGCTCGATGTAGATGAACTCACCGCTCCATCCCTGTTTCTCCAGGCGGTACAACGGCTGGTCGTAGGCAATAACGATAGTATCGGTTATCCGGCTGAGAAGTTCTCTGTTACGGAACTTGTGTTTATGGACTTTATTCAGTGAAACATCCCACCCTGTATCCCGCATATACTCGAACAGCGGACGAAGGGTCGCATACCCCTTTGGCGTCGAGTAAACAAAAGCAAGTTCGGGGTCGGACTTAGAACCCAACGTTTGTGATAGTTGTTTACGCAAATAAATCAACCTTTCTATCCTGCATGATCAACCACAGCGGATTATTCCCCCAGATATCTGTCTTCTCCCTGAATGCTGTAATTGCGGAGTATTCCCGGATTTGCTGTAATCGCCTCTTCCCGGTCGAGAATGATGATGTTTCCCAGGTTTGTCATAAACTCGATGAACTCGCCTTCTGCATTATCCACAAGTTCAACGAATTGTGCAAAACCGGTTACCGGTTCATCATTCACTTTTTCAACAATCTGGAAACTGTAATCTTCGTATCCTGAATTGACCGGCGCAGATAGAATCGAACCCAGGACAACAATCCCATCCTGCTCTACAGTTTTTCTATTCCCGAATTTGTAAGGAGCGGCAAAATAATCATAACTTCTGGTGAACCAGTCATCTCCCCAAATCATGAGAAAATTAAGGGAGAGAGGTGTGAATGTTAAACCACCATAGATCACATACACAGGCTTGACATCATAAGTTACCTTGGCAACCATAACTAAATCATGCAGTGTTTTATCCAGAATCAACTCAAGCGACATCAGTTCTCCATCACGGATTACAGAAACAGATATAGACTCGCCTATATGCCGTTCCTGGAATAAGTATGATAGGGTTGTGCGGGTTCCTTCGCGCAATTCTATGGTACCATCACCGGCAACTTCATATCCATCAACTTCCATAACTACATCTCCGGGAAATAGAGATTCAAAGGAGGGGGAATCATATGTCGTACTATTTACGAGGATACCTGTTTGGGGGTCTCCAATACCGTATTTATCAGTAATCGATTCGTTCTCAATTCCCTGCCAGTTGAATCCTGCAGAAGGAAATCCGTCATACTCACCATCTTCTATATCTTCGAAGAAGTGCATTATGACAGGAGTCGGTACTACATATCCGATGCTCTGCGATTCATTCATGACCTGCATCGCAACACCAATGATCTTATCATTTTCAATTACCGGACCACCACTGTTCCCTGGATTTATAGGAGCATCAATTTGAATACATAGTAAGTTTAAACCACTATGGGTATATATGTGATTCTCTATACGCGACACTACTCCCTGCGTGATACTGAGAGCATCTCCTCCCATCGGGTATCCGTATACCCGGACTTCATCCTCTATATCTGGAAGGTCTCCAAATTGCAGTGGATCTCTATCTTCGAAGAAAGCCGGATTATCGACTGTGATCAGTGCAAGGTCAGCATCGTGAGCCACTTGCACCACTCTTGCCTGATACATTTTAGGATCACCTTCGCGGCGAACTCTGAGATATGTTACATTAGCAACCACATGAGCGTTTGTTAGTATAAGATTATCCTCGATGATACAGCCTGAACCGGAACCTTCGTACGTCCCGCTTGTCTGCCATGGCATATAGTAGTTCGGATCGGAGTAGACTCCATAAACCTTGACAAGTGCCTGTTCGACATCAACGGCGCTGACAGCAACAGTCAAGACGAGAACCAGTGTCATAAGTAATTTCATCTTTTTCCTTTCGGGGTCGGACTTAGAACCCAACGTTTGTGATAATTGTTTTCGCAAATAAACCGTACTTCGGTTATCAAGTAAACCACTTTCTAACTGAAATAACTACTTCAATATATACACTGCTTCATTTTCCTGCGAGCAGATAATTGCACGAGTACCGTCTCTGTTTACTTTTATGTGGTCCGGAACACCAAAATTAGATGATGTGAATTCGATTTCTCCTGACTTGCATACTACCACAAGCCCCATGCCGCTGCAGGCACCGTAGGCAAACTCACCGTTCGGCATGGACGCAGCCGCAGTTGGATTCACTGGAAATGTGATCATCTCTTCGAGTGTGCAGCCGGCAGGATCGATATACCAGATTTCATTGCTATTCTCGACTATTGCACTGATGAATCCGTTGTAACCGAAGAAGATGTCCAGTACATCCCCGGGTACCTGGTAATTTCCGACTTCTGTCCATGTTTCCGTTTCGAATGCAACAAAAGAGCTTCGGCTTCCGTCAGCGACAACAAGTATGTCTCCGAATACAATCATCCCCTGACACTCTTTGAACAGGCTGTCTGAAATTTCAGTTACCTGATACGAAGCCAGGTCAACCATATACAGTGTTTCTTCCCCTGCTATCCATGCACAATTCGATTCAGACGAAACTGACAGATATCTGTTATTTTTCCCGACAGTAATTGGATCACCGAGAGAATAGGAATTCAGGTCGAGAGAAAACAGCAAGTTCTCCGTCAACAGAAAAGCGGAATTCCCAACATCAGTATCCCCTATATCTACAATATCGATGCTAAGGTCGAGAACCGCAGCTATTTCACATTTGTTTATATCGATTACCGCGGCCTTGGTTCCTGCTGTAACTATTGCCAATTCACCTGATACAGAGAACTCGGACATTTCAGGAAGTCCTGTTTCTGTAAAATCGAATCTTTCTTCCACTGAATCGGGAAATCCGGAAGGTTCGGGGGCAGAATCGAAGATACAGGAAGCAAAAATGGGAAGAAGCGAAATGGATATGGTACACAGCAGTGATTTCACCGTAATGTGTTTTCGTTCTGCTGATTTCATCCTGTCTGTATCCAATTTTTCTACTGTCCGGTTTGATATTGCATTGCAAACACCTTTACGAATATTTATTATATACTACAAAATAGACGATTTCACACATAGGAGATTTATGTTATACGCTTTTAGTATTATACTGTGTTTATCTGTTGGTTTCGGTGTCTCTGAAGATGCTGCGGAAGATATCAACTTCCGAACATTCGATGCTTGCAGCGGGGTAACAGCTGAAGACTTGCTACCCTTCACAGTGCCGTTGATAACTGCTTCCGTCGATGATATCGAACCGGGAATTCTTCCCGAAGGTGACTACCTGATGGACATTACCTTTACCAATGACGGGGAGAAAGTCCTTGTCTGCAATTACATGACATCGAACATCAGCGTAATGGACTGGGCAACAATGATAATCGACACCACATTCACGGTCGACGGCTATCCCGGTGCAATAGCATGTACAGATGAATACCTGGTTATTGCCATCCCCTTCTCTGACAGAATCGATATCTATGACATTTCAGACTGGTCTTTAACTGCTTCCTTCCAGTCAGGGGAACAGCCCTGGGTGATAAGATGCAGCATCGATGGCAGCTATGCTTATGTAGCCTGCGACATCGATGATGTGTGCGAAGTCATATGTCTCGATTCGATGACACACTCGAAGACAATTATTGATTTCCCCATATGGCTTTTCGGATTCGGGGGGGGGTCTGAAAGTAACCGCTTCTCTCTCAATTTTTCAGGGTTCGAACTCGTTTCGAATGACTCTCTCATTGCTGTCGGAGACGGCGAGACCAGTCTTATGTTCTTCAATGTGTCTACGGGAAACATCGATTACACCCTTACTATACCCGAGTGCATGAATGTAGGTGTCTCCGGTGATGAAGAGACCCTTGTCGCCATCACATATCAGAATCCCCTGGAACTTTACAAAATTGACCTTTCCGCATACAGCATAGAAACTATGGTGTCCGTAACAGGTTACGGCTACGGCATGACAAAGGAAATAGCGGTAAATCAGGATGGTTCGAAAGCATATGTATCGACCAATAACAACACAAGCACGCTTGTAAACTTCGACGGTGGGTATTTTATCACTTTTACTGACACATATTCCGCGTTCTGGGTAGGGGTTTCCGGAGATCATTCTCTGGCGGTAAGCGGTCAAAACAGATATTCGATAATCGACTTCGCATCGGAATCGATTGCAGGAAGTTACTGGGGCAACAGTCAGAGTTCCGGATGTGTCTCCCCTGCTGCAAACAATTCGGCCGGCTATTACCCGTACTCTCACGAAGGAGTGTACTGCTACACTTTCGATAGCACTTCTGTCGATTATCTCGGAGATATCTTATCCGGCTCAACGATAGAAGGGGATGGCTCGAGAAGGTCGGTTATATCTCCCGACGGCTCTGTTGCTGTTGTTTCCAATACCCTTTCGGACAATGTCAGTATAATCGACATGGCTACTCTGGAAGTCCTCGCTGTCCTTGAAATCGGCGACAGAGTACAGGATGCCGCAGTCACATCTGATTCCCGATATGCGGTTGTATGCGGTTTCAATTCCAATTCCGTGAAAATAATCGACCTCGACACCAATACGATTATTGCCGATGTCCCAACCGGAGCGCGGTCAGGAGTAATTTCACTGACCCCTGATGATGCGTATGCTTACGTCGGCAATATTTCTGCAAATACTGTATCAGTTGTTGAACTGAATGGTGCTGAAAGTGTGGAAATTGCTGAGATACCGTGCGGAATCATCGGTGTATCCTATGTTGCCTGCATGGTCTCGAGTGATGTAAAAGTAAGTCCGGATGGCACATACTGTCTTGTCGCAGCATCTTTCGATGACAAAGTAAAAGTCATAGACACATCCACTAACACAATTGTAGCTGACCTTACGGTTGGTGATTTTCCGCTTCAGATTGCTTTCAATGATGATGGTTCGAGAGCTATGGTCTCAAACTACTCCGGAGGTTCTTATTCTCTAATTAATGTCGACGGGGCTTCTTCAAGTGTAGTGGGAACATGGAACTGCGGGAATCATCCGCTCAGAGTTGCTTATGACAGTTATGCAGATCAGTTTGCAATTGGGATTTACTCTGACAAACAGGTCAAAACAGTCGATCCTTTAACAGGCTCGATTACCGGAACTAACTCTTACGCTTCCCATGGCAGTGTCATCGATATCGATTTCGCGAATGACGGAACAAGACTTGTTCTTACTGCAGCAACAATCGGTTCCACCCCTGCAAGATTTCATCGGGATTCGGAATATGAAGACCTTTCTGCGGGACCATTCTACTTCGACTACTGTAATACAACCGCATCTGCTGTTGCACCGGTTCCGGGACCCGACTATGCAATTGTTGTCGACTTCTCTACCCAGAATATCGACACATATGCTGTGAGTGTATCGATGATGCCCGAGCTTGCTGTTTCCCCCAATCCCGGTAATTCTGACTTCTCTTTCGAAGTGTTCCTCTCCACCGCATCAAATATCAATCTCAGTGTATTCGACCTGAGCGGAAGGCTTGTCCGGCATATCGATGAAGATAATTATGCTGCAGGCACCTACATCTTCGACTGGGCGGGAGATGTTCCGATGGGTGTTTATGCCGTTAGGCTCGATTGCGGAAACAAAAGCATAACGAAACTGCTGACAGTGTGTGAATGATAATGCACTTGAAATTAGAATATCGTATAACGAAATGAGGGTGAAGCATGACAGATAATGGAGAGGATTACCTCAGCAATCTCGTAAAGGAAGTCGCACAGGGATTAGATAGATCTGCTGTCTCCGGGATTGAGAAAAGGCAGGATCCTGATCAACACGAGATTAACCGCGGTATTCTAACGGATGTAAACCAACCCTTTACGAAACGCAGAAAGAACAAAATCTGTGGAATCTACAGGGAAAGGTCTATCGCTGTAACCTTTCACTAAAACGGTGAGTTGGATATGACTGTTCACTGCACTTCCCCTGCAGGTTCAAAATTGTAAGGTACAACCTAGGGGCAAAACTGAATTTTCTGCAGGGAAGACGGGTCCTTTTCGATAACCCGGAATTCGATGCCAAGTATATAGCCCGGACAACAAGTTCATATGATTTTGGGCAGTTTCTACAGAACTACGATATGACGGCATACATAAATTACATGATACCCTTCTATGCTATTCTGGGGGTGCCGGGTACTCTCTCACACCTGAGTGATTTCAATCAATCGACGATAAGAGCCGGTACCGTATTGGAGAAACTCGACCGGGCAATCGATTTTGCAGAAATGCTCGAACATACCTTTTCGGAAGGGAGTACAAAATGAAGTCCTATATTCTAATTTTTCTGCTTATTCTGATTTCATCCCTTGCTTCCGCACAACCCGGTGTGGATCAGACCGACTGGAGCGGAGGTCCGGGAGTTACCGGTCCTATTGATTGGTTCTCCGATACTTTTTCGACTCTTCCAACATAAATTATTATATCCCCGGCAAATTAATGTTGAGTATGGGTATATTCAGCGATGAAGATGTTTGTGGAGAAAATCTCTCTGCTTCCGTCGATGGCTTCAATACATCTGGAATGCTTACTTCAAGTATGGTATACATCCCAATAGCCACGGATTTGGTCGAATGGAGTTACATTAGCTGGAATTGTTATGAACCTGACAGTACGAGATCTATTTTCAACTGCGAACCGGTTATACTCCCGAAACAATGGGCTACTGGGGATTTCCTATCTATGAATCAGGTACACACCTCGCTGCTCTGCTGCCGGATGATGTTTACATATTGCAGTACAGAGTGGTGATGTCGAAGGAGTACTCTGCTGACTGGCCCGAACTTTATGAAGTGATGATCGAGGGCTGGCATCCGAGGGTTTTCGGATATGACATGACTTCATCTCTGCGAAACACTGTTATGTACCTTTCCTCGAATCCGGCTTTCGGAAATGCTGTGCTCGATATCCGGCTGCCTGCAGGTACAACAGCTGATATCGGCATATATGACCTTTCGGGACATCTAATAGCGACACTGCAGGATGGATATATCTCGGGAGGTGAGCATTCATTTGCTGTTGAAGGACTGCAACCCGGAGTTTATCTGATTCGGTTCAGGACACCCGTATACGAAGAAATCGAAGAACTGACAATTCTTCGCTGACAATAACTTTTCCCCGAAAGTTTCTATCTCATTACTGTTACCATTTCCGTGATATGCATTTCTCCCTGTACTGCCCGGATAAGATAACAGCCCGGCTGCCAGGCGGAGATATCCACTGCAGTCACATCACCAAGTTCATCCTGCCAGACAAGTCTTCCGGAAATGTCATAGATGGAGAAAGACCAATTTCCGTTTCCGGGTATCTGCAGCGACATTATACTCCGTGCCGGATTATTCGCGGCAAGTCGTCTGGGGACGATGATTGGTTCATTTCCTGAACAGGAAGTCTCCATCGAAGATAAGAATGCCCATGCGTGATACGGCTGACTCTGCTGGTCCTGCAGTCCGACGAGAATAATGGGTGACGGAGAGATTGTCTCCAAATACATTGTGTTTACATTATATACACGTTCCGTAAAAGACTGTTCCCACAGCAGTTCCCCTGTTTCAGCATTGACAAGGGTAATCTTTTTACTGTTGACACTCCCCCCTGCGATGCAGGAAACCCATGCTCCATCATCATAGACCGAATCAGCCCATGCTACACTCCATGTATTTGCTCCGGTGGCGTAACTCCAGAGAGTATTTCCGGTTGCTCCGTCGAAACAAATTGTTCCTCCGTCATCTGCAGCGCATGCAACTTCACCGATGCCGTCTCCGTTCAAGTCAGGACCGCCTTCCACATCAAGAAGCGTACCACCGATGTCTCTTGCCCAGAGAGAGTCCCCGCCCAGATTGTAGCATTGAACTTCTCCGCTGAAGGTGCAGCTTACCATCCATGGAACGGTATCCGCCCGGTCGACTGCCGCTACACACATGACATCTCCTCCGCCGTGACGGTACCATATCAAAGAACCGTCCGAACCATCGAGCAGTTTGAGTGTATTATCTGCATAGGAATTGCCACCGATACCGATGTAAACTTCTTCTACTCCGTCACCGGTTACATCAGGAACTGCCAGAATGTCTTCAACAGCATCTATGGCGGAAGTTGTCCATAGAGTATCTCCCGTTGAACCGTTTATCCGTACTGCCAAACCGGTATTGGTTCCACCTGTTGTACCAAACCCGCCGATAAAGTCCGGTGAAGTTTCATCGAGAGAATCAGTTTCCAGAATGTCGCAGCAGTATCCCCAGCCGGTACCCCCCGGGACTGAATTGTATGCACTCCACTGCCAGATGAGAGTACCGTCGACTCCGGAAATGAGCTGCATGCAGCGTCCGGGCGGTGCATATCCTCCGGGAGTGACCATCAATATGTCCCCGTACCCATCTCCGTTCATATCCGGAACCCCTTTGAGACCTTCATCCTGATAAATTCCATTATACAGGTCACTGTTCCAGATAGTTGCACCGTCAGCACCTGAAATACACCATAGGGTTGGTTCGTCATCCCAGAAATTAACTCCGCATGCTACATCAGAGACAGCATCACCATTGACATCTCCAAGGTCCGCAAAACAGTAAACACCGCCGCTTGTGACATTCTGCCAAAGTGTATCGGGAGCTGTTGCAAGGAGACAGAGTAGTAATATCATTTCATTTCCTCTCTCAAAGTTTAATCTGATCTTCGAATGTAATCGTATAGAATCAATTCAGTTCTTCCTGCCCACCGGAGCAAGATAAATTGTGAATTCATCCTCTCCATCGAGACCAAGCAGATTGTCCATCTGTTTCTGGTCATAGGCTCCAATTGCACAGGTGCCGAGTCCGCAGGCAGTGCACGCAAGATAGAGATTTTGGCACATGTGACCTGCATCAATTGCTATAACCTTGTGTGAAGCCGGTCCGTATCTCCACTCAGTACGATAGGGTATTGCCGACCATGCAAAACAAACGGCGCAATCTCCGCAGAACGTCTGTCCGAGACAGCCTTCACTTACCTTTTCAGGTGGAATCTGTTCTCCGAGAAAAACAAGAGAATGCTCGACAGGCAAATATCTGTACAATCCGGGTTCAAGATCTTCTACATTGTTTATGAACAGATATGTCTCGAACGGATGCCTGGCGCCTCCGGACGGGACTGTTCTCAGTGAAGCTATCCCTCCACGGAAAACTTTCTCTATTCCCTGAGTTGCCCAGAGAAGCCAGGATAGTTCATTAAGTGTAACTGCTTCGGATGTGAATTTCCTGATGCTTCTCCGCTGTGACATAATGGAGTAAATTGAACCTGTGGGAGAACTACTCTCATCGATCCCCGGAAGTGCTGTTATTTTGGCTTCATTGGGAATAGGTTTCTGAAGTACAGGCGGCTCTGCACCTCTGCTCTGATCGCTCTCAAACTCATTCAGTAAATCCCAGTTCGATTTCAGATAGTGATTGATTTTCATTCAATGTGCTCCTTGGGGAGAGTTATTCTTCTCCTACAGATACATAATGAGTAAAGCCTGACCATGTCAAACTTCCCGCAAGAACAGAACTTTTATCACGCCTTTAGTTTATGGTAATAATTTGTATATTATAAAATATAGTATCATTATTCAGCTTCGAAGGAGAGTTATGTTAGCCTTAGTTTTGTCAACAATGCTTCTTACCGGATTACCTGAATGGGAAGAATATTTTTCAAACGGACAGTATTATCCGGCGGAACAGGAAGCTCTGCTCCTTGTTGAAGCGGATTCGGCCAACGCTGATGCATGGGCAGTACTCGCTATTTCAGAGAACTACACACACGAGGAGTACTCTGGATATATCCATGCGTCAAAAGCGCTGGCGCTTAATCCGTCCTCAGCTTACGCCTGGACCGCATTCGGGTGGTACTTTTATGAAGCAGATGCTCTTCAATCTGCCATGTCAGCATTCGACAGGGCATTGGAAATCGAGCCTGGTTTTACTCTCGCACAGATAGGAAAAGCCCGTTTTCTTCTGAATGTAATGCAGGAATACGAAGAATCTCAGGAACTAATTACAGACTTGAAGAACAGTGGATATGATTGGTTGATCATCCGGAGTCTATCTGTAGGAAACAACATCGGCATGGGAAATATCGATGAAGCCTTCTCTCTTGCTAATGAAATGACTGAAAAATGGCCGGAATCTGTTCGAAGCTGGGGAAATCTTGGATGGGTCCTGGATACTCAGGAAAAATACGACGACGCTCAGGAAGCCTATGAGCGTGCTATCGAACTGGACCCGTCTGTTTCATGGGTCTGGGGTCAGATGGGATGGGTCCTGGGCCGCTGTGAGAAATATGACGAAGCCCGGGAAGCACTGGAAAAGGCTATTGAACTGGATGCAACTGATTCATGGGCGTGGGGTAAACTGGGCTGGGTATTCGCCAGCCTTGAAAAGTTCGAAGAAGCACAGGACGCATTTGAGACTGCTGTTCAATTAGATCCTTCAGATCCATGGATACGGGGCAAACTTGGATGGGTGCTTGGTAATCAGGGGAAATACGAGGAAGCTCTGGAAGCATTTGAGAAAGCAATCGAACTGGACCCTTCAAATTCATGGTATTGCGGACTGGGCTGGGTATTCGCTGGTCTTGAAAAATACGAAGAAGCGCAGGAAGCATTTGAAAAAGCTGTCGAGTTAGACCCTACAGATTCATGGGCGTGGAGAGAGCTTGGTTTCGCACTTGCCAATCAGGATAAGTTCGAAGAAGCACAGACTGCGTTTGAACAGGCATCTGAATTAGATCCTGCCGGTTTCCCTGCTAATGGAGAACTCGGATGGATACTGGCAAAGCAGAAAGAATACGAAGAGGCGCAGGAAATATATGAGCAGATTATTGAATCTGATTCCACTAATTCATGGGCATGGGGACAACTCGGATGGATATTGGGTTACAGGGGGATGTATGAAGAAGCTCAGGCAGCATTTGAGAAGGCAATCGATTTAGATCCGTCCTATGCATGGGCGTGGCGAAAACTGGGATGGATACTGGCAAACCTGGAAGAATATGAGGAAATGCTGGAAGTTCTCGAACATGCCATCGAATTGGACCCTTCTCATCCGTGGGTATGGGGGCAGATTGCAACCACACTCGATAATCAGGGGAAGTATGCAGAAGCCCAGACTGCATTTGAACAGGTTATTGCATTAGATCCTACTGACCCCTGGGCATGGGGACAGCTCGGTTCGGTACTTGGACACCGCGAAAGATATGAAGAAGCTCAGATTGCCTTTGAGAAGGTTATTGAGCTGGACCCTTCTAATTCATGGGCCTGGCTGAAGCTGGGATGGACACTTGCGAGTCGAAGAGAAGACAGAGAAGCGCAGCAAGTTCTTGAACAGGCTGTTGAAGTCGACCCGCTTAATATGCTTACCTGGGAATTGCTGGGGCTGGTGCTTGACAATCAGGGGAAGTTCGAAGACGCTCAGGAAGCATTTGAACGGGCACTCGAAATCGATCCGCTTAATTCTCTCGGGTGGGAACTGCTGGGATTGACGCTAAATCATCAGGGTAAATACGAGGAAGCTCAGGAAGCATTTGAGAAATCGTTTGAAATCGGTCCGCTAAACCGTGTATGGGAAGAACTCAATACGCTTCCCGAGAACAGCGGTGAATAAAAACCAAATGCTGCTCCCCCTAATCCCGAGTTTGAACTCTTTTGAATAAGTTAAATGCCTGTCACCTGACAACAGTAAATAATGAAGACCAGATATCTTCACTTCCTGACAGCACTAGACAATAGACTCCTGATGGAATTTGTGCACAGGAAATACTAATTAACTCATCCGGTTCTATTGTAATCTCTCTTTGAATTACACTTCTTCCTGTAATGTCATATACATGCAGTGTTACAGGAATAGAAGTACAATTCGAAACTGAAGGTGAAACCGTCAGCTGCATATCAACAGGATTACTTATAATTCTAAATTCGAATTCCATGGTAGATACTGATTCGGCCTCGATACCTACACCACCATCAACACAGGCATAGATATCCCAGGAATCACCGCTGCCCGTACCCGACCATACGATTATTCCATCTGTAAGTGCAGGCATCCATGCCGGGCCGCTTGGATTTACAAGTTGAACCGGCTGAGACCATCCCACTGCTTCTTTTGTGGATTGCCATATTTCAGCATCGATTCCGTTCCCCGCCTGCCATGCAATGAATATCTTCCCTGCATCTGAGATACCCGCTGTTGGTGTAAACACCTGAGTGTCTGTCGATGAATAGATAATTTCTTCATCTTCCCATGACGAACCGTTCCAGGTTCTGACAATGATTTCCGCTGCATCATTCGATTCTCCCCAGATAAGCAGAAGGGTGTTTTCCAGCAGCACAAGTTCCGGAGACTGACAAAAATCACCCGTAGATACTTCTACTGGAGCTGCGAATCCGTTTTCATCACCCATCGTCCACATTATCTTCTGTCCGGTTGCAGTTCCCTCGACCCAGGCGGCGTGAACATTGCCGGAAGCGTCTGCGCCGGCAACAGGAGTAATATCCCATGTATTCGTGCCGGTGAGATATGTTTCGGGGAAAGACGCATCCAGCGCCTTTACCATTATGTCGCCCTCACCGCGGCGCCAAACCTGCCAGACAAGCCACATACGGTCGGTATACACAAGGTTGGGGTTACCGTCATAGCCTTTACCATCCGCCGCAACCGATACATTTTCGAAGTAGTTGCCCCAGGCTGTCTTTACCTGATAATCATAGGTATCGTAACAGAAATCACTCCATGAAAGCCAGGGCATTCCGCTGCCGTCGATAGTGATATCAGGTGTCGAATCCCAGTACTCGTCGGCATCGACATAGTAGACAGCGCTCCAGGAGTCTCCGCCCCGGTTTCGGGCTGCAATATCCAACCTTCCGTTTTCCGCCGTGAGCCAAACAACCCATGTATCATCACCATACGATGCTGTCACAGGATAACAGTCACTGAAACTGCTCTCTGACACGCGAGTGTAACTATCACTGCCTTCAAGCACACCTGGTACTGTGCTACGTAGGGGGTTCCTCCCCGAAAGCGGCATCAGAGTCGGGTCACCCAGAAGAACACAGCCGTAATGCCATTCAGGGTCATAGATACCCACATTGGCAAACCATTCCCTGAAAGCGACTCCGGGAATATCTCCCTCTCCGATTGGGCGATAGAATTCATTGAAGTCAAGTAATGCCCCCGTCTTGGTCGAACCAATTGCAAGAAGTCCGAGGTCAGTTCCAAACAGATACCAGTTACCGAGACAGTTCGGTTCCGTCCATCTGCAGTTCGAGCAGGCAAATAGTTGAACAAATACTGTCATCGGGTTTATCTCTGCGATTTCAGGAAGCATGACTGTCCCGTTGTAACCATACGGTACTTTGAATGTGTGTCCCCACGGACTTGAATGAGACATGAGGTGGACAAACTCATAACCTGTTGCGAGTTCGTACTTATAGTTTGCAGCAGTTGTCTGCGATAAACTGTTGATAACTTCGACATCTGAATAGATGTAATCCAACCCGCTGCTTCCATAATAACTCCAGTCGTCATCATTGAATGCAAGAGCCTTCGGCGGAACTGATATGCTCCCGGTTCTGTAAAAATGGTTCGATGTGAAATACTCCCTGAGGAGATTCATCTCATTCCCGAATTCAATGGCATGGGCATCTATTCTGCCAATCCAGATATCCGGTGCGCGGGTGCCCGTGTGAGTATCGAATATTCCGTCACTGTCAGCATCCTGCCATATACCGTCTAAATCCATCAGATATAAATCCATCGGAAACTCAGCATGTTTCCCGCCAAACTCCTCCATTTCGTACCAGGCACGGGGTAGATTGCCAATGAGGATTGCACCGGAGATATCACTATATCCCTGAAGATATGTGCGTAGATCTTCGACTGTCCCCCCGCTTATCACAGTCATATTTACTGACCATCCTTCTGCCTGAATATCTGTCATAAACTGTGAAAGTTCGGCAGCAAGCGGTGTTTCGAGATAATCAGCAACAATCAGCAGGACATCCGAGTCCCCTCTGTCTGGTGTATGTACAGGCATATTTTGGAAATCAGCGGGCAGTATAGCAAAAGGAGATTGTTCTGTGTCTGCCATGGCTCCCTGTTGCGGACCGATGGGGAGAATTGGTTGTGCCAGTATCAGAGACAGCAGTAATGCGGTCATGTATTCTCCTTCGCAAATGTGCTTAATCAGCCCTGTGTAAAATATAGAGTCTAAAACACTTTGTCACGATCCGTAATGCAAGTATCCGTGTATTATCTGTATATGAAGAAGACCGGCAGCAAAATATACCGCCGGTCTGACTATCTAATGGAACAGTGCTATACTACCAGACATCGAAAAGACGAAGTCCTTCGATTGTCTGGTATTCATACATGCTTATCCTTATACCGTCTGTGTAGACGGTGTCGATGCTCATATGTGCATAATGTCCATTCTCGAGTTTAGCAAAGAGGAAAGTAAAGGATCCTTCAACCAGTACGGAATCAACCCAGTCGTCTGATGATGGTTCCGGAGCTGCATTACCATAGGTTCCCTGCAGACACAGAGGAGTCTCTTCCCCGTTGGGGTAAGTTCCGCCATCGAATGCTCCGTTGTACATATAGATGTGTCCGCCGTCTTCGGCAATATAGACATGCTGAGCAAAGGAATCTGAAGTTGCATCACCCTCGGTTCCGCTCCCCTGTCCAAGGATAAACCCGTTATCACCATCCAAATAAAGTCTGAACGGACCGCTAATCCTGTTAGTAGTAGTGTGCACCTGATTCGAGTAACCGGAAGAGTAGTTTGCTCCCTCAGAAGCACTGACACGGTAGAATCCGGTAGATGATGCAACGTGAGAATAAGTAGTCTCTTCTGTAACAAATTCATCATAGGATATCCAACCGGCGGCTGTGCAGAAATAGATATGGTAACAGTCAACAGTAACATCCAGTGCATCCCACGAAAGAACAACAGTGTCTCCGTGACATGAGCCCGTTACGACGGTGAGGTTTTGAACAACAGGAAGAGTCCCGGTCGGTCCGGACGGTTCACACGCTGCAAACAAAATCAGTGCCGTTGCTGCAATTGCAATAAACAGTTTCATTGGGTCTCCAATCTGATAAGTTAAAAAGTACCGAACTAATCACATAGATATGTCAACGCTATCAAGATATACAATACGAACCTAAGAGAATTATGTCAAATCAAGTGCATTACTTAACCAGAACAAGTTCGAGAGTCGAATGCAGTCCTTCCACTATACGTGTGCAGTAATAGATACCCGATGGCAATTCTTTAAGAGGCCATATCAGGTCAATTTCATCTCCTGCTTCAATAGGATAACTGAGGAGGACCCTCCCTGAAATATCGAAAATGGTAAACTCAGTCACGACTGAGAACGAAGGCAATGTGAGATTGAACGAACCCGCAGGATTGCATGAGTTCAAAATGATGGGAGGGGCTGTAATATAGGTATCCGGAGAAGTCTCGATTCCAGTATATGAGGAATATCTGACAGCATCGGCAACGATCTTTTCTCCCGAAACACCTGCCACATCACCGAGCGTTACGCTTAAACCGTCAGTTCCTGACCAGGGTCCGCCAAATTGTACCCATACATCTGAATAGAGAGACTGATCTACTGTCACTGTATCCGTATAACCACCATGATTTACGCGGTAATCGACAGTTGCAATTCCACCTGCCGGCAACCACACATCCAGAAAATAGGATTGACTGCTGTCGGGAAGGTTGAAAGTCCATTCTATCCAGTTAACCTCTGGTCCGGATGTAACGGACAGAGTATAGAAATAACTGTGAAACAGCCCGCCTTCTGTAACATTGCGCCAGTATTCAGCCGGACCATACACTGCACACGTGCTTTCGAGATTGTCGGTGATACTGTCCTGCCAAGCTTCGCCGCAGAATGAGTTCTCGATGCAGTTCCAGAGTTCATTCCTCGAACCGTCATAGCCAAGCGCCCATATCCCGATTCCCTGCATATCTGCCATACGGACAATATCGTACTTCAAACCTAAACTGACACTGTCATCATACCATCCCTGATTCCAGCCGCCATCGTTGAATACATACCATGGAGTGAGTGATTCGGTGTCCCACAGTCTGCCGTAAGTTTCAGCCCTGCCTACCAGTGTGGTGTAGAATAATGTACTGCAACTTCCTGTAATACCGGAATGAGTCCGGTCATCTTCTGTTTCCCACTGAAAGCCGTAATACGGAAATCCAACAACAAGTTTGTCGTGAACTTCAGGTGCATAGATGGTGTAATCTCCAAGACACCACATCATATTGCTGGCGGACTCGGGGGTAGACCCCCACCCCGTAAGTGGACAGCACGGGCCTGCGACCGTTGACCAGGAACCATGAAAATTGTAACACATCATGAACAGGGCATCACAGATTTCTGCAAGAGCGGAATAGTCAAAAGCACCATTCCAATCCACGGGAGGAGTACAGATAGAAAGATGGCTGCCCGGAGCCGCGGAGTCGAGATCGTCTCTCAGCTCACCCATGAATGCCGTAAGATTGTCGATATCACTGCTGTTGACACCTTCGAAGTCGATTGACACCCCGTCCACGGAGTAGTCGGTTACAAGAGATACTATCGTACTGATTGCACTTTCCCTGTTAGTAGTAAGTATGGAGTGAATCGAGGAAGAAGTGAAATTCACGACCGTGATTACTGCTATCCCGCCTGCGGTATGAATAGAGTCTATTGCAGGTTCGAACGCTCCCGGAAAGCCGTTCCATGCAGTGATATTCCCTGAAGAACCAATATCCACACAGAAACAGGAAAGCACGCTAATCAAATCATATCTAAGCCAGACATCATCGACCCAGTATGGAAGGAAACCAAAGACAGTCCTGTTCAATTCCGCTCCCCCGTCGACTCCTGAAATACGCATTGCCCCCAGGTTGCTGTGTTCTTCATGTTCTGCCTGATGAAAAGAAGGTATTTCAATTACTTCACCCGGATAAATACCGGTAGGAGTACCTCCTGAATACACTATTGAAGCAATGACAAAAATCACGATAAAACTCAGACTGAGTAGTCTTGATTTCACTCTTTTGAGCTCCTTTGGGCAAATAGCAGGGGAAATGCAATGTCACTTATGCAGCATGGAATCCAGACTGCGATGAACAGAAAGAGGAATACTGCAAAATATGTAAATGTCGAAAATACAGCAGTTGCCATCATAATATGGAAGAGTGATGACATAGTGCTCAACAACACATGACCTGAATGCGATAAGTTAGTTGTCGGTTTGAAATAGGCAACGGCTACACCGGCCAACGCCAGGGGATTCACAAACCACCATTTGTCGATAAAACCGATGTGAATTTCTCTTTCCGGCATATCAAGGAGTATTTCACCAAGATAGGGAATTATGGAATCACTTAGTGTCGCTATCCCGATTGAACCCACATATCCGACCAGCAGTATTTTAAGAAGATTAGACTTCTTCCCGGTATTCTTAAACTGATAGACTTCATACATCGATGCAGTTGCAAGAGCGCTCAGTAATACATGCAGCGGATGAAGTACATAAAACCAATCATGTGCTGTCTCGTGAGACAGTTCTTTAAGAAATATTAGTGTGATGACTATTCCGGCAAGCGCTCCAAGGGCGGTGAACTGAGCATGATGAAGCAGTTCTCGGCGGACTATCGTAATAATGCCTGCGTCATTAGTCTTCAAAACATCCCCCGGTTGAATTGTATCTATAAATATAGCAATTCATCCAACGATTGAACAAAAGTGTGAAACGGGCACGAAGAAATCATGTTCAATTAAAGGGACAGTATACTTAATTATTTGAACACATCATTCCATCTTACCTATTCTTTCAAATGACGGTATTTATGTACATTTATATTTTTTATATGTATTTATAATATGTATCTATAAGAGATAAGTATACTGTCCCCTTAATTCCGGTGATGGGCAATCTCATTTCAAATCCATTCCGTAAATCAAGAACGGGAGTGCAAGCCAATGTGATTGCCTTCCGTATCTTCTATAAGCGCATAGAAGCCGTGTTCTCCGATAGCGGTCTTTTCAGTGATTACTTCCCCGTCTTTTTCTCCTACTTTAACAAGGACTGCTTCGATGTCAGGTGTTGAGAAATAGATTTTCACACCTTTGTGGCACGGCTTATACTCCTCACACTTAATCAGACTGCCGTGAGAACCACAGTCATCTTCATTCATCGGGAACCACCCCATGGCATCTTCCCCCATCTGATGAATATGGAGTTTTGTGGAAAATATGTGTTCGTAGAAAGCACATGCCCGTTCTAAATCCGTAACGGGAATTTCAAACCAGCCGACTGTGTGGATTCCATCTTTCATTTTTTTTCTCCCTAATCCGGTTGATTAGCTGTCTAATCCAGCAATATTATCAATTTACTGTGTGATTCCATATTTGACTGAAGCCTGACGAGATAGGAACCTGCGGCTGCCGGGTATCCCGAGTCATCCTTCCCGTCCCAGATGACTGAGTAGATCCCCACGGATTGATAAGAGTCGGCCAATCTGCGTACTTCCTGTCCAAGCAGATTATAAACAGTCAGCGTTATATGAGAATCAAGCGGAATCCTGTAAATGACTGAAGTGTTTGTACTGAACGGATTGGGGCTGTTCTGCAGAAGTATTGGTCCGGTTTCCGGACCTGCTGCTTCCCCCTCGATACCTGTCATGCCGTATTCGAAAGCCCCCATATCAGGAGCACTCCCTGTGTACTGGTCCGGACTCAGATTAACTAGCGTATCTGCACCAAACATAAAGAAGGCGATTCCGGCATCTATACAGGGAGAAGTGCTTCGAAGGGTAAAATCGAAATTGACAGGATTAACAAATAGCGGGTCTTCTTCTATGTTGTTTGTACCGGACGCTCCGGCAGGCATTGTAAGGTCGCTATAGTAGATATTTGCATAACCGCCGTAGTCCAGATTTATGTCATCGCTGTACATCCCCGGATTGTCATACACTATCGAGTTTACAACAAAGGCATCTGCGAAAGCGAGATTGACAGCTCCACCGTCTCCTGTCACTGCGGAATTGCCGGAAAAAGTACAATTTGTGAAACAAAGTGTATTCGAACTTCCGAGTGTGCCGACTGCACCTCCGCCCGCATACATTGTGTAGTTACCGGCAAAAAGACAATTAACCATTTCTGTTCCCACCACTGAATAACAGTGAATCGCACCGCCTCCGTATCCACAATCGTTTTCTATGAAACTGCAGTTTGTAATTTCCGTGTGGAAATCTGAAGTGAACTTAATGGCACCGCCCTCTCCATAACTATGATTTCTAATGAATACACAATCCGTGAAACGAGTTAGAGTTACACCAATATCTCCTGTGTTTATCGCATATACAGCCCCGCCCATACCGTTGCTCGAACCGGTTGCATCATTATCGGCAAATACGCAGTTGGAGACAATTGCATTGGACGTAAGGAGTGCCATTCCGCCACCGTGAATATCGGGATATTCTCCTGCAGAACTTATGCCGAATTCAATTCTGCAAAAAGAGAAATCACAAATGTCATCGGAATCGATTCGGATACCACCCCAGCCGGTATCGTGGTCATCTGTTGTAAAATAAATACTGTCTGCTTCCGTCCCCTCGGCCTGCAGATATCCATTCACGACAAACTGATAATACCCCTGAAAACTAACCTCTACTCCGGGTTCGATAATAAGACTCGATGCAGATGGGATAAATATGTCCTCCACGACGAGATAGGGAGAACCTTCTGATGTCCATGTTCCGGTCTGTTCCCCGCTGACTGTGGTTTCTGCATATACTGAGCAAAGAGCTATTAGTAATACAATGATAAAATTTCTCATAGGTCTCCCTATCTATTGTGTTTGAGTATTCGGTCTGTCTCATGATTATAATAGAGAATATTAATGAGAGGAAGTTATGTATCACTTAGAAGTTCAAACCAAGATATTCATATCAAGAACGGACATGTAAATTGTCCAGAAAATACCCACTTGAGAAACTTAGAAACATAGGAATTATGGCTCACATAGATGCGGGTAAAACTACCGTAACTGAACGAATACTGTTCTATACCGGAAAACTTCATAGAATGGGTGAAGTACATGACGGAGAAGCTGTCATGGACTGGATGCCCCAGGAACAGGAACGGGGAATTACAATTACCAGTGCTGCAACTGCCACGGTATGGCGCGGTCACATGATCAATCTCATAGACACTCCCGGTCATGTCGACTTCACAGTAGAGGTCGAGCGCAGCCTCAGAGTGCTCGACGGTGTGATTGCTCTTTTCTGTGCAGTAGGCGGAGTCGAACCGCAATCCGAAACAGTCTGGCGGCAAGCAGAAAACTATTCAGTTCCGCGTATTGCATATGTGAATAAAATGGACAGGCTGGGCGCTGATTTTCACGGTGTGGTGGATTCTATTCAGAAACAGCTCGGAGCCAACGCCGTCCCGGTTGTAATACCTATTGGTGCAGAAGATAGGTTCGCGGGAATAATAGACCTCGTCGATAACTGCGCTGTTTATTACGACCAGTCCGACAGGGGAATCACCTGGTATGAAGAAGCGGTGCCTGATAATATGCTGGATGAAACTGCTGAATGGCGCAGAAACCTAGTCGAGAAGATAAGTGAAGTAGATGAAGATCTTTTCGAAAGGTACTGCAATGGTGAAGATATTTCAAAAAATGAATTGAACCTGGCAATCAGAAAAGCAACTCACTTGAATAAAGTTGTTCCGGTCCTGTGCGGAAGTGCATATAAAAACATGGGAGTTCAACGCCTGTTGGATGCAGTAATCACTTTTCTTCCTTCTCCGCTGGACCTACCTCCAATAAGTGGACGCTGTCTCGACGGCAGCCCAAGGGAACGAACCCCGAAAGACTCCGGCAGACTTGCAGCTCTGGCTTTCAAAGTTGTAACCGACAGACATGTGGGAAAACTGGTTTATGTGAGAGTTTACTCAGGAACCCTGGAATCAGGTTCCTATGTATTCAACTCATCTGAGAACAAGAAACAGAGAGTCGGTCGTATTCTGAGGATCCACGCCGACAAAAGGGAATCAGTCGATTCTCTATACACAGGTGAGATTGGTGCAATCATCGGTTTAAGGGATACATCAACAGGTGATACAATCTGCTGTGAGGATGATCCTATCATTCTTGAGGCTATAGAGTTCCCGACCCCTGTTCTTTCAGTTGCTGTTTCGCTTGAAAAACGCGGAGAAAGAGACAAACTCTCGCGCGCGCTCGTTAAACTGGCTGAGGAAGATCCAACTTTTACTATAACAACCGATAAAGAAACAGCCGAAACAATTATTTCGGGAATGGGTGAACTTCACCTTGAAATTATTCTCGACAGATTGAAACGGGAGTTCGACGTAAATGTAAAGACCTCCCCGCCACAGGTAGCGTATAGGGAAACTATCACATCCACGGTCGAAATTAATGAAAGACTCTCCAAGCAGACCGGCGGCAGAGGGCAGTATGCACATGTTGTGATGACGCTGAAACCAATGCCGGCCGGACATGGGTTCGAATTCCGGAATCTTATCAAGGGCGGAGACATCCCCCGTGAGTACATTCCTGCCGTCGAAAAAGGTGTCGTCGATGCAATGTCTGAGGGTGTTATTGCTAGATTCCCTGTGGTTGATGTAAAAGTAACCCTCACAGACGGTTCACATCATGAAGTTGACTCTTCGGATATGGCTTTCCGGAGATGTGCCAAATCCGCTTTTAAGAAAGCCTTTATGAAGGGAAACCCCCAACTTCTCGAGCCGCTAATGAGTGTCGCTGTCACTACGCCTGAGGAGTATGCAGGAAATATCACAGGAAGTGTCTATGAAAAGAGGGGAACCATCACATCGATGGACAAACTGGGGAGTGCCCAGATTGTAAAAGCACTCATACCACTTGCAGGCATGTTCGGTTACGCCACCGACCTTCGAAACATGAGCCAGGGACGGGCTTCATTCACAATGCACTTCGAGCATTATGAAGCGGTTCCATTCTCGATTGCTGAAGGGGTTCTGGAAAGTCTGAATAAGTAGTTTTCACTCTAGTTCAAGTACCGTACGTCATTTATTCCACTAAAGGAATTTGGCAAGTCAGTCAGGACATGAGTGGAAAAAGTGACATACAGTACTAACGGATGAAGAAATAGATAAGTATACTGTCCCCTTAATTCGGTATTCAGGGGTAATTAAGTATACTGTCCCTTTAATTAAGAAAGCCCCCGGAGATTTCTCCCCGAGGGCTTTTTGATTGAAGCCGGCGACGTCCTGCTCTCCCAGAAGGCGAACCTACTAGTACCATCGGCGCTGGAGGACTTAACTACCGTGTTCGGAATGGAAACGGGTGTGGCCCCTCCGCTATAGCCGCCAGCAATTTCAATTCTTTAACAACTATGCAGGATACATGAGAAGGATCCATTTCTGCTTTACAGTAAATGTAAGTGCAGAAGCCTCACGGCCAATTAGTACTGCTCGGCTGAACACATTACTGTGCTTACACCTGCAGCCTATCAAACTCATAGTCTCTGAGTGGCCTTTAGGATCATAAAGATCGTGAAGTCTAATCTTGGGGCCGGTTTCACACTTAGATGCTTTCAGCGTTTATCCTGGTCCGTACATAGCTACCCGGCGATGCCCCTGGCGGGACAACCGGTACACTAGAGGTATGTCCACTCCGGTCCTCTCGTACTAAGAGCAGAGCCCCTCAAACTTCATCCGCCCGTAGAGGATAGGGACCGAACTGTCTCGCGACGTTCTAAACCCAGCTCGCGTAGCGCTTTAATGGGCGAACAGCCCAACCCTTGGGACCTGGTCCAGCCCCAGGATGCGCTGAGCCGACATCGAGGTGCCAATCCGCCACGTCGATATGAACTCTCGGTGGCGATAAGCCTGTTATCCCCGGCGTACCTTTTATCCGGTGAGCTATGGCCCTTCCACTCGGAACCATAGGATCATTAAGCCCTACTTTCGTATCTGCTCGACCTGTATGTCTCGCAGTTAAGCTCCCTTGTGCCTTTACACTCGCCGCGCGATTGCCGACCGCGCTGAGGGAACCTTCGGGCGCCTCCGTTACTTTTTGGGAGGCGACCACCCCAGTCAAACTACCCACCAGACACTGTCCGGGAACCGGATAACGGTTCTCCGTTAGAATTCCAACGTACCGAGGGCGGTATTTCAAGGTTGACTCCACCGCAGCTAGCGCCACGGCTTCAAAGTCTCCCGCCTATCCTGCACACAGCACGACGAAACCCAATGTCAAGTTGCAGAAAATG